>JAFGDJ010000164.1 GCA_016932135.1 Spirochaetales bacterium | reverse complement strand
GAGTGTGAGGAAGATTCCTTTTTCCCACGGAAACCTCACACTCCCACTGTTAAAACCCGAACCGGGCGAAGAAAGGGGCCAGTTGCGGCTGCAGAATGGTCAGCACCAGGACGAGCACCAGGGCGGGAATGAAATTCCCGGTTTTCAGTTTTTTCAGGTCCAGCATATTAATGCCTATCATAACGATCAGGATGCCTCCCACACTGGACAGCTCCGTCAAAATGGTGTCATTCAGGAAGGGGGCGATCTGAGCGGCCAGGAGGGTTAAGCCGCCCTGGTATATCAAGAGACTGATAATCGAAAACATAACCCCGATGCCCATGGCCGCGGTGAGAAAGATTGCCACGAAGCCGTCCATCACCGACTTGGTTAAAAGAAGATCATAGTTTTTATCGATTCCGGCATTTAAGGCCCCGATAATGGCCATGGCTCCCACGCAGAAAAGAATGGAAGCGTTGAGAAACCCTTGAGCAAAGGAGTGATCTTCCTCTTTCTTGCTGAACCGGTTCTTCAGAAAAGTGCCGAATTTCAAAAGGGCTCCTTCGATATCCAGCAGGTATCCGAGGATTCCGCCGATCACCAGGGATAAAACGATAATCAAAACATGCTCGAACCCTAAGGCTAATTTCATTCCTATAACCAGGCTGAAACAACCTATGGCGGTAAAAACCGCCTCTTTGTAGCTCCCCTTTATCTTCCGGTGGAACAACAAACCGATGATCGAGCCGATAATAACGGTTATACAGTTGACAATAGTAGCTATCATTGGGCGGATTCTAATGGATTTTAAACTCCTTGTGAAGGACTGTTAACCCTTGACCGGAAAAAGTCGATCATGATAGTATGTCAACTTAAAAAAGGGAGGAGCCATGGGAGAAGCCAGGCAGAATCACGCTTTACTGATTGAGGAAGCGGAATTGACCTCTCAGGCGGATGCCGCCGGAAAAATTTATTGTGCCAATTGTATCCACTGTAAACTCGTCAGAGTGGCCAACGAACGGGGGGAATACCATCTTCGGGTTCGTTGTGCCGCAGGCCGATGGAAGAAAAAACTCGGGGAAGAAAAAGTCTATAAGTACTTTACTGTAGCCCGCCGCAGCCTTGATGAATGCGATGCCTACGAACCTATGGGCGACCCGAGGGAATTCCTGAAAGAATTAAAAAAGACTCTGCCCATCAAAGACGAGGTCTACAACCCGGATATGTAAAACGGGAATACTAACCTATGAAAATAATACTGAGACTTCTGACATTCATAACCTTAGCCCTGGTAACCGCCTGCGCCGGAGCTCCTGCGCATATTGAAGAAAACCTGGCTCCGGCGGAATATTTCCAGCGGGCCCAGGAGGCCATGGGGAGCCGGGACGATTACAAAACAGCCCTGGTGTACTATACAACCTTTTTAGAGCGCTTCCCCGAGGATACCCAGCGGGTAGTGGAAGCGGAATATGAAATCGCGTTTATCCATTACGTTCAGGGTGATTTTATCACCGCCGAAAAGGAATTCCGGGCCCTCCTGGACCGATACAACCAGCCGGAAGCGGAGGCGCTGCCGAAATGGCCCCGGGTCCTGGCGGAAAAACTGTTAATAGAAATTGCCATCAAGAAAGAAAACGAAGACTAACCTTCCATACCCTATTGAGGCAAAATAATAGCGTGAATTTCCACTCCTCTTGATTCGGCCAAATCGTAAACCATTTCCTTGGTAATTCTACCCCGGGGCCGGGGATGGGGCGGGGCATCTCCGAGAAGGATCAGCAGCCGGTCTTCCGCGTCCCAGGGAAACTCACGTAACCCGTCATAAAGAGCTTCATACACCGCTTCGGGAATATCCCGACCTCCGATAACCTTCAAGCTTCCTAAAGCCTTTACGGCGTTATCCAAGGTCGGTTGAAAAGGAACCACCCTGGTGAGGTACTCTTCCATGTAATCCTTGTAGAAAACCATACCGAAGCGAAATTTTTCATAGCCGGCGGTGGCTTCCGTTAAAAGCGTGATCAGATGTTCTTCCAGATAGGGTATATCGTTTTCCATGCTCTGCGTGGTATCCAAAGCCAGGACAAGATCCAGGGTTTTCCCGGTGCGGGGAGCAAGAATTCCCCGGAGACGAAGGAGAATATCCTCCTCACCGGAAGAAAAAACCACCTCACCCTTGCCCTTATCGGCGATCTCGGTAAAACTCTCCACCGTATCGGGCATAAAATTGCCCTCGGGCGGTCCTTCCATGGGTTTTTGAACCACCCGGAGAATAAAGGGATTGTCATGAAAAGCACCGGTATAGTCCCCGTAGGGTTTTTCAAAGGTTCGGACATTGAGATAAGCCCCATCCAGGACCTGCAGTTCTCCCTGGCGGCTCCAGGAATAACCGTAATCGACCACATAGGGGATAAACAGCCGGAAAGCCGAACCCAGGGTCGGATGGGGTTCCGGTGTGGAATCGATAATAAAATACCCCTGTCCGCTCTGTTCCAGGAATACGCCGTCCAGTATACGCTTTTCATCTCCGTTGGCCGGATGATACACCGGGTTCCTGAATGCGTAGGAGGCCGTCCTGCGCTCCGGATCTTCGGTAGACTCCGTCAGCAGAACCGAACCCTGCCCCGGTAAATGCCTCACCCACAGGTTGTACCCCCCCTCAAGACTCTGCTCAATCAGTATATCTTCAGGGCGCAGGCTTAAGTCTTCAGCCCAGAGTCCGGTCAGGATACATACAGCCATGATCGCACAGAACAAGGTTTTCATGATTCTAGTATCGGCACAGGAAAAGCTGTTATAAGAGGAAGAAGCCAAGGCGCGGCTGGTCCCGATGACAGATTTCTGCTACACTTCTCTTCGGAGGGACATCATGAAGCTTTCCGCTATACCGGGGGATACGGTAGTATGCCCCGGCTGCCGAAGTGTTTTTCTTGAAGGCGGCTCTTCCGCCTGTCTTCTGCTCCATGGATTCTCCGGGTATCCCGGTGAAATGAGGTATCTGGGTGACCGGCTTCATGAGGCGGGATTTACCGTATCCATCCCCCGCCTGCCCGGTCACGGTACCAATACAGCCGACTTTCTGCAGACCCGTTGGCAAGATTGGCTTCGTCGATGTACCGACGCTTACCTGGAATTGGCCGGGCGGTATGAAAAGATCTTTATCTGCGGGCTTTCCATGGGGGGGACCCTGGCCGTTCTTCTGGCCGCCCGGTTTAACCCCGCCGGCTGCCTTCTGTACGCCCCGGGCGTCGCCGTATCGAACCCCCTTTTCCCACTGGTGCCCTTGATGCGGCTCTTTGTCCGTCGCGTACCCACGGGGTACCAGGAAACCACGGAAGACCCGGACCGGCGATACCTGGCGGATGAGTACTGGAAGTGGCGCTACGCTGTTCCTACATCCCAGTTCTACAGGCTCTACACCCTGGCGCGAAGGTCTCTGTACGATCTGCGCTGCGACACCTGTGTGTTTATATCCACGGCGGATCGCACGGTTCCCGTTAAGGCCGCCGATATCATTCAAAAGCGGACCGCCGGCAGAGCTTCCGTGGATATTATACGGCTGGAAAAAAGCGGCCATGTCCTGGTGAATGACTCCCAGAAGGAAACCGTGGCTGATGAAACCCTCACATGGCTGAAAAGGAGATAAGGACCCCATGGTAAAGGTAATCATTGGAAACGATCACAGCTCCGTGGAAGTGAAAAACCGCCTGGTCAGGTGGCTGGTATCCCAGGGCTTCGAGGTGACAAACGCGGGGGTGGACACGGAAGAATCGATAGACTACCCGGATATCGCCGAGAAAGCCTGCCGGGACTTTTTAAAGGGGGACTATGATTTCGGTATTCTTCTCTGCGGTACCGGCATCGGCATATCCATTTCAGCCAATAAAATAAAGGGTATCCGCTGCGCCCTGATTCACGACAGCTTCTGCGCCCGGATGGCCAAAAAGCACAACAATGCCAACTTTATCGCCTTCGGGGGGCGGGTAACCTATAACGAACCGATAGAATCGATGATAACAACCTTCCATACCGCCGTCTTCGAAGGGGGCAGACACCGACAAAGGGTGGAAAAAATGGACCGCCTGGGGGAGAGGGGCTGTTAATCCGGAAAGGTTAAAACCGCCGGGAAGGAAAAACTTCTATTGCCTCCCGAGACTCCCTGGAAATAAATGAGTTTACGGATGAGCTCGTTGAGGAACCGGCAGTGCTCACCGGAAGAGGGAAACCCCGCCACCAGGGTCCATCCACCGTCATTACGGTAAACATACACTGTCTCACCTTGTTCCGAAGGGACCAGGTAGGTCTCGTACACATCACAATCGGAACGCTTCCAAGTTTCAGGACGAAATATCTCGGTAAAGGTAACGTAGACTTTCAGGGTCTCTCCCCGGTAGACGTACTCACCGAAATAGGAATGATGGGCGTTCCGCGGAAGAAGAGGTATTCCCTGGGTTTCGATAGGTCCACGCTTTAAAACCCCTGTTTCCTCCGCCGGAAGCCCGGCGGACAGAAGCAGGGTTAAAACGGCGCAGAAGAAGACAAAACCTTTATTCGACGGTAACACTTTTTGCCAGATTCCTCGGCTGGTCTACGTTACGCCCCAAATCCAGGGCGGTGTAATAAGCGAAGAGCTGCAGAGGCACCACCATGAGAAAGGGATACAGCAGTTCATGGGTGGAAGGAATAAAGATCGTATCGTCGGCGATATCTCCGACCTCTTCATCCCCCTCCACGGCGACGGCGATAACCTTCCCCTGCCGGGCTTTGATCTCTTTCATATTGGATATCACCTTTTCCCGGAGCCGGTCGTCGGGGACCAGGAAGAGGCTGGGAGTCTGTTCATTGATCAGGGCTATGGGTCCGTGTTTGATTTCCGCCGCACTGTAGCCTTCGGCGTGAATATAGGATATCTCTTTCAGCTTGAGAGCCCCTTCCAGGGCCACCGGGTAGTTTATTCCCCGGCCGAGAAAAAGGAAGTTTTCCGAAGAGGAGTATTTCATTGCCAGATCCCGGATAGCGTTTTTTTGTTCCAGCACCCGGACCACCTGGTCAGGTATGGCCTTCATGCCATCTAACAGGGTATGACCCGTTTCATAGGACATATCTCGCATTCTGGCCATACTCAAGGCGAAGATATAAAAAGCCATTAACTGGGAGGTGAAGGCCTTGGTCGACGCCACGGCAATCTCCGGACCCGAATGGATATACACCCCGCCATCGGACTCCCGGGGAATGGTGGAACCTACCACGTTACAGATCCCCAGAACCCTGGCGCCCTTGCGTTGGAGTTCCCGCATGGCAAAGAGGGTATCGATAGTTTCACCGGACTGCGACACGGCAAAATAGAGACTGTTCCGTTCGACGATGGGGTTGCGGTACCGGACTTCCGAAGCCAGCTCCGCCGACGCGGGAATGCGAGCCATGGATTCCATGAGATAAGAGGCTACCATGCCGGCATGATAGCTGGTACCCGCGGCTATAATCTTTACCCGTTCCACCTCCAGGAGTTCCTTGCTTGAAAGGTTCAACCCTCCCAGGTGCCCCGTGGCCAGTTCCGTATCCAACCGGCCGCTCATACAGCGGCGGATCGATTCAGGCTGCTCGAAAATTTCCTTTTCCATGAAGTTGGGAAAACCGTCTTTTTCTATCTGCTGAAGTTCCCAGTCGATATGATCGATCTCTTTGGCTATTTCCCGGTCGTCGTAATCGGAGGTGCGAAAACCCTTATCGGTTACATCAACGATCTCACCGTCTTCCAGATAGACCACCTGTTTCGTATACGCCATCATGGCCGTTACATCGGAACCGAGGAACATCTCATGTTCCCCCACCCCCAGGACCAGGGGAGACCCATTTCTGGCGCCGATCATTCTGTTCGGTTCATCGGCGTGGACACAGACGATACCATAGGTTCCTTTTAACAACCCGATGGCTTCCCTGACAGCTTTTTCCAGATCACCCTGATAAAAGGTTCCGATGAGATGGGCAATGACCTCCGAGTCCGTTTCGGTGCGAAACTCGTGGCCCTCCCGTTGGAGTTTATTCTTCAAGGTCTGAAAATTTTCAATGATACCGTTATGAACTATGGCGACTTTCCCCGATCCGTCGGTGTGAGGGTGGGCGTTTACATCATTCACCTCACCGTGGGTGGCCCAACGGGTATGCCCGATGCCGTAATTTCCGGGGAAATTCTCAGGCACAATGGCCTTCAGATCCTTGATCTTTCCCTTACATTTTACAATCTTCAGGGCTTTATCTATTCCCACACAGATTCCTGCGGAATCATACCCCCGGTATTCCAATCGCTTCAATCCTTCCAGGAGAACCGTTGAAGCATTCTTATCTCCGCAATAACCGATTATTCCACACATTGCTATTTCTTCTCCTTCCGCTCTTAGAGTATATATATCACAAAGGGCTGTAAAAACAAAGGAGAGGAAAAAAGAACGGTTAAAACTTTTTCACCGATTCTTCCGAGATGGCGGTTATCCTTTCCTTATCCAGGAGCATCAACTTGCTCTGTTCCAGGGCGACAACCCTGTCTTTCGCCAGGGCGGCGATAAATTCGGTAATATGGTCCTGGGGTATTTCCAGGTTCAACGAAAGATCCCTCACAAGCTTATGGTAATCCAGCACGGCCTTTTCCATGCCCCCCTCGGCGAAGGCGTAATAAATGTTCAGGCCTAACAATCCCTTTTCGTTCTTTTTTACCAGGTGCTGAATCTGCAGATCCGCCTGTTGAAGACGCCGACAGAGCTTGTCGATGATGTTCAGGGCGATCCGGGCGTTTTTTTCCACCATACTGATAAAGCCTTCCCTGTTGAAGGCCAGCAGGCGTACGGTCCCCACAGCGGTAGCCGTAGCGGTGCGGGAAACCTGATTAACAATGGCCATTTCGCCGAAAAAATCCCCCTTGCCGAGAACCGCGAGAATGTGTTCCTTTCCCCCGATTTTTTTACTGATCCGGACGCTTCCATCCTGGATGATATACATCTGATCACCGGTATCATTCTCGTTAAAAATAACCTTTCCGGAATCATACACCGTTCCATATTTATCAAAAAGCACGTTCTCTGCCATGGTTCTACCTCATTTATATCCTCACAGGGTTGTCAGAGTATTCTATAATTTTTTTTCGATAAAAGCAAACAACCTTGAAGCAGCATCCGATTAATCTCCGTATAACCTTTCTGGAAACACCGAGAAAAAAGGAGAAGGCCATGAAAAAGCACCTGATATCACCGGTGATACTGGTTCTGGCTAGTCTCAGTTGCGGCCCCCTGCCGGACTTGAGAGATCTGACCGATCTGGACGCCTATCCGCCGGTGCTGCTTACCCTGGAGGTAACGGGGGAACAGCAACTTCGTATCGCCTTCGATGAGGCTTGTACCTTTATCGAACCGCCTGTTATCGTTCCCGGCCTGGAAACCGTCGACCTGGTCTATGATGACACCGGGGTTGTTATTACCTTTTCCGCGGCGCAGGAACCGGGAAAGCAGTACACCTTGGACGGGTCGGTGAGGGATGAAAGAGGAAACAGCACCGATTTCATTGTTCATTTCTACGGGTATAACCCCGATGTTCCGCTGATGGTGATCAACGAGTTTACTCCCCGGGGCAGCAGCACCCATCCCGACCTGGTGGAACTTCGCGCTCTGACAGCAGGCAACACGGCGGGAATGTGCTTTTATGAGGGAACCTCCCTGGATTGGGATCATCGATACGTTCTGCCGCCCCTGGAAGTAAAGGAGAATAGCTTCATTCTTCTTCACATTAAACCGCAGGGAATCTCTGAAGAAATCGATGAAACCCTGGAAACCGACACCTCCGGCGGTTACGACTGCCATCCGGAAGCCTTTGATCTCTGGGTTACCGGAGGAACCGGGCTTTCGGGAAACAACGGGGTGCTTAGCCTTTACGCCTCCCCTTACGGCGACCTGAAGGACGGGGTGCTGTACAGCAACCGCACATCATCATCCGACACCACTTATCGGGGATTCGGTATGCTGAAGGTGCTTCAGCGGGCTGAGGAACTGCATCGTTTGGCAGGATGGACAGCCGCAGGAGAACTCATCGCCCCCGAAGACGCGGTAAATCCTGAAGGCTCTACCGCCACCAGATCAATCTGCCGGCGGAGTACCTCGGAAGATACCAACACAGCCGCCGACTGGCACATTGTACCCACCGGCGGCTACACCTTCGGGGAAGAAAATAACGACCAGGTATACACGCCTTAGTGGTGGTGCGGTCCCCGATACTTCCCCTATACATGCTCCCGGATCATATCTTCCACGATACTCCTGGATACCGCTCCCACCTGGCGGTGCACCGGTTCACCGTTTTTAAACAGCAGCAGGGTCGGAATGCTGACGATATTGTAAGCCCCGGCAAGATCGCCGGCGTTTTCAACTTCCAGTTTCCCCACCTTCAACCGGTCTTTGTATTCTTCGGCAATCTCGGCGATGACGGGGCCTAAGGTTTTGCAGGGGATGCACCACTGGGCCCAGAAGTCCACTAATACCGGTTTATCCGATTCAAGAACCTCCAGATTGAAATTGTCTTCATTCAGTATGATCTCAACACTCATGATGCCCTCCCGCCATTAACGTAATAATCCAAGGTCTTTCATCCTGAAATTCTCCACAGCGGAAAGGAGGAATCCCTCGATTCCCTGCAGTACTTTTTCCTCTTCCGGATCCTTCGCCTGGGTTCGAAGAAGAAACACTTCTTTTTTCATCCCCTGCAGGAACCGGGCTGCCGTCACAATACACAGCTGTTCTTCCCGCTCCACCCGGTTCTCCTGGCCGTCATGCAGGGCTCCCACATAGCGGTCGAAACACGCTGGCACGCCCCAGGTGCCGGGAAGGCAGTGCTCCAGAATCAGCGATTCCAAAGCCATCCTGGTACCCATCCGATTCGAGGCGCCGGAGGTCCGAAGGAACCCTTCCATCACTGGCCAGTGTTCCCGGCCGAAGTAGAGGAGCATACCGGCGAGCTTTTCCATATCGAAAGAAGCCCCGGGAGGCAGAACGGCGGAGGGATACCCCTCAATGCGCCGGTAGAGTTCCCGGGTGACCCGATCGATGAAGCTCTCCCGTTCCTCCTCCGTTTCATTGGTCTCCGAAGCCGGAACATCGGAAACCAGGGTCTCCTCTTTCTCCGCAGACCGGCATTCCAACTCATCCAGGGCTGCCGATTCGGCCTGAAGAAAACGCTGAATATCCATCCCGGCTTTTAACGCGGCATAATAACGGTCGTCAAAAGCCCGAGCCGCCGAGACCGGGAGCCGCTTCTCTTCCGTCATAAAGGCATAGCGTTTCCGGGTATCTTCCAGGAGTCGATCCGTAGTCTGTCTGCGCTTTCCGCCGAGCATCAGTCGATTCTATCCCCGTGGTAATGAATAGCCGTTTCAGGAGAAACAGCGGCCTTAGCATACTATATGAACCGGGAGATTGAACAGAGGTTAAGATGCTTCTTGTCTTAATAGCAGGGCTGAGATAGAATGGCCTATTATGTATACGAAAACTCCGGTTCCCCGAGCCGCGGCGATTCACGATCTTTCAGGTTTCGGACGATCCTCCCTGACGGTGGTCATTCCCATTCTCTCCACCATGGGCATACAGGTGGTTCCTCTACCCACGGCTATTCTTTCCACCCATACCGGTGGATTTACCGGCTACCACTACCATGACCTGACCCCCGAACTACCGGGAATCATCGATCACTGGAAACAATTGAAGATCGATTTTGACGCCGTGTACAGCGGTTTTCTCGGGTCACCCCAGCAGGTGGATATCGTTATCGATTTTATACGATTCTTTAGCCGGGAGCATCAACTGGTGGTGGTAGACCCGGTTCTGGGAGACGACGGCATCTCTTATGGACCCATCGGACCGGAAATGATCGACCGGATGAAAAAACTCATCGGTTTCGCCGATATCATTACCCCCAACATCACCGAAGCCGCCTTTCTTCTGGACAAACCTTATTCCCCTTCGATCACCAAAAAAGAAATGAAGACCTGGGTCCGGGAGCTTTCCGACCAGGGACCCGCCACGGTCATCGTCACCAGTGTTCCCGCTTCCGAAAAAACCACCTCGGTGATAGCCTACAACAGAACCGACGGTCGTTTCTGGGAAGTACAATGCGGTTATGTGCCGGCCTTCTACCCCGGAACCGGGGACATCTTCACCAGCGTCATTACCGGAAGCCTCCTTCAGGGGGACAATCTTCCTTTGGCCCTGGATCGAGCGGTGCAGTTCGTATCCATGGCTATCCGGGCCAGTTTCGGCCACAACATACCAAACCGGGAAGGGGTGCTGCTGGAACGGGTTCTCAATAACCTCAGAGCCCCGGTAACCTCCAGCAGTTACGAAATTCTTTCATGACACAAACAAAAGAGAAGGCCTTCCAAGCCCTTTTTGTCACCGATTTCGACGGCACCCTCTATTTCGGCGGGGATATCCATCCCGGGGATCGGCGGGTCCTGGAAGACCTGGGGAAAGCCAAGGTTCTTCGGGCCATAGCCACCGGCAGATCCCTGAAATCCTATCGGGGTGTGGCCGACGCCATGGACTTGCCGGTGGATTACCTGGTTTTTTCTTCCGGCGCGGGGCTGATGAACCTGGCTACCGGCACCGTGGAGGCGGCAAAAACCCTGAAAGCCGAAGATGTGCTGACCGTCGCCCGGGTTCTGGAATCCCTGGGTCTGGATTATATGATTCACGAACCCATACCGAAGAATCACCGGTTCTTGTACCGGTCAAAGGACCCCCAAAACACCGACTTCCTTCAACGCTGCCGGTTGTACCATGAATACTGCGCACCCCTGGAAGACCGCCACCTGGAAGCCCCCGACGAAGCCACCCAGTTTATCGCCATTCTGCGCCCCGGCCAGGAGGGCCTGGAAGCACTTCGCCGGGAGCTTGCAGAGTATTCCGTGGTCCGCACCACCAGCCCGCTGGACGGCAAATCCACCTGGGTGGAAATTTTCTCCCGGGGAATTTCCAAAAGCACCGGCGTGGCGGCCTTATGTGAACGGTATGGCATTTCTCCCCGCCGGGTCTGCGCCGTGGGAAACGACTACAACGACATGGATCTGTTGGAATGGGCCGCCTGGTCCTTTGTTCCTTCCACGGCCCCGGGGGAACTCCGTTCCGTCTTCCGAATCATTCCGGAAGACCAGGGCGCAGCCCTGGCCGGGGCCGCGCGGCTGTGGCTGGGTCAGTTAAAACGGCCGATTACCGGAAGTATATAATCCTCCATCCTCGCTGGCAGGCTAATTCTTTCAACCGGATATCGGGATTCACCGCCACCGGCGTGCCGACCGCCTCCAAGAGCGGGCGGTCATGGATACTGTCGCTGTAAAAAGCGCACTCCTCCGGGGTTATCCCCCGTTCCCGCAGAAACGAAAGGGCTTCCTTCTTCTTGTTCTCTCCGAAGTGCAGTTTTCCCTCAAACCGGCCGGT
>JAFGDJ010000163.1 GCA_016932135.1 Spirochaetales bacterium | reverse complement strand
TGCGTGAATATCTGTCCCTCGGGGAACCTGGTGCGGGAAGGAAATACCATCCGCACCACCGGAAAATGCGTCCTCTGCGAGCGCTGCTATAACTTTTGTCCCGTCCAGGCGGTTCTTTACATGGGAAGGCCCCATAAAGGGCGGCGGGGAAAGCCTTACCGGGGACCGGTTCCCGGATTCAAGCCGGAAATGCTTCGACGGCCCCGATAAGAAAAAAGCAATCGTCTTACTCCGGCGAAGGCAACCGGTACGTCTCGTTCATCGTTTCAAGCTTGAACCGTTCAACCATGGATTTCAACTCCAGGGCTTCCGCCGCCAGTTCTTCCGCCGCCGAAGCGGTTTCTTCAGCTCCGGAGGTGTTGGTTTGGGTCACCAGGCTGATCTGGTCAAGAGCCGTGGTAATCTGTTCAATTCCCATAGCCTGTTCTCTGCTGGCATGGTCGATCTCTTCAAGAAACTGAGCAACCTTTTCAATACTGGTCACGATTTCAGCAAAATACTCCGCTGTTTTCTCCACCGCTTTATTGCCGTTCTTTATCCCGTTGATGGAGCGTTCCACCATCACGGTGGTCTCTTTCACGGCATCGGCACTCTTGTTCGCCAGGTTTCGCACCTCCTCCGCCACCACGGCGAAACCCTTGCCGTATTTTCCCGCCCGGGCGGCCTCCACATTGGCGTTCAAGGCCAAAAGGTTGATCTGGAAGGCGATATCATCGATGACCTTCACGATCTTGCTGATCTCATCGGAAGAATTGTCTATTTCAGCCATACTCGCAGTGAGTTCTTTGATTTGCGTATTTCCCGCGGCGGCGGTTTCCGAGGCGGTCTTTGCCTGACCGCTGGCCTCCGAAGCGTTTTTGGCGTTCTGGCCCGATTGACTGTTGATTTCCGCCAGGCTGCTGGAAATTTCTTCCAAGGAACTGGCCTGTTCCGTTGCCCCCTGGGAGAGGGATTGGCTCGAAAGGGATATCTGGTCAGAATTCCCGGTGATACGATCGACCGATTCCCTGACCTGGCCGAGGATTTCATTCAAAGACTCTTTCATAAGGGACAACGCCTTACCCAGGCTATCATGTTCGGATACCTTCTGTACCTCCACGGTCAAGTCTCCGTCGGCTATCCGGTCTATCTCCAGGGACTTCTCCTGAAGAACCTCTACCATAGTCATAAAGGAACGAATAAGCATGGCTGTCTCATCCCGGGCCTTTGATTCGACCCTGTCCACATCCAGGTCTCCCCTGGCGATCTGGTCCGCCAGCTTTGTTACCTTTACCAGGGGCCTCGAGATGCCCGCGGCAAACAGAAAAAAGATAACCCCGCTGAGAAGGAGAAGCACCCCGGCAGCCACGAGAATGGTAAGAATATTCCGGCGCAGTTCCGCGGCGTTCTGAGCCTCTCTTTCGGCGATCACCCGGTCGATATCGTCAATATAGATACCGGTTCCGATGATCCAGCCCAAAGGCCGAAAAAGACGCACGTAGGAGAGCTTCGGCGAAAGAGTCGTTTCTCCCGGTTTCGCCCACTCGTAATCCACGAACCCCGAACCGGTAGCGGCGGTGACTTCCACCATGGCGGCGAAGAGGTTCTTTCCCTCCCCCATGGCACAGTTGTACTTGGGATCATCCAGTACTTTGCCTTCCAACTCGGGGGTTATGGCATGGGCAATCATGATCGGATAGGGCAAGGTGGTGTCGTTGATCCAGAAGTACCCCGCCCCCTGGTCATACAGCATAACCCGGGAATTCTCCATGATTCTGAGCTTCGCTTCTTCCAGGTTTCCCGAGGCTACCCCCTGTTCATAGGTTTCTTCCATCAGGGAATACACGATATCCACATAAGCCTGCAGGTTGCTTTTATGCCTTTGCAGAAGTTCCTCGGCAAATTGCATGTTCATATCCCGGTTCCAGTTCATGGAGCTGAAGATAAAAACCAGGGAGATGACGGCGATAATAAGAATCGTCATGACGATATTAGTGACCAGGAGTTTCGCTTTAATCTTCATAGATCCTCCTAAAAGGTGCTTATTTTTAGATCTAGGTTTAATTATCTGAAAAAACAGGCAAAAAGCAAAATATTAAAATTTTTTTTTCATCCACGAATAGAGAGGTTTAATATCTTCTTCGATAGGTCAAGATTAGTTAGTCAGCTCGTATTCTTCCCCGTAGCGAAGGGCCGTTACCCGGGAAACGCCCAGGCCGAGAAGATGACTTTTCAAATGTTCCCGGGCCTTCTCTTCCCCGTGGACAAGAAAAACCTCTTTCAGTTTCTTCAGATCCATGGCGGAAACGTATTCCCCCAGTTCGCGGTAGTCGGCATGAGCCGAAAGGGCGTTGATTTCCTCCACCTCCGCCTTCAGGGGAAAGGTCTGTCCGAAAATCTTCACTTCCTTTTCCCTGTCCCGGATACGGCGCCCCAGGGTATGGGCCGCCATGTACCCGACAATGAGAACCGTATTCCGGGGATCGGTGATTCCGTGGACCAGGTGGTGCCGTATCCGGCCGGCTTCACACATACCGTCGGCGGAGATCAGGATGATCGGTTCCTTCTTATCATTCAGCGCCTTGGACTTTTCCACATGAGTGATGTAATTCATATCATTGAACCCGAAAGGATTGGCATGGTGTCGGGTAAAGGCTTCATAGGTCTCCCGGTCGTAGCATTCCGGATGAATCTGGAAGATAGAAGTGGCGTTCACCGCCATAGGGCTGTCCAGATACACCGGTATGGGAGAGATCTTTTTCTGATCCAGGAGCAGGTGAATATAATAGATCAGTTCCTGGGTGCGTTCGATAGCAAAAGCGGGAATAATCACCCGGCCGCCCCGTCCGGCGGTTCGGTTGATTACCTCCGCCAGGTGGTTCATCACGGTACCGGTGTCTTCGTGAAGCCGGTCGCCGTAGGTACTTTCCAGCACCAGGTAATCGGGGGTGGGAATCCTTTCGGGGTCTCGGATAATGGGCTTGTTTTTCCGGCCCAGATCGCCGGTAAAAGCGATATCCGTCGCCGTGCCGTTGTTCTTCACCGAAAGATAGGCAATGGAAGAGCCGAGGATGTGCCCGGAATCATAAAAGCGGCAGGAAATATCCCGCTGGACAAAAATCTCCCGGCCGTAGGAGACGGTGACAAACTGGTTCATGGCGGTGAGGGCGTCCTGTTCATCGAACAGGGCTTCGCCCTGGAAGTTTTCGCCCCGTTTTTCCGCCTGCTTTGTCAGAAACTCGATATCCCGGGCCTGGATCTTGGCGCTGTCCAGCATGATCAATCCCGCCAGATCCCGGGTAGCGGGAGTGGCATAGATGTTGCCCCGGTACCCGTTCTTCGCCATCAGGGGCAGAAGCCCGGAATGATCGAAGTGAGCGTGGGTCAGGATAACCGCATCGGGATGACTGTTGTTCCCTTCGAAGGCCCGGTTCTTGGCCTCTGCTTCCTTCCTTCGTCCCTGGAAGGCTCCGCAGTCTATCTGCAGGGTACCGCCGGGGGTGGAAAGAAAATGCCGCGATCCGGTAACTTCTTCCGCCCCGCCTTTCGAATACAGACGAATACTCATACCATCTCACCTCCTGACAGTAGGAGTATACCGGCAATAAAGCGGGAGGGAAAGAGTAAATTTATTGATTTTTTCAGGAACTATTCCTATTTTATAAACGAGGTGTCATGATGAGAAAATTGCTTTCCCTTCCCCTGATAGTTGCCTGGGGTGTTCTGGGATTACACGGCCAATCCCTTGGGCCGGGAGGAACCCACATGATCCTGGATGACTTCAGAAGTGAAGTTTCCCTGATAGGCACGGCCTGGGAAGGATTCACCGACCAGGTGATGGGGGGCCGGTCTGAAATGTCGATTCTGCGGGTTCCCAACCCCGAAGGGCCCTACCTGAGCATGAGGGGAAAAGTGTCCCTGGAACGGAACGGAGGTTTCATTCAGGTGCGGTTGAAACTCTCGGAAACCGGGAAGCCCGTGGACCTTTCATCCTACCAGGGAATACGCCTGACAGTCCGGGGTGAGGGAAAGGGATACTATATCTTTCTCCGCACCGCCCAGACACTTTTCCCCTGGAAATTCTACAAGGCGGCCATACCTGTTTCCACGGATTGGAGTACCGTGGACCTTCCCTGGTCGGCTTTTGGTCCCGGCGACTACGGACGGGTGAACCCTTTGAAGGTGGAAGCCCTGAAAAGTCTGGCCATCACCGCCTACGGTGAGGAGTTCGACGCCCGGATCGACGTCAAGGAAGTAGGGCTCTACTGATTGCCGGTCAAGCGGAACAGAATCTTTCCAAAGAACCGCCGGAAGAACCCGCCCCGTTCCACCGTTTCGGCTGCCGTAACAGGGTATGAACCCAGTTCCTCCTCCTCCAGGTAGAGCTTCCAGATTCCCACCTCGGATCCCTGATTCACCGGAGCCATAAGGGGAGGCCCGGGGATATACTCCCGGCGAAGAGAAGCCGTCTCGGGGTAGGAGAAGGTGAAGGTGGGGGATGGTTCCGCCGTAACAGCGAGGGTTTTTTTCTTTCCGCCGTACACCCGGAAAGGCTCCGTATCCGGCGGCAGGATCTGGAGGTTTGTGAAAGCGTAAAAGCCGTAAGACAGGAGATTCACTCCGTCCACCACCCGTCGCAGTCCGGCATCCTGTCCGTTCTTCTTGTCGATTCCCATAATGACGCAGACAAGTCTTCGGCCGTCTTTCTCCGCGGTCAGTGCGACGTTATATCCCGATTCTTCTATGTACCCGGTTTTCAGCCCGTCCGCCCAGCTGTAACGGCCGATGAGCTCGTTATGATTCGATTGAGTAATAGGTCCCAGGGTTGATGTTCCCCCGTTGCCCAGGTTTACCGGCTTTGGATAGGTATAATTCAGTAAAGATGAGTTTTCCAGTGAAATATCGGGAAAGGCCTGGATATATTCCCGGCAAAACCGGGCGAATTCCCCGGCGGTGGTGATGTTGTACTCGCTATACCCCGAGGGCTCAACAAATCTCGTGGATACCAACCCGAGATCTTCCATCTGCTGGTTCATAAGCTCCACAAAGGCTTCGACACTGCCGGCTGCATACACGGCCACCGCCACCGCGGCATCATTACCTGAAGGAACGGCTAACCCTGCCAGAAGATCCCTCCCGGTGACCCGCTGCCCTTCTTCCAGAAACATCAGGGACGACTGGGGAGGAGCGCTGCGATAATCCCCCGCCTTATCCACCGCTATAACCTCATCCAGATCCACCCGGCCGCCGACGGTTTCCAGAAGAAACGTATATGCGGTCACCAGTTTCGTCATGGAAGCCGGAGGAATAGCCATATCGGGATTCTTCTGGAAGAGGACCCTCCCTGTTTCGTAATCCAACAGCACGGCGGCCCGGCAGTTGAGTTCCGGCTGAGGGGGGGCCGGAGGCACGGCAGGGATGCCGGGCACTACTACAAAAAGGATGAGAAGAAGGACGGCGGTATGTTTCATGAAGGGGATCATAGCATAGGAAGGCGGTTATTGAATATCCCATTGCTTTCTCCGCCGGTCAACATTATAGTAGGAAGGGCATGATCGAATTTCTTCAATCCTTTCAATTGACCCCCCTTCAATGGCTGCTGACCGGGCTTTGCGGTTTTCTCATCGGTGTATCCAAGACAGGGATTATGGGCGTCAGCCTGGCAGTGGTGCCCCTGCTGGCAGTGGTATTTGGGGCAAAGGCTTCCACCGGGGTATTGCTTCTGATTCTTGTTTTCGCGGACATCTTCGCCGTGGCTCACTATACAAAACACACCAGCTGGAAACATGTCTTCCGTCTTCTGCCCTGGGCTCTGGCAGGGGTGGGAATTGCAGCGGTGGTGGGCCATCTCATCAGCGGCCGGCTCTTTACCCTGCTTCTGGCGTTTATCATCCTGGCGGGAATTGTATTGATTATTATCGATTACACACGTTCTTCCAAAAAAACCCCCGATTACTGGTGGTTTTCCGGCATTATGGGAATCAGCGGCGGCTTCACAACCATGATCGGTAACGCCGCCGCGCCGGTGATGTCGCTCTATTTATTATCCATGCGGCTTCCGAAAAAGATCTTTATCGGCACCGCTGCCTGGTTCTTCTTTATCATCAACCTCTCGAAGGTTCCCCTACACATCTTTTTATGGAAGACGATAAGCTTACGCACCCTTTTCCTCGATCTGCTCCTTCTTCCTGCCATAATCCTTGGAGCCTTCGCCGGGGTAAAAATCGTGAAACATATTCCGGAAACCTGGTTTCGTATCCTGGTCATTGCCATGACCATGGCCGCCGCGTTACTGCTTCTGGTAAAGTAAGGATCTTCCGCGCCGCCTTACCCTGCCCTTGGCAGAAAGGTCCTTCAAAGGATAGGATACTCCGGGAACCTTCAAGACCGGGAGAGGCGCATGCATCTTTTCGACAGGGATATGACTCTCCGGCAAATCGGAGACGGGAAATACGCCGGAAGGGTTTCGGATCACTGGTCTCACCGTGGTATTGTCAACGGAGGCTTTCTTCTGGCTCTGGCGTATAAGGCCATGGCCCGGCAGGGGCGAAAACACGGTTGTCTGGTGGTGACGGGAAATTACAGCGGAAAAACATCCCCCGGAGAGCTGGAGCTCCTGGTTGAATCTGTTTCCTCAACGAAAAATTTTGACCGCTTCGAAACCAGGCTTCTGCAAGAATCCAAGGAATGCCTGAGAGCCTTTGGAACCTTTTCCTCCCGGGGAGGTGACACCAGGGAGCTCCCCGGCGCGGAAAACCCGGAGGATCTGCTTCCGCCCGAGCAGTGCACCCCCTTGCCGAACCCGGGGAATACACGGCTCTTCGATACTATGGATATCCGCCTGGACCCCCGGAATACCGGATGGCTTTCCGGAAACCTTTCCGCCGAAGCGGTACAGCGGGGGTGGATTGCCTTCCGGGAACCCCGGGAATTTGACGCACCGGCTATAGTGATGGCCGCCGACTGCTTTCCACCGGCGGTCATGGAGGCTCTCGGACCGGCCGAATGGATACCTACCGTGGAATATTCCGTGCAGGTCCGCTCTGTCCCTGGCGTAAAAGCCTTAAGCGGTATGTTCAGAACCCGGTATGTCACCGGAGAAATGATTGAAGAAGACGGGGTTCTTCGCGCCCCGAACGGAAGCCTGGTGGCCCTGTCCAGGCAGACAGCCCTCTATCGCAAAAAGGTATAAGAGCCCGCCGTTATTCCTTTTGTACCGACAGATCTTCCGTTTTACTCCGTGCCTCCAGGGGAAACTCTATGATGAATTTCGTTCCATCCTGTTTTTCTATATTCATGGAACCCTCCAGCTGCTGGACCAGCAATCCCATGAGGCGTATGCCCAGCCTTCCTGAATCTTCCAGAACCTCCTCTGTCTTCAAGCCCACACCGTTATCCCCGTAGATCATTACAACCAGGTCATCCTTTATATGCATATCCACGTGGATCAACCCGTTAGCCCTGCCATGAAAAGCGTGTTTCATCGAATTGGTTATCAATTCGTTGAGAATAATCCCCAGAGGAGATAGAATCTTATAGCTGAGGTACATTTCTTCCACCCGGATCTTTGTTTGAACTTCCAAATCACCGGGGAAGAGCCTGATCATTTCTTCAATGAGGGGCGGCAGGAATTCTTTCACGTTCAACAGCTGTTGATTCTCATAGGAATACAACCGGTCATACAATACAATCATAAACTGAGCTCTGTTAGCCGCGTCTTCCAAGACATTTTTACCGGCGGAATCGTTCATCATAAAAGCCTGAATAGAAAGATAATTATAAATAGTGTACATGTGGTTTTTTACCCGATGACGGGTCTCTTTCAGAAGGAGCTCCTTTTCCTGAAGCAGCTTCCGGACCATTTCTTCAGCTCTCTTCCGGTCGGTAATGTCACGGATATTTCCCGCTACGCCGATTATCCTGCCGTCTTCCACCACGGGCATCTTTCGGGTCTCGAAGACCCTCTCCCCGACTTCTTCGATGCTTACGGTTACCGTGTCACTTTCCATGGCTAAACGATCGGTCTTGGCGCATTCCCCGGCAGCGACCGCCGGCATGAGTTCCTGATCCGTTTTCCCCAGGATAGCTTCAATCTCTTTTCCGAAAAACCGGGCGTTGGCTGCGTTGCACATGGTATAGCGAAGATCTTTATCTTTCAGAAAACAGAAATCGGTATTCGAGTCCACAAAAAGCCGTAACCTGCGCCGGTTTTCCCATAAATCTTTCTCGATTTTCTGCCGCTTCAAGGCTATGGAAGCCTGATGAACAAAGGCCTCGACAATTTCGGCGTTCTGCAGATTCCTGCCCTTGGGGAAAAAGAACGACGCGGTAGCATAGAGCTTTTTATCCACCATGAACCCGATACCGTAAATGTGTTTAATCTGTAAAACCTTTTCAATACTGGCACAGATATGCCGGGGAATGCCTCCAAAAGTAAGCTCATAAAGTCCCTTGGAGAATTTTTCCAGCTTCCCGGTATGAAGATCCGTGATGGTTTCATCCAGGGCATAGGTTTTACCAACAGGGTTCAGCCCCAGCATAGAGATAATGGTATCGCTTAAGCCTCCCAGCCCCTCCACCGCCTCGGTACGGAGGATTCCTTTCTGTATATCCACGGAGTTAACGGTAATATAGGTATCCGGCAGGAGTTCCTTAAGGCATCGGGTTATATACGTATACACAGCTTCTTCATTTTGCAAATCGATAAACGAGAGAGCCGTATCAGCGAGAAACCGGATATGTTGAAGCTGACGCTCCTTCTCCTGCTCGGCTTCTTTACGGTGGGCATTTTCCCTTTTTGTATGTTCATGGGCTTCAAACAACTCAAAGGCCATCAGTACGGCTTCCAGAAGGACAAACTCACCGGAACTCTTCAGCACATAACCATACCGGGTTATGCCCTTCACCCGGTCCACCATGGCTTTCTCACCATGACCGGTGCAGAAAACAATGGGGAGATTACGCAGTTTCAGGATTTTTTCCGCCGCCTCGGTGCCGTCCATCTTTCCCTTTCCCAGGTCGATGTCCATAAGAACCAGGTCTATGGAGGTATTCTTTCCAGCGGCTTCCACGGCTTTTTCACCAGAGTTCACCGTTATGACGTCGAAACCGCCGTCCTGAAGGGTGCTTTCCTCGGAAAGCGCTACCAGGGCTTCGTCTTCCACCAGGAGGATTGTTTTACGCTCATTTTTCAGCATCTGGACCTCTTTCACCGAATTATTCACCGGGACGGGGAAAAAGCAATTATAGTATGATTTTTAGGATTAATAAAATACTTTTCTAGGGCAGGTAAGCCGCCGTCGAAAAAAGAAGAAGCCCGGTAAAAAAGAGCATCAATACCGTTTCAAGATTGGGAGCAAGATTTTTAATCCTGGAAGCCAGGGTCTTCCCTTTCCCGGAGGTTACAAGAAAAAAGACCGCTATTCCAAGGCCAACTGTCGGAAGAAGTGAGAAAAGCTTCTCCCGGGAAAACAGGGAGAGGCTTACCGGGATCTTTACTCCATAAAACAATCGATGTAAGATCCCCGCCGCCGAAAAACCAAAAATACCGGTCCCCAGGCATAAGGCTGCCAGGATGGTTACGGCTGCTCCCGCTGAAAACCCGGGCCTTTTAATTGTTTTGACATCCTCCCGTACCGGATCGGGAAGGTTCTTTTCTGCCGCTTTTGGACCGGGAAGATAGATCCGGCTGAGTTTGATAAAACTTGCCAGGGTACAGAAGCCGGTGATCCATAGGAGGATATAAGCCGGAGAGCCCTTCATGCCCAGGGTGATGAGATTTTTACTGACATACCCGTTGAAAGGCGGAATACCGGAAATGGAAAGGGCACCGATCATATAGGCCGCCGCGAAAAGAGGTGTCTGTCTCCCTCCGGGCTTAAGGCGGTAAAGATTCCGGTCGCCCCCCCGTTCCACCGCGGTTCCCACCGTCAGAAAAAGCAACGTTTTAAAGAGGGCATGATTTAAGGCGTGGGCAAAGGAAGCCGTTAAGGCTACTGCAGACCCGGCACTGAAAACCGCGAGAATATAACCCATCTGAGAGATGGAGTGATAAGCTAACAGACGCTTGGCGTCGCTCTGGGCCAGGGCGCTTATCACCGCTACCAGGGCCGTGACGGCACCGATCCATAAAAGCAGGTCAAAAAGATAGGCCCCTCCGAACTGCAGCAGCAGCCTGACCATGGCAAAATAGGAGATTTTAATCAGCACACCGGAAAGGAGGGCCGACACGGGATGGGGCGCATAAGCGTGGGCTTCCGGCAGCCAGGTGTGAAAGGGAATGAAAGCCGTCCTGACCCCGATCCCCACGCAGAGGGATGCCAGGGCCAGATGGATAATCCGGGTATTTCTGATTCCTCCGGCCTCCGCCAGGGCGTCGCGCACAACCGCAATGGAAAGGGTGCCCAGGTCACGATATATGAGAAAAATACCAAACAGAAAGAACAGAATTCCGGTGGAACTCAACATGAGATATTTAAAACTGGCCACCAGGCCGGTGGGGGTCTTTTCAAAGGCTATAAGAACGTAGGCCGCCAAAGCGATAATCTCAAAGCCCACAAACATGGTGAAAAGGTCTCCCGTGAAGACCACGATGTACATCCCGGCCAGGAGAAGGTGGTAGAACAAGAAGAACGTGCTGTCATACTTCGGCCAGGACAAGGCGAAAAGAGCCACCAACAAGCCGATACCACCGACCAGAACGGCGGAAACCCAGGCAAACCCGTCCATCACCAGGGATATCCCGCAGGGTTCAGGCCACCCCCCCAGGGATACCATGAGGGTCTGCCCTGAAAAAACGCCGGGCGCCGTAAGAACCAAAAGTGCCGGAACCCCCAGAAGGGGCAGCAGAGAGAAAAGACGAAAAAGTGATGCCAGAGGGCGAAAGAGCTTCCCCGTCATGGCCAGGGCTCCGCCGATGAGGGGCAGTAGAATAAAAACGGGCAGCAGCTGTTCAGTCATAGAGCTTCCAGGCTTTTTTCTCCACCTCCCGGATGTCCAGGGAACCGAACTGCAGATACAGCCGGTAGATAAGCACCAGCGACAGGGCCAGGATACAAATACCGACAACAATGGCCGTGAGCATCAAGGCCTGGGGCAGGGGGTCGACCATGGGTCCGCCGCCTCCTTCAATGGGAGCGGTTTCCCCCGACAGAGAACCGTGGTACACGAAAAAGATGATGATCGCGCTATTGGAGACGCTCAAAGCCATAACCTTTTTTACCATGTTCGGTTTTGACAGGAGTCCCCACATACCCAGGAGAAATATTCCTCCGATAAGATACCAGGTCATTCATCCTCCCTGAAAAACCGGAGGCAGATCAGACTGACCCCCGCGGCGACCTTGAGGCCGACAAGAATATTTAACAGCAGTATCATCCCCACCCGGGGCACCCCGGCCGCCGCCGCCCGGGGCAGGGGGTTTCCCAGGAACCCTACCCCTAAAAACACGCCCGCCAGGCCGGCGGCGAGAAGCAAAATGAAACAGAAGGTTTCCAGGATCGACAGGGAAAAGGATGGGAAGAGCGCCTCGGCGGTCTCTATACCCCGGCTGACGGAGAGGAGTATGATTCCCGAGGCGATCACCACACCGCCCTGAAATCCGCCGCCGGGGGAAAGGTGGCCGTAGGTCAGCAGGTACAGCCCGAAGAGGAACATAAAGGGGGCAAGCTTCCGGGATACCAGTTCCAGGATATCGGTTTTCTTCATTTCTTCCCCTCGGTAAACAGGAGAACCCCCGATACCGCCAGGAGAAGAACCAGGGTTTCTCCCAGGGTATCGAAGGCCCGGTACCCCAGATAGATGGAAGTAACCAGGTTCAGGGCCCCTGTGTCCTCGGTTCCCCGGCGAAGGATATAGTCCCTTATCGGGCTGCCCGTCTCAGGGTCTCCCCGCAGGGCGAGGTAGAGAAATCCGCCCACCAGGAGAACAAGAAGAATCCGAAGAATAACTCCTCCATAAAAACGGCCGCGGTGTATCATGTAGTATCTCTCCGGCCGGTTTTATGAACCACCCAGATCAGCACCACCGTACCGATGCCGGTGCCCACCGCCGCCTCGGTCAGGGCCACATCGGGAGCGTGGAGCAGGAAAAAAACCAGACAGCTCAGGAGGCTGAAGACCCCCAGCATCAGCACGGAAGCCAGCATATCCTTGAGCTGTAACGCGATGAAAGCCGTGATAAACAGGAGCAACAGAAGAATTTCAATCATCCTCATCCTCCGAAGGGTCGTTCCTGTTCAGGTAGCTCTTCCGCCAGGGAACTATTCCGCTTTGCCAGGCGAACCGGCCGATAATATGGGCGGAAATGGGATTGGTAACGAAAAAAAACAGGGTGATCACCACCAGCCGGCCGGTGATGGGACCCCAGCCGGCGTAGAGCATACATCCGATAAAAAAGGAGAATACCGAGGTGGTGCTGCAGGTAGAAGACGCCTGCAGGCGGGTATAGACGTCGGGAAACACCAGCACGCCGATATTTCCCATGATATTGAAGATGATACCCAAACCAAAAAAAACATAGGCTGCGATAATCACGGCTTCTCCTTGGTTCCGGAAAAATAACGCGCCAGGGCGAGAATCCCCACAAAACCGAAGATATCGTATACCAGGGCCACATCCAGATAAATACTTCTGTCCATGGCTACCGAAAGGATCACCAGGATCACCAGGGTCTGCGCCGCCACCAGGTTCAATCCTATCATCCTGTCCGGTAAGGAGGGACCGATGATCACCCTGACCATGCTTAACAGGCAGGAGGCGATGAGAAAATACACCAGATACTGTAACACTAGATCCATACGCGCTTTAGGAGTTTCTCGTAGGTGCCCTTGATAAGATTCCCGGCGTAACGGGAATGGGTGGTCCGGGCATCCAGCCAGTGAACCAGGAGATGATCATCCTCTAAGTCTATCGTAATTGTTCCCGGCGTCAGGGTGATGGCGCTGGTCAGGGCTACCCGGGCGATATCCGCTTTCAGGCGAGTACGAAAATGAACGACAGCGGGATTGATTTTTCCCCGCAGAATGAAAAAGAGAACCTGAAAACTGGCGATATACATATTGAAGATCAGTACCACCAGAAAAACAAGAAGCATGTGGGGCCTTAAAAGATGGGCCCTTCGGCCCGCCTCCTCTTCCTCCACAAAGATTCGAAAGGTCAGCAGAGCGATGATGAAAGCGGCGGCAAAACCTGCCAGGAGAGACCCCGGATCCAGCGACCAGGTGAAGAGAAGCCACCCGGCGAAAAGGAAGAGAAAGGTAATGCAAAAGCGGATAAAGGCCCACCGGGTCTTCAGCTTCATGAGCCCTCCTTCCGCCGAAAGATCTTCAGGATATCCTCCGGCGACTCGGCGGCCAGCAGGTCCTGGCAGAATCGGGGGTCATGGAGATACCGGGCGATTTTACTCAGAATCTGCATGTGCCGGGCGTAGTCCCCTTTGGGACCCACCAGGAGAAAAAAGAGAGCCACCGGCCGGTTGTCCACCGCGTCGAACCTGGCACCTTCGGTCTTTCGACCGAAGGCTATCCTCGTTTCCGAGACCTGGGACGTCAGGCAGTGAGGAATCGCTATGCCGCTGCCTATTCCGGTGGAGGACAGGTTCTCCCGTTCCATTATCTCATCTACCAGGGAGTCAATATCGGTAATGGCTCCGCACCGGGAGAGAATCTCCGCCAGTTCCCTGATCAGTTCCGGTTTTCGCCGTTCCTTTAACTCAAGTTCGATACAGCTGGTATCCAGCATCTCACTCAGCAGCGCGCCCATCAATCCACCTCCGCCAGGCCGACGGCCCAATCCACCGGAAGGGTAAAGAGAATCCCCGTTCCTGGGTTTTCCAGGCCTCCGCAGACTTCATCCAACAGGGATTTCAGGCGCGGTATGAGGGATTCATCCTTTATGACAGAGAAGATCGTTTTATTGTAGGGCTTGTTCCCCTTCATGAACTCTTTGAAACCGGCGAAGAGGGGGACCTCATAGGTTAAAAAGCGCCCCATCCCCTCCGAATCGAGGATGGTTCCCCCGGCAATGCCCACCTCGGCATAGGCTTCCAGGACCTGCTCCAGAAGCTCTTCCCGGTTCAACACGAAAACCACCAGTTTCATACCCGTCGACCCCGCAATCCTTGTATGATCCCTTGAGGGTACCGGGATAAGCGCCGGGAGTCAAGAAAAGAATGGATGGGTGTGCTTATCCTCCGAGACCGTAATTCTCCACGATGAAATCGATATCCTTATCTCCCCGGCCGGAAAGGTTCACCAGAATCGAGCTCCGCGGACGCTCACGGGCCAGTTTCATGGCGAAAGCCAGGGCGTGAGCGCTTTCCAGGGCCGGAATTATTCCTTCTTTTCGGCTTAAGGTATAGAAGGCTTCCAGGGCTTCACTATCCCCGGCGGTGGTATAGACCACCTTTCCCTGATCCTTGAACATGGAATGCTCCGGGCCGACCCCCGGATAGTCCAGGCCACTGGCTATGGAATAAACCGGGTCGGGATTTCCCTCGTCATCCTGCAACAAATAGCATTTAAATCCGTGGATCAGGCCGGGGCGGCCATAGGTCATGGTGGCGGCGTGCTCGCCCTTGGTCAGGGCCCTTCCCGCCGGCTCCACACCGTACAGGGTTGTGTCTTCCTCTTCCAAAAAGGCCGAGAAGATCCCCATGGCGTTACTTCCACCCCCCACGCAGGCTACCACGTTATCGGGCATCTCTCCGGTCATTTCGTAAAATTGTTCCTTGGCTTCAATACCCACCACCCGCTGGAAATCCCGAACCATCATGGGAAAGGGGTGGGGTCCAACTACCGATCCTATGCAGTAGATGGAGTTTACCGGGTCTTCCAGATAAGCCTGGAAGGCCGAATCCACCGCTTCCTTCAGGGTCTTCAGTCCCGCGGTAACGGGAACGACTTCGGCCCCCAGAAGTCTCATGCGCACCACGTTGGGGTGTTCCTTTTTCATATCCACTTCACCCATGTGGATCTCACATTCCAGGCCGAAATAGGCCGCTGCCGTGGCCAGAGCCACACCGTGCTGCCCCGCCCCGGTCTCGGCGATGAGCTTCTTCTTACCCATATACTTGGCCAGAAGCCCTTCCCCCATGCAGTGGTTCAGCTTGTGGGCTCCCGTATGGTTCAGGTCTTCCCGCTTGAGATAGATCCTTCCCCCCAGTTCATCGGACAGCGTCTTGGCGAAGTACACCGGTGTAGGCCGCCCCTGGAAGTGCTTCCGGATACTCCGGAGTTCAGAAATGAATTGGTGGCTTTTACTAATGGAATAGTAAGCGTCGGTGATCCGGTCCATCTCCTGCTGCAGATGTTCAGGTAGAAAACTTCCGCCGTAGGGTCCGAAGAACCCCTCTTTCGTGGGCTGCTCTTTAAAATAATCTTTCATGGTGTGCTCCTCCTTTAAGATGAGTGAGCATATCAGACTCCAATGTTTCTGTCAATAGAAACATCAAAAAATCAGACCAGACACTATAATATAAATAGTTTGTTAAATATTTTAACCAATATTTCCTTTTTTAAAAATGTTTATTACTATTCACCTTAGATGGGTAATTTACTTGCTTATGGCTGTTTCCCGGGCCTGGTGATTCTGATCTTGCTTTTCTCCTGTAGAAAAGGTTTTTTTAAGAGAGTGCCCCGCCCGCTGATCCTGTTCCCAAAACCGGGCAGTTTTAATTGGTATGTGCGTCGCCGGATAAGGACCGGTAATATCGAATTCTATTCCTTTCTCGCGGACAAATACCGGGTCAGGGACTATATCGCCGAAAGGGGGCGGGGGGTGAGACTATCCACCTTATACCACGTTACGAAAGACCCTGAAACCATCCCCTTCGATAAGCTACCCCCTTCGTACGTGATAAAAGCTAATAACGGTTCAGGCCGCCTTATAATCGTTCGGGAGGGCATCGACGGTCTTTCCGGCAAACCGGCGGAACCGGAAAAAATACGGAAGACCTGCCGTCGCTGGCTGAGGAAAAGAAACATCACTTCTCTTTTCACCGGTGAGCTGCATTACCGACGGATTGCCCCTCTCATCATCGTCGAGGAATTTCTCTCTGAACAGGAATCCCTCTGCCCGAAGGACTACAAATTCTACGTGTTCCACGGAAAGCCCCTTTTTGTGGAGGTCCATAGCGGGAGATACGAGAAAAATCACGGATGCCGAATATATGATGAAAATTTTAGAGAACTCGATCTGCTCATCGGGGATCCGATTTCCCGGAAAAGGGACCTCAAACCGGACTGTTTTGAGGAAATGAAGGAGATTGCGTCGTCCTTAGCGCAAGGGTTGGACTTCGTCAGGATCGACCTGTACTGCCTGGGTGAAACGATTTACTTCGGCGAATGTACCCTGACCCCCGCGGCGGGTTTCGCCCGTTTCGTTCCCCAAAGATACGACATGCTTTTCGGCGCTCTCTGGGAAAACAATACCACCAGGGATAACACAAAATTAACCCTTTCCTCATCATATCCGGAAGAATCCTTCCTATACTGCTTAGATCTTCCTGTAGGAGGTATATCCCGGTTATGAGAATTGCGTTATCCTGTTGTGGTGAGGGCTTCGGACATGCTTCAAGGCTCATCAGTCTATACGAGGAATTGAAAGACCGGTACACCATCAGTATTTTCTGCCCCTCCACGGTTTCGCCATACATCCGGGGGAAAATTCCTGACGCCGAAATCAATTACACACCCCGGTTCACCTTTCTGAAGGAAAACGGAAAGATAAACTGCCTGGGAACCTTGCGAAGGAATATCACCACCCTGGCGCTGATGCCGCAGAGTGTCCATCGGCTTTACCGGCGTCTTAAGCACCTGGATATCGAAGCGGTGGTGACCGATTTCGATCCCTTTACATCCCTGGCCGCTAAAAAAGGGAGAATACCGGTGCTGGAACTGAACCATCCCGGCATAATTCTCCGTCGCTTCAGCCTTTCACCGGAAGCCCTGTTATCGAAGATGGTCGTTCGTTTTATGGAGTCCTTTTATAATCAAAAAATCTGCTGTTCTTTTTACGGCAGCCATCACGGCCCTCTTATCCGCAGAGAAATCACCAGCGAAAGGCCGACCCGGAAGGACTTCTACCTGGTATATCTGAACGGTATATCCTTGGAGGACGTGCGGCGTTTATTAGAGCCATTTGCGGGAATACCCTTTCAGATTTTTCCCGACCCGAAGAGTAATTTTCAAAAAGCCCTGGTATCCTGCAAAGGGGTCATTACCACCGCAGGGCACCAGCTTATCAGCGAATCGATCTATCTCGAAAAACCCCTCTTTGTAGTTCCCTTGAAGAGCCAATTCGAGCAGCGATTGAACGCTAAAATGGTTGAACGCTCCGGGTGGGGTATGCAGGGCTCCCTGAAAAATTTCCAGGAAACCCTGTCGAGATTCCTGGCCGAAAGGGATTCCTTCCCCCGGCCGGAGCAGGACCGTCACACAAGGTTCTGTTTCACCAACGATAAGGATCACATTATTGATTCCATGGAGGACTTCTTCCAGGAAGCCAAAGCTCGAAACCGGCGTATTAGCCAAACCGGTCTCATAAGGCCTCCTCTGAAGCTGTTTCTGCAAACAAAACAGTAAAGCCCTTGGCCAACCATTCCGCCCGATGGCCGCCTCCCCTGCCGGTGTCGTGTTACCGACAGGGGCGGAGAGCCTCCCGGCTGAGGTGTCTCACGCCATTCCCTTGACTCGCTGTCTTTCTCCGGTATACTTAAAACCTGGAAATACCCGGATGAAGCACCTGCTCCTCTTCTCATTTCTCCTATCCTTCGGCTCGACTCTCTTTGCCGCCTTCCTTTTCAGAAGCATCCACAGGAAAACCGCATCCCCCCGGGAAGGCTTTTTCAGTATCGCGCTCTTTTCCGCTTCTTCCTCGATGTTCCTGCTATTCCTGGCGGAATACTTGATCTTGAATGTCCTCCATGACGACACCTTGTTCTACGCCCTGCTTGAGGCGGCGGCTTACGGCTTTGCCGCGACGGCGGTCCGATACTATGTCTGCGGCTTTTTCTGCCTGGAAAGTCAAAGCCGGATCAGAAAAGCCGTGACCCTGACGTCAGGGATCCTGGCCCTGCTCATTATTATGAGCCGGCTGTCCAATCACCTCCTGGGGTATCATCATCCGGCCTTTTTCATCATAAAACGCGCAGCCCTTGCTCTATTAGGTCTATTACTGTTTTACACTTCCTGCCGCTTCCTTTTTGAAAGAAGCGGTCAGCCTCTTCAGCGTATCCTGGGCTCCGCCGGGATACTGATTCCCTGCACTTTTTTTGTGGATGTTTTTATTCTCAGGTTAAAGCTCTACGACGGAGCGATACGCCTGGGAATGAGCTACCCGATAAGCCTGACCGCCTATCTGGGCTTCTGCATACCCGTTCTGGTTATCCTGACAAGGCGGATACAGCGGCTGAAAAATCCTTCATCCTGGGTTGATGAGCTCGCGGAAGCTTATAACATCACAAATAGAGAAAAGGAGATCATCACCCTGGTCATCCAGGGCAGAAGCAACCGGGACATCGGAGAGGCTCTCTTTATATCCCTGGCCACCGTGAAAAACCATCTGCAGAACATCTTCGTTAAACTGAAGATCACCAGCCGTTTCGAACTGATGGACCGGGTTCTCGGTCCGAAGACAAAATAGTTCCATAGTACTATATACAACCTTCCTTTCATCCCCTTACCCTTTCAATAACAAAAAGCAAGGAGACAGAGATGCGAAAGGGATATATCTTCGCGGCGGCGGTTTTACTCGTATCCGCCTGCGTGAACAACCGGCAGATCCCCCAGGCGCCGGAGGAAGGGGATTTCGAGATTATGGCTCACCGCGGGGTTCATACGAACTGGGAAAAGGGGACCTACGACCGGATCGACGGATGCGAAGCCGTACACATCTATAAGCCCGCCACCGCCTACATCGAAAACACCCTGGAATCGATCCAGGCAGCCTTTGATTACGGAGCTACCATCGTGGAAATCGATATACGCCGTACTGCGGATAACCACCTGGTGATCTTCCACGACAGCCTTCTGACCTGCAGAACCGACGGCACCGGCCGAGTGGAGGAACGGGATCTGGCATACCTGAAAACCCTGGACATCGGTTACGGCTACACGGCGGATAACGGGGAAACCTTTCCCTTCCGGGGAAAGGGGAAGGCGAAGATGCCAACCCTCAACGAGGTCCTGGAAACCTTCCCGGAGCGGAAATTTCTCATCGACCAGAAAGACGGGTCGGTGGAAACGGCGGAACTCCTGGTGGAGATAGTAAAAAACCTGCCGGAAGAGCAACAGGAGCGCCTGTACTACTGGGGGGCAGACACGCCTTACGCCTACGTGCGGGATCATACCCCCTTAAGGCGCTTTCTTTTCACCTACCCGCAGGCCAAGGAATGGATCATTAAAGACACCCTTCTTCTGGGTATCCCTTCCTTCTCCGAGGAATGGAGCGGCCAGGTCATGGGTCTTCCGCCGAAGTACCGGATGATTATCCGGGGTTGGCCTCGCCGGGCTTTAAAACGAAATCATGCCCGGGGGGTTCGGCTCTTTCTGCAGATAGATTCCGAGAAGGACGCGGAAAGATTTTCCCAATCCCCCATGGACGGGATCATTACCGATTATATCGAGATCGTCGGTCCGTATTTTTCAGACCGCCTTTCCCGAAGGGAGTGACGATTTCTCCTGCGGCCCCTTGTGGAGCCCGGCCGGCTCAGGTATGCTGTTCCCGTCATGAAACCTCTGCGGGAAGTATTAAAAATGGGAGTTCCTCTCCTGGCCGGCTCCCTGGTGGAATACGTCATGTACATAGCCGATTCGGTGATGGTAGGCCGGTTGGGGACAGACCACCTGGCCGCGGTGGCCATCGGGGGAATGGTCTCGGAGATCCTCTGGGCCTTCACCTGGACGGTTGCCGCGGCGGTGCAGACCTTCGTGTCCCAGCGTTACGGCCGGCAGACCGCCGAAGGCATCGATGACCCGGCGGTTCTGCGGAACAGCACCGCCGAGGCTGCCCGTATCGGCGTCATCTTCGGAGCCGCCGCCGGCTTCGCCGCCCTAGCGGTATCCTTTCTCTCCCGTCCGGTCATTTCCATCCTTCTTGACGATCAACAAACCATCCGGCTGTCCATGGAATATGTGGGGGTCCTTCGCTGGTCCATGGTTCCCGCGGCGGTGTTCTTCGCTCTCTACGGGTTTCTTTCCGGGTTGGGCAAAACCCGGACCCTGATGATTGCCACCATCATCACAAACATCTTTAATATTATCGCGAATTACCTGCTGATCTACGGGAAGTTCTTTTTCCCCCGCCTGGAGATCCGCGGGGCGGCCCTGGGGACCCTTTTCGCTCAATGCCTGGGTCTGATCTTTCTCACCCTGGTGATATTATCCCGGCGGGAACTCCGGGAATACAGGATCTTCCGCCTTCTTAAACCGAAGGCATCGGAAGATCGGATAGGGCTTTTCTCAGGAATCTTTAAAGCCTGGCTCCCCGTAACGGTACAGAATATCGGAGCCTTTTGTGTGTTCCTGGTTTACGAAGGCCTGGTAAGTCGTTTTGGGACCGTTCATCTGGCGGTAATACATATCGTGTTCCTCCTCATCTGGGCGGGAAAAAGCATCTCCGGCGGCATTGCCCAGGGCGGATCCATCCTGGTGGGGAACAACCTGGGCCGGGGAGACAAAGCCGCCGCACAAGTCTATGTCCTGGCCTGCCTTATCCTGGGCGTCGTCACCGGCCTTGCCCTGGCAGCAGCCGGTCTCCTTTTCCCCAAAGCCCTTCTGGCTCCCTTTCGACCGGAAACCGAAACCCTGCTCCACGGTATCAAGGCGCTCCGCTTTTTCGCACCCTTCATGTTCGTAGGAACCGCCGCCTACTCTTTAGAGGTCATCTTCACCTTCAACGGCCGGGGTGCCCTTGTCCTGGGGGCGGACCTGCTTTCCCACGGCCTGTTTACCCTGGCCTTTTCCTGGACGGCCGTTTTATTTTTCCATGGAGGTATCCTCGTTGTCTGGACAGGATACGCCCTGTATCTCGCCTCCTTTTCCCTCCTCCTGTTCGCCGTCTTTCTTTCGGGGAAATGGATCGGTCGGGAAATTGTGAAGCCCCCCGAGGACAAACAAGCAGTCCCCTCTTCTCCCGAAGACTGACACTGGATTGAGAACGGTGCTCCGTGAAAAAACGAATTGACAAAAATGACAATACTGTATATTTTGTATATTAACAGTTATATCACTATGAACAGAATTCCGGGGGATCCTTATGAATATTATTCTATCCAACGCCTCGGATGAACCGATCTACGCTCAGATCGCTCATCAGATAAAAACCCTGGTGTTAAAGGGCGAAATAGAGGCCCTGGCCCCCCTTCCGTCTATCAGAACCCTGGCCAGGGAGTTGGAAATCAGCGTCATTACCACAAAAAGAGCTTATGACGAACTGGAACATGAAGGGTTTATAGAAACCGTTCCGGGCAAGGGTTCCTACGTTGCCGCCCAGAATAAGGAGATCCTACGGGAGGCTCGATACAAAATTGTTGAAGGGAAAATGGGTGAAGCCGTTTCCGCTGCCCTGTCCATAGGCCTTACCTATAAAGATTTGGAAAGCTTGCTGAAGATACTCTACGAGGAGCGTTAATTATGGATTCCTTACACAGTGTCCCAAAGCTTATGGATAAATTGGGCGAACACATCTACGCGGCGATATAGTGAGGGATATACCGTCCATAGGGAATGCCAGGATTTCTCCAGGAGCACAGCCAGGTGTTCCGCTCCTCGCTGCAAAGA
>JAFGDJ010000162.1 GCA_016932135.1 Spirochaetales bacterium | reverse complement strand
GCCGGTTCATCGGCCTGACGGAATAAGACCCATGATGTGGAAGAATTGTGATAGACTGATACCGGTGGGGACAGTGTACATTTTCTTTATCACCGGCGGTCTGCCGTCGAGAGGTGTGGTTGTATGGTAAACGGGAAGTATAAAAGGGTTCTTGGCTTTGTCGTCCTGTTGGGACTCTTCGGAACCTCCGCGGCGGGGCTTCCCGGTCGGTCGGGTATGCCTGTTCCGCCGGCCGGCGCGGTGGTGGTAACGGTGGGTCCTGAGCGTTGTGATTTTACGACTATCCGGGAAGCCTTAGGGGCGGTTCCGCCGGGGAGCGTGCTGGAACTGGCCGGCGGCATATTCACCGAAGGAAACCTTCTTGTGGCCAAGGATATCTTTATCCGGGGATCGGCGGACCAGGAAACGGTTATCCAGGCAAAAGAGTCGTTACAGGTATCCACGGAAAGGGTATTATGGATCGCCGAAGGAGTGACCGCCGTTCTGTCCGATCTCACCTTAAGGCACGGCCGTCCCTCGGGGGAATGCCCCCGCAGCGGCGGCGGCCTTATCAACTACGGAACCCTCTGGATGGAACGTTGCGTTATCTCCGACAACGCCGGGCAGTGCGGCGGCGGCATCGAAAACCGGGAGGGTTTCCTGTACGCTTTCGACTGCATGATTCTCAGAAACGAAGCCGCCGGCGGCGTCACCGAAGACAACGATATGAGCATGGGCAGCGGCGGCGGTATCAAGAACACCCGGGGGGAGCTGTACCTGGAAAACTGTACCCTGGCACACAATAAAGCCCGGAAGCGGGGCGGCGCTGTTAAAAACTGCTGTCAGGCTTCGCTGACCATGAGAAACTGCACGGTGGCCCATAATATATCCGCTTCCGGGGCTCTTCATTCCAAGGGTGCATTGTACATCGACCACTGCACCTTTGCTTTCAACCGGGCACCCAATTCCTACGCCGCCGGCATATTCCTTGCCTCTTCGGCGGTCGTCAGGAATACCATCGTTGCCGGTAACACCCTGGGGGATATGCTGGTGGAGCTGGAGCATCCGGACGCGGAGGTCCGAGTGGAAAACCTCTGGTTGGGCATCGATCCGGCGGCTCTGGCCACCTTTTCCGGAGATCCCCGCTTAGGGCCGTTGCAGGACAACGGGGGGTACACCTGGACATGTCTCCTGCTTCCCGGGAGCCCCGCCGTCGACGCCGGAAGTCCTTCTGACGGCAGCCCGCCCCTGGATCAGCGGGGTTTTCCCAGGCCTGCAGGAAAGGCGCCGGATCTAGGAGCCGTGGAGATGAACCCCGAGGATGCAAAGGATTTATAGCGACTCTGGCGGGGTTGTTGCCGCATACTTCAGGGAATATCGCTTCACCAGGTTATACTGTGAGCTGATGATTCTATAATGGGGGTCATAGTTCTTCTGATACTGTAGGCTATGGTGCATGACATAGTCACCTCTGTTCAGAGCTGCCGAGATAGTTTCTGTTTCTTTCAGGTTGTTTTTTATCATTCCTTGTAGCGGTCTTATTATTTCCAGGATAGTAGACCATGTTTTTCTCCATTCAACCGGATCAGGTGTTATAAATCCCTCAACCCCGGCCAGAAAAGCGGAAAAATAGTCGTCGGACGACACTAGTCCGCCGAGGATCAGATCCATGGGAACTCTGAAGAAATTACAACCGCACCCGCAAGGTTCCGCTACATAACGTCCGTGGCTTTTCATCGTAGTAAGTTCTTGATTAAAATACCGTCGCGCCTTTTCCCGGTCCTTAAGTAAATGACCGGGGCCATAGGCATCCTGAAAGAAACTTTTATAGATATCCTGTAATGATGATTCGGGGTACCTTAACATCTGTGACTGTACAGCCTTGAGAACAGAATTTTTATAGTCTTCCGGAGATTCATGACCAAAGAAGGTGTTTTCAGGGTACTTTATCATACAGGAATCACCAAAGGATATCCGCCGGCTTCAATTACCTGCGCTTTCATATCATAAATCTCTTTTATAAGAGGGGAATCTATTATTTCTTTACTTCCAACGGCACGGATATAGCCGTTTTTCAGGAAGAGAAATTTGTCGGAATACCGAAGAGCGAGGTTTATATCATGCATGGTTATTACTGCAGCCCTTGGGTTGGAATGGATGAGAGATCGGATCTTTGCCAGAAGAAGGTGTTGGTTGCTGATATCGAGGCTGCTGGTGGGCTCATCAAAAAGGATCACCCGGGGATTCTGAGCCAAGGCCCGGGCTGTCTGGATCAGTTGAAACTCTCCTCCGCTGATTTCGTCGGCATAACGGAGGGCCAGAGCTTCCAGACCCAGCAGGTGTATAATCTCCATGGTTTGCCTGTGGTCTTCCCTATCGGGTCCCCATTTAAAATAAGGCTTTCGTCCCAGTAAAATAAGGTCGTACACCTTCATGCGGGAGATTTCACCCCGCTGGGGAACCCAGCCGATTCTCTTTGCGACTTTTATCAGGCTCATATCACGGGTATCCCGGCCGTCAATAAAAACGGTACCTTCTTTCGGAGTAAGGACCCGATTAAGGCATTTCAGAAGAGTGGTTTTTCCCGCTCCGTTAGGCCCAAGAATAGATAGTATCTCGCCGTCCTGAACAGAAAAGGATAGATTCCGAAGGATCGGGGTGCTGTTGTATCGGAAGCTCATGTCATGAACCTCCAGTATCATTTCTTTCCCCTGAGGATTAACAGATAGATAAACAGAGGGCCTCCGAAAAGAGATGTTACTATTCCCACAGGGAGCACCATGGGAGAAAACAATGTCCTGGCGGCGGTATCCGCCCCAAGAAGAAGGATAGCCCCTGTGAGGGGAGAAGCGGTTAAAAGGAAACGATGATCTCCCCCCAGGATCTTTCGGGTGATATGGGGCGCGAGAAGTCCTAGAAAAGCGATGGTTCCGAAGAAGGAGACTATGACCGCGGAAAGGAGAGAAGCGGTCGTCATGCCGACTATTCTTATTGCTCCGGTTCTGATACCTAGCCCTTTAGCCGTTTCTTCCCCGGTGTCAAGGGCATTAAAGTCCCATCGGTATAAAAGAAAAAGGAAAGAGACGGGGAACAGAGCCAGGGCCGTAATAATGAGGGATTGCCGGTATGCTCTTCCCAAATCTCCAAAGGTCCAGGCCAGGATGCTCGCCAGTTGTACACTGTCGGCGAGGTATTGCAGCAGGGTAAGACCGGCTGAAAAAAGTGACCCCAGGGCAATGCCTGCCAGAATCATGCTTTCAGCGGAGATCCTGGTCAAGACCGTGAGAATCAGAATAGCCGCGGTGGAAAGGATGGAAAAAAAGAAGGCGGAAAATGTAACGGTCCACGGGTTACTGATTATAATGGTAGAGGTTGTTCCGGTTCCCGCTCCGAGAAACACGATGGCGAAAGAAGCGCCGAAAGCCGCGGCACTGGACAGGCCGAGGGTATACGGTGATGCCAGTGGATTTCTCAAGACCGACTGCATTACCGTTCCTGACAGGGATAATCCAGCTCCCACCAGCAGCGCTGCGAGGATTCTGGGCATTCTTACATCCCAGATAACTCTGCCGAAGCCGGTTCTGTCAAACAGGATAAGAACCGATAGGACATCTTTAAAGGGTATCCGGATAGTCCCTGATGCCGCGGAGACAATAATGAGAGCGGCTAGGATAAGAAGAGATAATGCCAGGAACACAATCTTTCGCAGCATATATTTCCTGTACAGAACCTCTACCGAAGCCGCCCCTTCCGAATAAACGCCGCGGCTTCTTCCGTTTACCATGTCTAGTTAAACCAATCTACCCTTCCCGGAACGGCCCTTTGGAGAAGGGTAACAGTATTGTAGTCCAAGACAACGTTGAAAAAGAGATTCCATATCTCCTCGGCTTTCTTTTCCAGTGATATATCGCGAAAAAGTTCCGGGTAAAGGACGGAGCCGGTATAATACACATTGATCAACTGGTTTTCCCAGTTCGTCCCATAGTATTTATATACCAGGCTTGTAAAAACCCGTTGGTTTTGAAAAGCCGGAACCAGCTCTTCTAAAATTATTCTGTTTGTAATAAATCCCGATTTGGACAGATTTATATTTGCCGCGTCGATAAAAATATAGTCCGGTTTGGCCGCGATAAGGTCTTCCAGTGACGTCATGTAGGGTTGACGGTTCTTCGCAGGACTTGTGGGCATGACGTTTTTTGTGCCGGTAAGATCAAAGGGGAGATAGTCCCCCGTTGTACGCAGAAGGTCGGCGGGGCCATAGAACATCATGCCCCCCGCGTAGGCCCGCTTCGGGTTCTGAACCAAGGCCGCCCGGGCCGCCAGATCGGACAGAATACCGCTTATGCCCTCGATCAATTCATCAGCTCGTTCTTCCAGGTCTAGAACCTTGCCTAGAGCCGTAAGCTGTCGGTAAAATGCCTGGGTGTCATGAAGCTCCACATCGGCGTTTATGGCGAAAACGGGAATTCCTAAAACAGTCTGCAGCTGATCCAGCTGAGCCCTATCCACAGTGGATGAGATGATTAGGTCCGGAGCGGCGGCAATAATTCCTTCATGATTTTCCGCGCTTCCTATGCTGGGGAGCTCCCGCAGTTCCGGAAAGGCAAGACGATACGTGGCTAAAGAGAAATAATCATGGGCGGTTTTTTCTCTGCCGTGCCCCTGATCTTCAACGGCAACTATTTTGTCCACGGCGTTAAAATAGCCTATAAGACGTAACGAACCCGCGCCAAGGGCAATAATGTTTTTTACTTCCCCGGGAACTGAAACGCTTCGTCCCCTCATATCGGTTATGATGAAAGATCCCCGGACGTTGGATTCCGCCTGAATCGGCAAAATGAAAGAGCTGAATAAAAAGCTGAAAAACAGAATAGTAATAAAAAACTTACGACGATGGCCAAAGTTCATATTAAACCTCCCAAGGGAACGTTATCTGCGGATAAAGAGGGTGGCACGTATATTTAAATACGTGCCACTTATTCGAATGGTATATGAAAGCTTTTTATCTGTCAACGTTTCGTCGGTACTATTTTTGTTTTATCAGTTCTTTCTTTAATTCATTTGTGGCGGCGATGGTCAGTTTTCCGATCACTTTTCTACTGGAAAGCAATTTATCCGCCCAGGCATGAACCTCTTTTCCCTTTCCTTGTATAATCAGAACTTTAATACAGACATCCCGATCCGCATGAAGCTGGAGGTTGGCGTTTATTCTTACGGAAGGATAGGGCGCTATTGAGACTTTAGGTATACCGGTGCCGTAATGGTATAGAAGAGTCAGTGTCCCGATTACACTATAGTCTTCATCTCCGGCGTAGGTGTTTATAAGTTCCTGTCGAACTAAACTCCGAAGTGTTTCTGAGCGGTTCGGATGTCCTTTTTCACGGGTCATCTTGTCCAGTAGTTCTACCAGATCGCTATCCATGGATACGCCAAAGCGAATTGTTTCTCCCATGCAGCCTCCTGATTCAATAATAACATGAATATGAGAATTTAGTAATTCATTGAGATTACGATTGTTCCCCGCGGATCCGGCGAAGCTGTCTGTTTTATCGGGCAGAACTATGATCGGTCCGCTATTGACATTTTTCCCTCCGGAGGATTAGAATTTATCCGGTACGAAGTAAAAAACTGCACCCGTCGAAGAAGCAGCTTCTCCTCCAGGAAGAAGCGCAAGGCTCATTCCAGGATGCATGAACCGTACCAGCCCGTGATTCCGCCGTTGACGGATATGTATCTGTTTTCGAGGGGGTTCTTGTATGGGTTGGGACATTGCGTGTTACATTTTTGGAGCTATCTGCATTATCGGGCCGATTTGTATCGTCTTCTGGTACTTTTCCGCGGCGAAGGAACAGCTTAGGAAACTCCACGAAAAGGATTAACCGGTAAGGTTGCTGGGTCTTTTCCCACAGACGAGAAGATGGACTTTAGAGTTGCTGCTGATTCTTATCGGAGTTCTTCTTCTGTTTCCCGGGGGACTATCTTCACGGTGTCCCCGACCTTTACCCAGCCGGAGCGAAGAACCACACAAAACACCCCTTCTTTATGCATGATGATTTCCCGGGGTGTGTGTTTTGAAGGGTCTTTCACAAAATCCTTGCCGATCTGGGTTATCTCAAGAAGGGTTTCGCCGATCTCAAGGCGGGTCCCCGGAGGCAGTGCCCAGAGGTGTATCCCCCGGGTAGTGATGTTTTCCGAGTAGGTTTCTTCGCAGGCCTTTTTTTCTTCCTCCGAGAGGGTTTCCAGGCTGGAGACGTCGAAGAGGCAGACCTGCCGGTGCCAGTTTCCGGCGTGACCGTCACCTTCCATGCCATGGCCTCGGAGGAAGAATCCCTCACCCTTAGGATATTTCGGGGTGCCCCTGCCGGGGCTTGCGTTTACCGACAGTACTTCCGCCATAATTTCACTTTGCTCGGATCAGAGTTCTTCTTTTCGTTTTTCGAGAAGCCGAATATCGGTTATCAGCATTTTCTTGTCCACGGCTTTACACATATCGTAGATCGTCAAGGCCGCCACGGTCACCGCGGTAAGGGCTTCCATTTCTATGCCGGTCTTATCGGTACAACGGGCTTCAGAGCGGATCGTCACACCCGTATCATCCAGGTCAAGGTCTACGGTTATATGTTCCAGGGCGATGTTGTGACATAAGGGAATGAAATCGGCGGTTTTCTTTGCCGCCATAATACCGGCTATTCTGGAAATCGTCAGGACATCCCCTTTTTTGATGAGGTTTTGCCGGATAAGATCAACGGTCTCCGCAGCCAGATTAATCCTTCCGGCTGCCAGGGCTGTCCGTCGAACCGGCGGTTTTTTGGATATATCCACCATGACGGCTTTTCCTTCTTTATCCAGATGATTCATGTTCTGCATGGTCCTATCCTCCGATCTCCATCATGGAGCGGTTTGTACAGGTCATACCCCGTTCCGGTTTTGCAGACACCGTTTCTCGCAGGCTTTGCACGATGTTATTCCTATCCACCGGAATTTCCAGGTTCGAATGCAGGCAGGGCTTCAAGTAACCGTCGGCGGTCAGGCGGATGCGATTACAGGTGCGGCAATCCGGCGGTCGGTCGAAACGATACCGGTCGAGCTTTTCCCGGGTGAGAGAGTAGTGGTTGATCAGTTGCAGGGATAGAGCTTTGCTGCGGCAGAAATCATTCAGGGCGTCGATATCTTCCGCCGGGGTGTCTTCCATCACGACCGTATTGATCTTCACGGCGAAACCCACGCTTACAGCCGCTTCAATACCCTCGAGGGTACAGCGGATATCTCCCCCCCGAGTGACGGCGCGGTAGCGATCCGGGTCCAGGGTATCCAGAGAGATGTTCACGCTGTCCAGCCCCGCCCGGCGCAGGTCCTCGGCGAAGGTTTCCAGCAGGACACCGTTGGTAGTCATCCCAAGTACCTGGACGGCCGGGATGCTTTTTATCATGCCCACCAAATCGACGATACCCTTTTTAACCAGGGGTTCCCCCCCGGTAAGACGGACCTTTCGAAAGCCTAGCTCCGTTGAAGCTCTGACAACGGAGGCGATTTCTTCCAGGGAGAGGAAGTCGCTGTGTTTCCGTGGCGGGACTCCATCGGCGGGCATACAGTAGACGCAGCGGAGATTGCATTTATCCGTGACGGATACCCGAAGGTAGGTAATATCCCGTTTATAGGAGTCGAACATCCCTTTCCTCTCCCTTCGGACATTCATGTTCTCCCTGCTCAATCCGCAGAAGAGCGTTGGCCTCCCCCAGGGCGTCCAGGTTTGCCGAGCCGTGGTAGGGCAGGATATGGATCTTATCTTCGGTAATGGTCACCGGGCGAAACTCCACCCGGTCGGCGAAGCGGCGGCGCAGGGTTTCCGTCAGGGTTCCCCGTACTACGGTCGGCCGGTACTCGATCCCCATCATTCGGAACAGAAAGGGTTTGACGAACACCTCGAAGATGACGAAGGTGGATACCGGGTTTCCCGGCATGCCGAAGATATAGGTTGAATCTTTCACAGCGAAGAGGGTCGGCTTGCCGGGCTTTACGGCCAGGCCGTGGAGGATAATGTCTGCTCCGATTTTCCTTATCCCATCAGGGACATAGTCGTAGTCGCCCATGGAAACCCCGCCGGATAGAAGGACCACGTCGCTTTGTTCCATGGCCAGACGCAGGGTTTTCTCCAGGGCGGCACTTTCGTCGTTTACAATATCGAAGATCCTGCAGGGGCAGCCCGTTTCGGCGGTCTGCGCCCCCAGTTGAAAACCGTTGCTGTTGTAGATCTGCCCCGGTTGTAAGGATCTTCCCGGGACCTGCAACTCGGTTCCCGTGGGTATGATGGCCACCTTCGGCGGCAGAGCCACGGAGACCCTGTCGAAACCGTAAGATGCCAGAATACCGATATCCCGGGGGGTAAGGCGTTTCGGCCGCATAAAGACTTCACCTTGCCGGTGATTGGAACCCTGTAAAATAACGTTGTCCGCCGGTTCCGGCTGGAGGAGGATCATGCGGCCGGCTTCCTCCCGGGTGTACTCCACCCGGACAACTTTGTCCGTGCCTTGGGGCATAGGAGCGCCGGTCATGATCTTTACGCACTCACCTCGTTCCGGGGCAAACTTCGGGGCGTCGCCCGCCGCCAGAGTACCCATAATGCTGAAGGATTTGCCGGAATCCGCAGACCTAACGGCGTAACCGTCCATGGCGGACTTGGAGAAGGGAGGTGAGTCCCGGGGGCATACCGCCGGTTGGAACAGTACCCGTCCATGGGCTTCCCGCAGGTCGATCAGCTCACTCTTCGGTTCGAAGGTGTAGGCCCGCAGTATTTCTTCAGCCTTGTCCGGGGGGGTCGCGTTTTCCTGATCCCGTATCATATATCTTCCTGGAGCTCCGTTTTTTTGGACTACCCATCCCAGGTCCGGACCTGAAGAAATCCGATTCGGGGAACCTATGAGAATAGTCTATAGAAAGCCTCCGGGCAGGGTCAAGGTAGACTATAGATGAAATCCGTTATATGGAAATCCATGGTAAAAAAATATCTCGTTAAAAGACTCCTCCTTTTTTATGATTTCTTTATAAGGGGTATTTGTGGAAGGGGGTGCGTTTTGGTTATACGGGTGTTGAGCGAATACCCGGAGGCCAGATTAGTTCCACGCCGAACCGGGTCTCCAGCAGGTGTTGAAAGGTTTTTAACCGAGGTTCCTGGTGATAAACCTCCCGGGGATAAACTTGGTTGTCCAGGCAAAAAGCCGCCAGGGCTCCGGCGACCTCTCCGATATTCCATTCCACCGGATGGAGGCGGTAACAGCCGTTGGTGATGTGAGTAGTCCCGATATTTTTACATCCCGGAAGAAGGTTCTCCACGGAGATCGGAATTAGAGCTCCCAAGGAAATTTGAAAGGGATACACTGCCAGATCGATATAGGTTCTCCCACCGGTGCTGGGGTGCAGGTCAATCCGGTAACATCCTGTTCCCACTGTATCGGGGAATTGCCGGGCGCAGCCGTGTTTCTCTCTGGAAGTTACACAGACATCCTGTTCCCGGATAGTGACCTCGGCGATCATTCGCCGGGATTCCCGGATATAGGGCCGTTTGGCCAGACCGTCTGCAGTGCCGACTACGTCGGGACGAAGAGTGAGTTCCGGGTACCCGCAGCCTCCGTCGTGCCGCGGAGCCTCGGTCTGCATCCAATAGAGAAAACTTAAGGATAAGTCTTTTGCCGCCGACATGTGTTTGTTTCGTTCATTTTCCCGCACCCCGATTACCGGGCCGTACCAGTAATCGATCTGCGGCCAATTGACCAGGGTGATGTCCGACGAAAAGAAACCCGGAGCGAAGAGGGAGCGGCTGATGATCCGCCGGAATTCCCAGAGGGTGCAAGCATCTCTTCGAGGATTTTTTCCTTCATTTAAAAAGAGGCTTCTTGTTCTTTCCTCCAGGGTATGGGGATAGACGTCGGTCCAGGAAAGCTGCGAACCCGGCCAGAAATTACTCCTCCTGGCCCGCCAGGTATCATAGTTCGACGGTTTAGCAATGATATTATCCGTATCGGGTGACCAGGCCAGGGGAAAACACCAGCCAATGGCCTGCTGGTCTAAAGGGGCGGATGGACCTGGCAGGGCGTGGGGTTCTTCGGTTTCGCTCTGCGATTCGCTGCCTGTGACATGTTCCACCGATCCCAGTTGGAGAAGCTCGCCGGTCTCGGTAGCGTCAATTATATAGGGCGCCTGAACAATGTGGCTCAGACCGGTTCTGTTTTCTTTCAGGTGAACAGCCTCCAGGCGGTCTCCGGAGCGTTCGACTTGAACCGGATAGGTTTCCATCATAACCGAAAGCAATCCGGAGGACCGCCAGGGGGCTAACATTCCCTCCAGAACCGCCAGGGCGACCCGGGGTTCATGACAGAGCCTGCTTACCGCTCCTTCTCCCGGATTCAGGTGCTTTTTTTTCCGTGCCGCCCGGGTAAGGGGATAATAAGATCGGTAATAGGATCGCACCGATTCTCGGAAGACTCGGTAGCCGGCGGTACACCCCCTCCCTTCGATCCACCTGTGTTCGTCCGGAGGAACCGCCTGGCTGGTCAGCTGGCCCCCCAGCCAATCACTCTCTTCGGACAGCAGTACCCGTTTTCCCATTCGGGCTGCGGCCAAGGCCGCGGCGATTCCGCCGACTCCGCCCCCGACCACCAGGACATCAAAGAGATGTTCCATGCTACCCTTTAAGGGCCCCTGCCGTAAGCCCGCGAACAAAGAGTTTTTGTCCGATAAGAAACACCACAAACATCGGCACAATGGCTAAAGCGGACAACGCCATAATATAGTGATATTGTAAACCCCGTTCATCGGCGAAGTTGGCCAGCCCCAGGGGTATTGTCGCCAGTTCGGGGTTGCGGATGAATATCAGGGGAGATTCGTAATCGTTCCAGTGATGGGTAAAGACAATAATGATAAAGGTCGCTATGGCGGGTTTTGCCAGGGGAAGCATGATGTGATACCAGATACGCAGATGTCCCGCGCCGTCTATCATGGCCGATTCGGATAGCTCCTGGGGCACCTTCAGAAAGAACTGTCGGAGCAGGAAAAGTCCGAAGGCCGAGAAGAGACCCGGGAGAATCAGGGAATTGTGGTGATCCATCATGGGTATAACCTTGTCGAACCAGGTGAACATGATAAACCGGGGAACGTAGAGTACCTGACGGGGAATCATCAGGGTCGCGATAACGGCCAGAAACATGAGGTCCCGGCCGGGGAAACGGATCCGGGAATAACCGTAAGCCGCCAGGGTACTGGTAAGGGTGGCGCCGAGGACGCTCAAAAGGGTTACCTTAAGGGAATTAAAATACAACCGCAGAACCGATACGCTCATGTTAAAAACGTAGAGGTAATTATCGGGATACCAATAATCGGGTATCCAGTCGACGGGGAAATTCCAGATATCCACCGGAAGCTTAAAGGATGCCGATATCATCCAGGCGAAGGGCAGGAGCATGAGGCATCCTGCCCCGGCTATAATCACTGTGCATAAAATTCGCACGGGCAGGTTTCTTTGTTTTTTTCGAATACCCGGAGTTTTCATATACCCTCTCTCTTAATAATCCGACGCTAATCTTTTCTGATATATCCACTGTATGAGGGTTATCAGGAAAATGATAACGAACAGCACCACGGCGATGGCCGACGCGTATCCGAACCGGTAGAAACGAAAGGCGTTTTGATAGATATAGAAAACGAGAACCGAGGTGGACCCCGCCGGGCCGCCGTCCGTCATTACCTGAACCTGAGCAAATACCTGAAAGGATGTAATGAGGGATGTAATAACGATGAAAAAGGTTGTCGGCCTGAGTAACGGGATTGTGATGAGGGTCAAACGTTTCCAACGATTGATTCCGTCGATCTCCGCCGCTTCGTAGAGGTCCTTGGAAATGCCTTGAAGACCGGCGCTGTAGATCAGACACGCGTAACCTATCTGCATCCAGACGGACATGGCAATAATCGCCGGCAGAGCCCATTTCATATCCGCTAAGAACGACGGGGGATGTTCTATTCCGATTACGCGAAGGAAATTCGCTATAGGCCCGTAGTGCCGGTATAAAAGCGACCAGACGATGGAGACCGCCACAATATTTGAAATATACGGAAGAAAAAAAACCAGTCGGAAAACCTTTTTCCCCCAGACATGTTCATGGATGATGACGGCCGCCGCCAAACCGAGAATGACGGTCAACGGGACTACGGCAGCGGTGAAATAAAGATTATTCAGCAGGGAACGGAGGAATTTATCGTCCCCTGGAAGTGAACGATAATTATCGAATCCGATGAATTCGATTCCTCCCAGTCCGGAGAGCAGGTCCCAGTTGGTGAAGGATAGGACAAAGGCGAAGACCACCGGGAAGAGCCAAAAGACGATCATCAGAATAAAATTGGGACCGATGAACGCCAGACCGCTGAGGGTCTGCCCGGCGGTACGGCGGCGCGAAAAGCGCCGCCCGGGGTTTACCGCCGCTGCCATGAAGCCGCTTGTATTCATGGCGCGGGTTTACTTTTCTGAAGCGAGAACTTCGTCGAATTGTTTTTGCAGCCTATTTAAGAGGGTGTCAAGATCGATCATCTTCAGATAGTAGGCCTCGCTTTCGTCTCGGAATATCCGGTCAAGAACGTTACGGTCGGGAACGGACCGGGGTTCAATAATGGTGTCTCCTACTACTCCGATAACGTTTGCCGCGAAAGATTCGGGGTCCACCAGTTCTTCGGCGCCTTCGGCTAGAACCGCCGCCACGTGATCCTTATCGTATTCCTGATACAGAGGCAGACGGCCGTAACGGATCATGGGGTCAAATCCCTCTTTGGCGTACCACACGATAAAGCGGACAGCCTCTTCTTTATATTTGGAACGAGGGTTGACCATCATATCGTCATGGGGTTCCACCGGTGCGATATACTGGGACTGGTTTTCATCCACCCGGGGAAAGGGGACAAAACCGACCTTAAAACCTCTTGGATACTGTACCGGATCTTTGATGTTCCGCAGCATATACGAGCCGGTCTGCATCATGGCGCTCCGTCCGTTGAAGAAAGCCGCGGCTAAAGCGGCACTGTCGGTTAAGCGTTGAGACAGGACGTCTTCCCAGGCCATCATACTCTTATCCCGGTACATCATATTGTAGAACATCTGATAGGCCCTGCGAAAATCGCTCTCTTTTGTCCACAGAGATGCGTCTCCATCTTTATTCAGCCATGGATCCGTGCCGTGTTTATTTTCCAGGAATAAATTGATGTTGGTATTATAGTCTCCGATGATGCCGTAGACCTTTTCAGCCCCTTCCCCATGGGTCAGACGCCGGGCTACATCAATAAATTCATCCAGGGTCCACTCGGTGGGTAAAGGGATTCCCGCCTGATCGAACATATCCTTGTTAACCGCCAGAAACCGAACTAAAACGATGGTCGGAACGGAGTAAATTCGGCCGTCTACGATATTCGGCCTGGCTCCGGGACCGAAATCCCGAATCAGATCGACTCCCTGCTCTTTGAGCAGATCCGTGATATCAGCCGCCATGCCCGCAGAAACTCTTTGCTCCCGCCGGGGGTGGCCGTAGCTGGTGAATACATCGATCTGTTCCCCCGCCATCAATGCCGTGTCGAGCCGTACATTCCCCTGATCGTTATTGACGTAACGGACGTATTCAACAGTTACGTTAGGATTCAGTTCGTTGTACCTGTCCACCAGTTCCTGAGGACCGTTCTCCGGGGGCAATCCGCCCCAGAAGACCAGGTGAATATGTTCCTCCTCGGTTTTCTGCTTTGCTTCCTGCTCCCCGGTACCACCGGCAAAGATAATTCCCGGACCGCTGAGCAGCAGTATGAGCGTTATGACTACCATGACAGCCCTGGTTCTTGAAAGAGTCTTCATGAGACACCTCCTTTTTTATTAATCATGAAAGACAGTATATGCCGCAGTCGGAAGAGGGGTAAAGAAATTCATTTTTGATAATCTCGTATTTTCTTTTCTGTTAAAGCCCGGAATCTTTCTTTACCCAACCCGTTCGGACATTATTTCGATAAACTAGAAATATCTTTCACTTCAGCCTTGCATAATTTGACAACGGAAAAGACGCGCCTGTATACTACTTTCAATTGACAGTTGAGGATGTAATGAAAAAGCTGTTCCGCCCTCTATTCTATAGCCTTCACGGGCGTCTCATGATTATCATTCTGTTTATCCTTTTTCTACCTCTGATTCTGATCAACACCCTTAGTTTCAAGTTTTCTGAGCGGGTGGTTCACGATAAAATTGTTGAACTTCAGCTGGACAATATGCGGCAGATAGCCGGACAGATAAATATTATTCTGCTGGATATAGTAAAGTTGGTGAATATCCTCAGTGTGAACGAGATCATTCAGGACGAACTCTTTGCGGCGCAGGACAGATCCGGCGTGGACGACGCGGAGCAGTTTCTGAGAATGGTCACCGTGGAACGGCAGATTATGTATTCCAAGGTCGGAATATTCTTTAACTATGAATCGGATGTGCTTATTATCGATACCAACGATTTCATTTATTCCGTTACGGATATGTATGACGGGTACAGCCTCCGGATGAAGTACGCCGAGGTCTATAAAAATACACCCTTCGCCCTCGACATCATCGGCGGTGAAAGAGGAATTCTCTGGGAGGCTCCATTTCAATACGATATACGGTCCGGTGGAGCGGAGCCAAGGTTTATCACCGCTGCTCGGGGAATCTACCATCCTGTTCGGAAACATCTGCTGGGGCATTTACTGATCAGTGTGGGAGAAGAACAGTTTAAACACATTATGAAAGATCAGGATGTAACGGCTGCCGCTCTTTTTTCCGGTACCAACCAGGTTATTTTTGAGTTCTCCGGAGAAATCCCCGGGGTATCGGATGTGAGGGCCGATACAATTGACATCACTTCTATTACAGGTAAAGAAGAAAGCCTCATCCAGACAATTGATGGCTCCGCATACCTTGTCAGCCTGCTTCCCCTGGGGCGCTTTGGATGGAAACTCGTATCTCTTTACCCCTATGAACGGGTCGTTTCCGAGATAAACCGTCTGCGCTGGGGAACCTTGTATCTTACAACCCTGTTTCTGCTTCTTTTTACCGCTCTTTCCCTGGTTTTTCTCTTCCGAATCCTCACACCTCTCAAGCGGCTTATTCGGGAAATGAAGAGTATTCGACTACATAATCATACCCTGGAGGATGACGGGGAAGAGGAGAAAGACGATATCGGTTGGATTGTAAACCGATTTCATATTCTGTTCGGACGAATCAAGGATTTATCGAAACAGGTTCTGGAGGAGCAGAAACGGGAAAGCGAGCTTCGCTATCAAGCCTTGCTGGCTCAGGTAACGCCCCATTTTCTTTTCAACACCCTGGATCATATCAAATGGACCGCCATGATGAGCGGGGCGGAACATGTTTCTTCGATGATATCGTCCCTGGGGAATCTATTGGAGTACAGTGTTAACCGGGGTGAGGAAGAGATTCTTCTGGAACAGGAGATTGAACTGGTAAAAAGTTACCTGGTCATTCAGGAGAGCAGGCTTAATCGGCATCTGCATGTGGTGTATGAAATTTCACCGGAGGTTCTTAGGTCCCGTATCCTGAAGTTTGTCCTTCAGCCGATTGTGGAAAACAGTCTTATCCATGGATTCCGCGACGGTACGGTTAAAGATCCGACCATCCGGATTACCGCGAAATCGGTAGACGAGACTCTTTCCATTCAAATCGAGGACAACGGAACGGGAATCGATACCGGAAAGACCGAAGTATCACGGCAAGGATTCAGCGGCATCGGGTTATCCCACACCCGGGAACGAATCCGTCTTCATTACGGTAGAGCTTTCGGCTTGTGGGTTTCCTCAGGTCGAGATAACGGTACAGTAGTTAAGATCCGCATTCCTTACAGGAGGGGTGATGGAAAAACCTGAACCCTTGTCCATCATGATTGTGGACGACGAAATGCTGGTGCGGACAGGAATCGCTTCATTTCTGAATTGGAGTGAATATGGCTATATCATTGCGGCTCAAGCGGCTAACGGTTTGGAAGCCCTGGAAATGATGCGGGAAGGGTGTCCTGACATTATCCTGCTTGATATTAAGATGACGGAAATGAACGGTGTTGAACTATTGCGAATTCTGAAGCGGGAACAGCTCCCCGTGAAAGTGATTGTTCTGAGCTGCCATAACGAACTCGATTACGTTAAAGAATCGATTCGCCTGGGGGCTGAAGATTATATACTCAAGCTGTCGCTGCAACCGGAGGCCCTGCTGGCGAAACTATCGGAAGTACGAAAAAAAATTGAAGCGGAACGGAAAGATAAGAACGGAGGTTCAGGGAAACTCTCTTTGAAAGACAGCGACGACCTGCTGAACGGACTCATTACCGGTCAGATCACTGTCGAAGAGGCTGGCTGTCTCGAGGCGAAAGAATTGCGGCTTCTTGTTCTGCATCCGGCGGAATTCTTTCCGGGGAATCCGGCGAAGGCCCATCCTACACCCTTGCAGCAGCGCTCTCTTATCCATCTGTGCAAAGGAATGGCACCCCAGGATCGGAAGGTCCATGTGGTATGTTTATCCGATGGTAATTATGTGCTGCTCCTGCGAGGCGGGATGAACATAACGAATGAGGAAATCACCGATTTTGTAAATAAATTTCAGACAGCCTCACGACATTATCTTTCACTTGTTGTAAGCGCCGGTGTTTCCGCTCCCTTCACTTCGATACGAAGCATCCGGGAAGCCTACCGGCAGGCGGTAAACGCCCTTCAGCGGTGCTACTATTTTCACGCCGGCGCGCTCCTGTTTTTTTCTCAGGATTTTACTTTCCTCAAGACAGGACCGGCACTATCTGCCGACGAGGATGAATCGCTTAGGCGTTGTGTTATAAACGGCGATTCTTCCGCCGCCAAGAACATCATCGAGAATTTTTTTTCCGGTGTTTTGAAAACAGGTTCTTACCCGCCGGACCGGGTCCGGTTTACTGCTGTGGAGATTATCCACGGACTGTATAAAATGTTTCCCCGGGTTCCGGAATTCAATGAAGACCTCCTTTTCAAATCGGAGACTCTGGCGGAACTCCGGATGCACGTGTTCGATTTCATCGATACGATAGTCCTGTCCTGGAAGGAATCCCGGGCCCAAGCGAGGCATCCGGGAATACTGAGGGCCAAAGAGTTGATTTTATCCCGTCTTGATAGAACGGTCTCTCTGGAAGAAGCGGCGGTAGAAGCCGGTATGAGTAAGTGCTATTTCTCAACCATATTCGCGCAGGAAACGGGGGAGAGCTTTACCGGTTATGTGAACCGCATGAAAATCGAACGCGCTCGAACCCTCCTTTTAAGGGACGGTCTGTCCAATAACGAAGCCGCCGAACGGATCGGTCTAACCGATGTTTCCTATTTCGGTAAACTATTCAAGAAACACACGGGCTTGTCACCGGCTCAGTTCAGACGATCCGGGACAATGGAAGGTACAGGGGCAAGGCAGTTTAAGAAGCTATGATCCGGTGCTTATTCCTTGACTGTTCCGGTGGTGATTCTCATAACAAAGTGTTTTTGCAGGGCAATATAATAAAGGACCACCGGAATCCTATCAAGGCATGTCATCGCCATGACGAATCCCCAGTCGGTTCTGTTGCAGGCTTGGAAGAATTGGGTAATCGCCGCCGGTATCGTTCTGAGGTGATCGCTTCGGAGTAATATTTGAGACCACAGCCAAGCTCTTCAACAGATCTTGCCGTTACACCTCTTTGAAGGTACACTGAGGCTCTCAAAGGGGGCGCTCATGTCGGAAAACCTGCCGTCAAAACGAAAATACGGTGTTCCTCAATTCAGGGACCGTATCATTCGGCGTTTGGAAACCGCCTACGCGGAGAACAAGTTTGACCTGGAGGAATATGAAAAGCGTCTCGACTTGGCTTACAGGGCTGAATTTATCGAAGACCTGGAGATTCTCGTTCACGATTTCCCTCCACAGCAACAACCTGGAAGGATCGACCTGCCGGATGAAAATTCCGAAGGCGACGGCGATACCAAGATCGCCGTTTTAGGCGATAAGCACCTTACGGCGGAGGATTTCAAGGATAAAAGGCTTCAAATCCTCTCTATTGTCGGAGATGTCAATATCGATATTCGCGGGTTCAGACATGTCGTGGAGCCGATTCATATAAAGGTCCATTCATTCCTGGGGGATACCAGGGTTATCATACCCAGGGGGATGAAAGTAAAAAACCGCTTTAAAAGTCTTATCGGTGACTATGAGCTTGTGAGAAATGAGTCGCCGGAGGGTTCCCCGGAGGGAAGCCTGGAGGAACAGCGGGGCATCTGCGTACTGGAAGGCTTTTCAGTTCTGGGGGATGTTTCAATCCAGGAAGAGGGAAGCAGAAAAAAAGGCTTTTTACAAAAATTCTTCCAGGGTTGGAGAAACCGGGGGTAGATTGCCGGGCCGCTCAGGCCGAAGGAGAGGACCTGCTTAAGGAATAAATACTGTCCCCCACCGTGGACCTGTATTTACTCCATTTTCACCGCACGTAAGAAAATAAAGCTAACCCCGGCAGAAAATCCTCGTTTTCACTGTAAGTTGTACCAGGATAAAATCTTAGAAACCCTTCAGGTCCACGGTGGGGGACAGTAACAAAGCCTTCTTCTCAAACCGGAGATCCTGGTAAAGCTCTTTTCCTTGCAGGAGAAATAGAATGTTATTCGTCTTCGGAGAAAAAAAGTATCGGTTCTTCCGTGATCGCTTCCGATGCCCGAGCCGTCGAATCTCCGGCACTTTGTATTTCAGCGGATGCGAGAGCGCTTCCGGCCGTTCCCGACGAACCGGAGCTTCCCGAGCCGAGGTAACTGTACTTTCCGGCGGATTCCGGAGATATCTCCCGGGCTTTCCCGTAATATGTCCCTGCCTCACCGATGTTATTCAGGGCATAGTGACTTTTCCCCAGGTTTATATAGAGATTGAACAGGGTCGAACCGCTTGTGCTGGGCTGATCGGAAACGAGATTTTCCACACCCTGAAAGGTCTGAAGAGCCCGGTGGTAGTCTCCGTCCAAATAGTAGAGGGAACCGAGATTCAGTCGTGCGCTCAATTGTTTTTCGTTCATCTGGATAACCTTCTGAAAAGCCTCCTGGGCTTGGCGGGAGGCCCCCAGTTTCGCCGCGGAAATTCCGTACTTATTCCAGTCCCTGATCCGGTTATTCTCTTTGGCCTTCAGGGCAAGGGGTTCAAGAAGCATGGAGGAAAGGCGGTCCATATCACCGCGAAAACGGGTAACCATCCTTTCCCCGTCACCGTACTGAAGACCCAGGTCGGTTTCCCTGAGAGCCACGGGACGATAGGTCTCCTGGGCTTCGGAGACGGGATAGAATCCCCTTACGCGAGTGTTATTATCATAGGCGCGGAATTCGGATATACCCGTACTCCAGGCATCCAGGAAGGGTGAGCGGCCCAGCATGGTTATCTCTACCAGGGCCCAGAGTTCGCCGTTCACTTCCAGGGTCATGGAGCGGTCGGGATCTATAAGCTCCGCGTCCTGGGCGGAAAGCCCGGTGGAGAAGGCGCAGAAAATATGCCCGGGGGTTGTGACGAAAGCGGTGGGAATCCCCACGGTCTGCAGAAGGGTGTTATAGAGTACTGTCAGATCATCGCAGTCGCCGGTACGCCGGAGAAGGGTTTCCCTGGGAAAGCTGATGGAATCCACCACCACCGCGTCTTCCTGGACCTCGGTAAAGGGAGAGGTGGGGTCCACCTGGTAGATAATGCCAATCTCCGACAGGGCATTATAGGCCTGCATGGCGAATTGAAGATTCTTGCTGATAAACTGGTTGGTTGCTTCATGGTGACTCTGCCGGATATAACTCGCGAAATTGCGGATAGCGCTGTCCTGGGGAGTCACGAAGGCGGCCGCTTTTCTGTCGTCGTTCCAGGTAAGGGCGTTCCGGTCATAAAGATCGTAGGTGATCGACTGTCGCTGTTCCACCTGCCGTCCCCGGGCGGTATACTGAACGATCAGTTCTCCGGTAAGGGGAGTGACTCCCTGAGTGGTAAAGATCTGGTTGTTGAAGACCGCCCTGACGGGGATCTCCAGGGTTTCTTCCGGTTGCAGGTTTTCAAACTCTCCCAGGGGAGTGGCGGAATCCATGAAGCCGGGCTGCATGAAACTGAAGGTTACCCGGGTAACGGGAAATGAGGCGGAGTTGGTAACCGCAACGGTGCCGGCGGCTTTGACGGCGTAATAGCTCTGCATGGCGGCAAAGAGGGGAGGAAAATCGGTACCCGCGAAGCGCAAAGCCCGGATACTCGACTGCGGGGCATCCGGGTCCTGGCCGAAACGATAGCTCCCTCCGAAACCGACGCCGAAGGTAAACCCGTCAAAGGTATTCAAGGGGCCGAGACCGTGCACATACTGTATCGAAGGTGTGACACCGATGGAGATATTGTAGGAGGGGTTCAATGCAAGCCGGGCGGATGCCTTGCCGATAAGGTTTAACTGTCCCTGAGGTTCCGTTATACCGGGAATCTGAAGTTCCGAAAAAATTGACTGGGTGATCCCGCAGAAAATATCTCCGCCCACTTCGAATTCCCGGGAAATACGGAGGGAGTACCCCATCCCGGCACCGCCGAAGATATGCCGGTGGCTCCAGTCCTGGAGATAGTCCTCCAGGTCTCCGACAAAAGCGTAGTCCACCATGCCTCCCCTTACCAGGGGCTGCCACCGGGGCGCCTTCCGGAAGGAGAACCTTACCTCCCCGGACACCTCGCTGATGACGAAATCGGAGAGGGTTGTGCTCCCCATGCCGGAGAGGGGCTGGTAGAAGGCCGATACCGCCACCGGGGAATGGTAGTAGGCATCGTAATCTGTTCTATCGCTCTGGGCTGAAAGAGAGGTGGCCCGAAGGGCTATACACACAAGAAAGAGCAGGATGATTTTCTTTTTCACTCTATGTCCTCCCAGAGTTTGACGACCGCCAGGCCGCTGGCACTGTCGGCTATATAGGCGTAGGGACCTCTGACGGTAATGGCATAAGGCTCGCTGGTAAAAGGGGCGCTACTGTAGTAGGGCCCCTCCAGGGCGGCGGGATCGGAGGCGTCGAAGACCGCCAGCCAGCTGTCAGGATCGGGGTTAGTATTGTAATCGGTGACAAAAACCCAGGGACCCGCCACGGCGACACTGGTGGCGTTGTTGGTCGGCGCGTTTGTCGCGTAATAGGTCGGCGCTCCGGGATTCGCCGGATCGGTAATATCGAAAACCGCCAGCCCATTCCCCCGATCCGCTATATAAGCATAATTGCCGGATACCGCTACCGACCAGGCCCAGCCGCTGGTATCCTCGTAGACCGGGTCTCCCGGGTTTTCCGGGTCCGATATGTCGATGACGGCCAGGCCTGTTTCGTTGGTCGCGATGTAGGCGTAGTCGCCCTGGACCACGATATTCCGGGCGTTACTGGTGGTGTCCTTGTAGATCGGGGTTCCGGGATCTTCAGGATCGGAAATGTCGATAACCGCGAGACCGTTTTCATTAGCGGCGATAAAGGCATAGGAGCCCGAAACTGCCACATCCAGGACATACCCGACCTCGCTGAAATACACCGGTTCTACCGGGTTTTCCGGGTCCGAGATATCTATAATGGCCAAACCCCAACTGTTCAGGGCTATATAGGCATGGGAACCGGCTATTTCAATGTTGTAGGCCGGCGTCGAGATGGCCTGATAATCCGGCAATCCGGGGTCGGAGGGGTCAGATACATCCAGAATAGCCATGCCGCCGGCACCGACGGCAAGATATGCCCGGGAGCCGGTAACCGCCACGCCCCGGGCGGATGTATTTGTTGATTCATAAACCGGAGCCGCCGGATCCGCGGCATGGGCGATGCTGAAAACCGCTATGCCTACATCCGAATCCACCACGTAGGCATGGGAGCCGGAGAGGGCCACATCCATGGCAAAACTCATGGTAGCCCGGTAGACCGGTGCGCCGGGACTGTCGGGATCGGAAACATCTATAATGGCGAATAGATTCTCGTCGTTGGCCACATAGGCGTATCTGCCGGCCACCGCGACCCGCTGGGCGTATCCTGTGGTATCGCTGTAATGGGGGGTGCCCGGGTTTGAGGGATCGGAGATATTGATAACCGCCAAACCTCCCGTGCCGGCAGCCACATAGGCGTAATCACCCGCAACAGTTATTCCATAGGCGTTTCCCGTGAGCGCACAGGTATTGAAGACCACGGTGGGATCGGAAAGGTCAACGATGACCAGATCATTTGTATAATCGGCCACGTAGGCATAGCCGTCGTCTACCGCGACGCCGAAGGCTGAACCGACGGTGTCGCAGTAAACGGGTGCTCCCGGGGACGTCGGCGTGGAGACGTCGATGATCGCCAGCCCGCTGTCGCCGTCGGCCAGGTACACACAGCCGTTCGCCACGTCCAGACTGTATGCGAAACCGGTGGTGCCTGTGCCGTAGACTGGGTTTCCCGGGTTCAGCGGATTGGAAATGTCAATGACAGCCAGACCGTCCGAAGAGGCGGCAACATAGGCGTAGGAACCCTCCACCACCACATCCTTGGCGGCGTCCGACAATTCGACCGCGGCCTCTTCCACCGGTTCTCCGGGGTCGGAAATGTCGATGATACGCAGGTAGCCTTTCCCTCCGCCGGCGGTGCCCAGATAGGCGTAGGAACCGGAAACATCGATACCCTGGGCCGTTCCCTCGGTTTCAAAATCGACCCGAACCTCCCCGAAGTCGGTGGGCACGGCACTACAGTAATCACTTGTAATATCGGTATAGACCGCAGGCCGGATACGGTAGAAGTATTCCCTGTTATTCTCCACCGAGGTGTCCGTATAGGAGGTAGAGGTCGAATTTCCCCTCACCTGCCAGGGTCCGTCAGGGGATGTGGCGCGCTCCACCGTATACTTGGAGACGTTGGTATGCTCCCGCCACTGGATGGTTACGGACCCGTATTCGATTTCTCGCACGGAAGGTGCCAGACTCCGGGGGCTCAAGGGCATCTTTGTGACTACAGCGGAGACCGCGTCTTCCCCTGACTCGGAGGGCAGGTGAGCGGTGAGCTGAAAAGAGTATATCTCCCCATTGCTCAGACCCTCCCATTCATAGGGGCTTGTCACATCTTCTTCCGCCAGGGTTCCGAACTCCGACTCGAAGATCGTGTATGACTCGGCAAAGGGGACCGGGTCCCAGCTGATCGTTACCATTTTATTTCCCGGCGTCACGGTGAATCCCGAGATATCTCCCCCTTCCGTCGGTTTTGTAATGGTAACAATGGCGGTTGTCTCGTTTCCGTTGAGGTCCTCCGCCGTAACCTCCAGGGCTTTGTTCCCCTCCAGGGCGGACACGTCGATGACTGCGGAAAAACTTCCGTTGGTTGTATCGATATTAGCGGTACCGGAGATCGACGTGCCGGGTATTCTGTAACTGATTACCGGGTTGACCTCCGTGGTTGCGGAATCGGTAAGGGAATTGACCGCCGACCCCGCAAGCAGGAGGACGGTGGCGTACACACTGTAATCTTCCGGCGACGTGATGGTGAGGAACGGTCCGTTTTCATCCGGGACGAGGATGATGGAAGATGTCGCCTTATTTCCGTTTATGTCATGGGCGGTTATAATCAGGTTAATCTGGGAAGTGAAGGAGACCGATGGAAAGGTGAAGCTGAAGGTACCGTCTTCGGCTATCTCTATCGCCGTTTCGACAGGATCACTGTCAAGAATATCGTAGACACAGGAAGAAATATAACTTCCCGCCTTGGTACTCCGGTATTCCCCGTTTCCGTCCACATCGATCACCGACCCGGATACGGTTACCGTGGATTCAAAGGAGGAACCCTGAACAGGGGTGTTTATTGTGATAACCGGTGCGGAAAGGTCCTGCATCAGTGAAAGATTTGTCTCGTTGAAAGGTATCGGACAGGAAGAAAACAATAGAATAAACAGAGAAACGCCCGTTAGTTTTTTCATATAAAACATTCCCCTTTCATTAAAGTAGTTGTTATCACTGTAGAAATATTCCATGAAAAAGGAATGTTTCTATTACAGGATCCTGGAGAAACCTTCTATACGTATCCAGAACCCGGATCATTTTTTATTTTATGGGAATACCGGGTGATGTCAATCTTTTTTTATTTGAAGTATCCGAATGCTCTCTGTGGAAAACCTGGTGTCCCAAAGCTTATGGTTCTTTTGTATATGGTGTTGATACATAAAAAGAAAGTCGAAAAACCACACTATATAGCCATTATCCATAAGCTTTTGGACACTATAAATTGTTTTTACAAGCGGTTTCATGTAAGGTTGTATGGTTGTCCGATTGGATATACTAATTACTTAGGGATTTCCGCCGGGTTCTCTATCTTATAGAATTTTATAATGAATAAATTCTTAGGAGACGATTACTGAAAAAGTATGGATTTTTAATACTTATCGTTCTGACTATCTCTGTATTACACCTTGAAGCGCAGGCTTTCCCGAAGGCTGTCGGATATGTCAATGATTTCGCGGGGATCCTTCCCCGGGGTGATAAACAACAATTAACTGAGTTAATCGACCTCCTCGAGAAAGTAACCTCCGCTGAGATTGCTGTCGTAACAATCGACAGTTTCGAACCCTATCGGTCGATCGAGGAATACAGTTTCGATTTAGCTAATACCTGGGGTGTCGGAAAGGAAGGATTAAATAACGGGATTCTCATGGTGATTGCCATGAAAGAGAGGAGGGTGCGGATAGAGCTCGGGCTGGGCATGGAACGACTTTTTTCCGATTCGGAAACCGGCCTAATCATGGACAAGCATATGATTCCCTACTTCCGGGATGGGGACTACGGGAAGGGTTTCCTGGAGACCACGAAGGTAGTGGCGGGGGTAATTTTGAAGGATTATCTTGAAAATTAAGGAGAGATTTCTCTGTATATCGGCTCTAACACAGACTGTATTGTTGAAAGAACGTCTTTGAATTCGATACTTTTTTCTGAGTTGATTCGCTTCAGAAAGCTATCCCACAATTGCTTGTTTCGAGGGTCCTCGCCATATGCTTTATCGAATACAGCCGGGTTGACTGGTGTAGGTGTCCGACGATTTTGAAAAGTCATTCTTATAGCGTCTGTAAGGAGCTTTTCCGATGTATTCCCCTGTGTAATGATTTGATAGATATCATAAAAGTCCTTCATTCGGCTATTTCGGGCATCCAGAACAATCATTGCTTCAAACTTTTCCGCTACTATTGATTCGACCGAGTATGCGTATATCTGGATTTTTTCATCAGTGAGCAATGTTGGGTAATCCATCTTTACCGGTCCGGGCATTATTATATCGCCAAAACCAATATCCAGTTGCAGAACATTTCGGATGGCTCCTAATGTACATGTTATTTTCACTCGTTGTCCCTGATACGAAGCTTCTTCAGTAATAGTCTCTATCGTGATACTGTCGATGAAGAATGAAAGTCCGTCTTCTGTATCTGTGGATAAAATATCCTTTAGAATCTGAATGAACATATCCTTCTCTGCTGAGATGTTCGTTCCTAAAAAATCGATGTCCTTTGTAGGCCTGCCCGAGAAGCCGGATAGAGAATAGAGAAGCAAACCACCTTTAAGATACAAGGATGAAGCATAGCTCGATTTTGAGATTCTTCTCAGGATACCTTCCTGCATATAGAGCCTGATGATCAGGTTATAGTCTATGCCGAAAGATCTCGAGATATTCAACAGCCTTGCCTTGATGGAGGCCTGGAGATTTTTCATATCAGGACTTCCAGATATGTATCGAGGACGGAACGAATATTTAGATCACCTGCGTATGTATAGAGTTTATTAAGATTTATATCTTTCTGTTTTACATACTCATTGAGAGCTTCCTTCATGATATCGATACCTATTCTGTTCCTGTATCGTACAATATCGCAGATTGTTTTCTCCTTATCATAGATTCTTATCCTATGACCCGATTCGAGTGCTATTGTTGTCTGTCCAGTCTCGAAAAATTTCCCCGAGAAATGGTAGAGTTGAATAGGCGGATAGACAGGAAGCACTATCTTTCTTCCGTGGCGGATTGCAAGATGAACTTCCGTGGGATTCCAGGTCGTGAGATCATAATAAGCAAGAGCAGATCCCATGCATATGATCGCGTTCGAAACGGCAAGAAGTGCCTCATGCATAGAGTTGTAGTTTTCATGATCTGTAAGGGAGTATAGTCCGTGTTTGACTTTTTGAATGATGCCTTCCTTCTCGAGTTCTTTTAGATAGATATTGTGAATTCCCTGATCGAGAATTTCCTTTGTGCGAGCATACCCTGAATTTTTCATGAAAATGTCCAGTATCGTAGTCCGTATCTCGGGTTTCATGATGTTGATATTATATACTACAAGTAGGGCTTTGTGTAGTAGAAATTATCATTAATTGCATCAAAATCATTTCACTTGATTTGGTACGAAAATGTGATTCTACAATAACAAAGAATGAAAAATGCTGGTTTTCTATGTGGAGAGATATGCTATAATTATAAACAGAGAAAAACAGAAGGTTTGACATGCATGACGAAAAAGTACGCCTTTCCGCGTTTGACTGGTTGAATGAGCTTTCACTGCGATACGGTGACGTCTTACCCTGGGCGGAGCTCTCCAGTGGTTTTGTGCTGGAGGGAGAGCGGGTGACGCTCATCGGCCAGAAGGGAATATGGAAACCCAAGATTATAGATCGTTATCCGATTTCCATAACAACATCGGTTGGCGGGCCCTACAAAGATTCCATGACTAATGACGGATTCATCGCATATGCATATCGCGGTACAGATCCTCGTCATTCGGACAATGTGATTCTCCGAAACGCGATGAGGGATCGAATACCCCTTATCTATTTCCGCGGACTCGCTATAGGTAAATACTTCGCGGCCTGGCCGGTATATGTGATACATGATGACCCGGGAAGACTGGCCTTTACTGTTGCTGTTGATGATCACAGTCTTCTTGAGCATATCGAGCGGACCAGTGAGCAGGACTGGGATTCCGAATCTGTGCTGATCCGCCGGCGGTATATTACCACCGAGGTGCGGACAAGACTTCACCAAAGGGCTTTCCGCGAAGTTGTAATTGGAGCATACAGCGAACGGTGCGCTTTTTGTAACCTGCATCATCCCGAGCTCCTGGATGCGTCCCATATTATCCCCGACAGTGATGAGTGGGGGGAACCGGAGGTGACGAACGGGTTGTCTCTCTGCAAGATCCACCACGCGGCTTTTGATTCGAACATTCTGGGAGTAGATCCCGATTATCGAATAAGTGTCCGGGAGGATATCCTCCGGGAAAAGGACGGCCCTATGCTGCGCTACGGGCTGCAGGGGTTAAGGGGACATCAATTAATTTTACCACGAAAGCGACAGGACTGGCCGGACCGGGAACGGCTCGGGGAGCGGTTCAAGCGTTTCAGGGAGGCGGGGTGATTTTTCGTTTAAGTCTGCCCCTTCCAATTATAAAACCCGAGGGTACTTACAGCACCCCCGGGTTTTTTGGGGCCCAAGGCGGACTTGGTCTCTGGTCGTCCGCATCCTGCGGACTCCCTCCGACCCGCCTCAAAGCGCCTTTCGCCGACATCCTGTCGGCTCATCCTCCCTATTCGGTCGGCGGCGCTTTTCGGTTCAAGTCCTGGTGGCCCCTTCAGATTAAAAAACCCGAGGGTACTTGCGCACCCCCGGGTTTTTCATGGGCCCACCAGGACTTGAACCTGGGACCCGCGGATTATGAGTCCGCTGCTCTAACCAACTGAGCTATAGGCCCTGAGTCAAAAACTGATACCATGATTGAGGACGCCTTGTCAAGAAGCGGGGAAATCCGCTCATCACCCCTTCTCTTCCTTCACCCGGAGGGTAAAGAGCAGTCCGATCACCAGGCACAGCAGAACATAGGGAAACATGACGATGTACCGGTAGTCCCCCAAAGATGAAGCTGCCGACAGGACGACCCCCATAATGACCGGTGAGAGCATATAGGCGCTCTGGTTGAAGGTGTAATACACCCCGGTGTACATGCCGGTCTTGTCCCTGGGAGCCAGGGACCACAGGAGGGGAAAGCTGTTGACGATAACCCCCATCCAGGGAACGGCGATGAGGGCCAGGAACACCATGATAACCAGGTCGTTGCTGTTTTTATAGTTTCGGGGGACCACCAGAGCGGACATCAGCGTCAGGGAGGCGATCATCCAGCAGAGGAAGAAAATCAGGGCTTTCCGCCGGCCGAAACGCTGCCCGATAAGGCCGACGAAGTAGGCCGACAGGATCATCGGTACGGAATAGGCCATGAAGAGTTTTCCCGCTTCGGCGTCGTTGGCCTTTCCCAGGAAGGAAACGGCAAAGCTCGAAAAGAAGGCCTCCACCGAGGCGAAGCCCAGGTACCAGAAGGTCACGGCCCCGATGAAGAACACCATGTTCCGGTTGGTGGCGAAGAGTTCCTTCAGGGACTCCATGAGGCGGTATTTCTCCTCCTTCTCCGGCTCCCGCTCGGATCCCCGGAAGGTGAGGCTGTCGATCCGGATCTGCTTATCCGACAGCCGGAAGAGCTTATCCCCCGTGGGGGTTTCCCTGATGAAGAGGATCTGGATCAGCATGGCCAGGAGCATCAGGACGCCGCAGATGGAAAAACCCAGGAGGTCGAAGAAGGATTCCTTCACCGGTAAAAGCCGGACGATCATGGGTATGGCGAACCCGATGACCCCGCCCATGTTGGCGATGAACTGCTGAATCGCGCTGCCCCGGGAACGCTGGGAATCCTCCGTGTAGTCGGCCAGGATCACCAGGGAGGGGGTCCGGTAGATCGACATGGCCATATCGAAGAGGAAGATCACCGCCGTCAGGCCCGCCAGGACCCGGACCAGGGGAATGAGGACCAGGAAGAAGACGGAGAAGGCCGTCCCCAGGACAATGTAGGGAATCCGTCTGCCGAAACGGCTGGCGGTCCTGTCGCTCATGCTGCCGAAAACGGGCTGCAGAAAAACGGCCAGGAAATTATCCAGGGCCATGATGGCCCCTTTCAGGATATCCCGCTGGGGGATGGGGGGCAGCAGGTCTTCCAGGATCAGGGGGACCTTGAGGTTGAAGTAGGACCAGCACAGGAGAACCGTGAAGAAGCCGAAAGAAATGATTACCGTTCTCCCGGCGTTTATTTTTCCGGGGACATTGGCTTTCATCCGGGGTTCAAAAGGTCGGGGTGAAAAGGCCATGGACGTTTTCCTCCGTGTTTATCTGAAGTTTTCTTTTTCTATTTCCTTCACCTGGTTAAAGGCGTTGGTGAGAAAGTCCTTCTTGAATTCCATTTTTTCGGTGAATTTCATCGCCAGCCAGGCTTCCACGATCTCTATTCCCAGAAAGGGAGCGGTTATCCACCCCCCCAGGGTCAGGACGTTGGCGTTGTTGATGATCTTCGCCCGCTCCCCGGAGAAGATGCCGTCGGCCACGCAGGCGTAGATGCCTTTGTGCTTGTTGGCCACGATGGCCATGCCCTGGCCGGTTCCGCAGACCAGAACGCCGAAATCGGCCCTGCCGTCCTGCACCGCCTTGGCCACTTTTGGCGCCTGGACGAAATAGGGTTCCGGTTTTTCCTCCGATTGGATACCGAAATCGAGAACCCGGTATTCCCCGGCTTCCGAAAAGTGTTCCACCAGGGCTTTTTTCAGGGGGAACCCGGACAGGTCGCTGGCAAAGGCCAGGGTCTTCTTTTCTTCCATGTGGTGTCTCCTTTCCATAGTATACACTCCCGGGTTCCGATGGTGGGTTATTTCTTTTTCAGAAGCTCCCGGGCTTGCCGGAGGATATTCTCCGCGGTCAGGCCGAACCGCTCGGCCAGGTATTCCTGGGTTCCCACCTCTCCGAATTCGTCCCTGATACCCACCCGTTTCATGGGAACCGGGCGGTTTTCGACAAGGATCTCGGCTACCGCCGAACCGAGCCCGCCGATGACCTGGTGGTTTTCCACCGTCAGGATGGCCCCGGTGTCGGCGGCGCAGGCGATGACGGCCTCCCGGTCCGCCGGTTTTACGGTGTGCATATCCAGCAGGCGGACGGTGATCCCTTCCTTCCGCAGGGTGTCCGCTGCGCGAAGAGATTCCTGCAGGCAGACCGACCCGCAGGCGATGATAGAAAGATCGCTTCCCTCCATGAGCACCTTGGCTTTGCCCAGTTCGAAGGTTTCTCCGGCCGGGTAGATCACCGGCACCTCTTTCCTGTGGAGCCTCATGTAGGTACAGCCGGGGTGATAGGCCCCCTGTTCCAGGAGTCCGGCCAGGGAGACCCCGTCGGAGGGCTCGAAGACCGTCAGGCCGGGGATGCACCGCATCAGCCCCGTGTCTTCAAAGGGCATGTGGGTTCCCCCGTTCAGGGCCGCCGTAATTCCCGGATCTGTTCCCGTGAGCTTGACGTTGAGCCGGGCGTAATTGGCGGAGATGAAGAATTGGTCGAAGGTCCTCCGGGCGGCGAAACAACCGAAGGTGGCGGGGAAGGGGATCTTGCCGGAGGCCGACAGGCCGGCGGCGAGGCCGATCATGTTTGCCTCGGCTACCCCCACGTTGAAAGCCCGGTGGGGGAACCTTTCCCGGAAGATGTTGGTACCGGTGGATTTCATCAGGTCCGCTTCCAGGACGACGATCCGTTCGTCCTTTTCAGCCAGTTTTATCAGGGTTTCCGCGTAGATTGCCCGCATTTCCTTTCCGCCCGCCATTAGTCCGCCTCCTTGAGCCGTCGTACCGCTTCCCGGGCGGTTTCCAGGTCAAAGGCCATATTGTGGCTCCCTACCTGGCCTTCGCAGAAGAAGGCGCCTTTGCCCTTGACGGTGTCGCAGATAATCATGCTGGGCCGGCTCTTTTCCGACCGCGCCCCGGCGACCGCTTCGTCGAGCTGCTGCAGGTCGTGACCGTCCACCCTGAAGACCCGCCAGCCGAAGGACCGCCACTTTTCACACAGGTCCTCGGTGTTCATGATGTCGGCGATATTACCGTCTATCTGCATCTTGTTGTAGTCCGTGAAGGCTATCAGGTTTGAGAGGGAATACTGAACGGCGGTCATGGCCGCTTCCCAGGTCTGCCCTTCGTTGTTGTCCCCGTCGCCCAGGAGGGCGTACACTTTTCTGTCGATGCCGTCCAGCCGGTTGGCCAGGGCCATGCCGACGGCCGCAGACAGCCCCTGCCCGAGGGAGCCGGTGGTCATGTCTATTCCGGGGGTTCTGTTCATATCGCAGTGGCTCGGCAGGCTTGTTCCCCCGACATTGAGGGTGTCGAGCCAGGTTTCCGGAAAAAAACCCCGGTCCGCCAGGATGCTGTACAGGGTGGGGCCGCCGTGTCCCTTGGAGAGGACAAGCCGGTCGCGGTCGGGCATCTTCGGGTTTTTCGGATCGATATGCATGTGGCGGTAGTAGAGCAGCACCAGTATTTCCACGATGGACATGCACCCCCCGATATGGCCGACTCCGAGGCGGCCGATGGCGAGGATTGTCTGCCTGCGAATATGATTGGCCTTTCTTTTCAGGTCTTCCAGTAGGTCGGCTTCCATAGAATCTCCTAATAATTACTTACAGAAAATAACTAAAAAGCAGAATATCAAACCAGAGGGGTTCTGTAAAGTGTTTTTTAACTGAGATATGAGAATCTGCCGACGGTGGCCTGCCACCCCGCGGCGGTTGCACAGGCGGGAAAAAACGTGTACAACAAAATCATCCCTGTTATTTCTTTTTTCCCTTGCAGAAACCGGGGAACAGATATATAGTTACTTAGAGAAAGAAACTAATGCAACCATTACGAAGCACCGACATCCGCGAGCGGAACGAAAAACTGATCCTGCACCTCATCTACAACCGAAAGTCCATGTCCCAGTCCGAAGTATCCGCCGTCACCGGCCTGAAGCCTCCCACGGTCTTCAGGATTTTCTCCATTTTGGAAGAAAAGGGGCTGATTCGGAGTTCCGATATCGAAAAAGACACGGGAGATAAAAAGGGGAGAAAGCCCGTCTTTTTCGTTCTGCGGCCGGAAGCCATGTACGCCCTGGGGGTCGACCTTTGGGCTCAGTCCGCGGCGGTGGTGCTTGTGGACTTTACCGGAAAGGTTATCTACAAAACGGTAACGAGCTTTACGGATGCCATGAAACTCCATGAGGTTATGAATGAACTGTGTGTTCTTCTCGATGAAACCCTGAAAACCTCGGGGGTGGAGCGGGAGAAAATTCTGGGGATCGGGATCGGAGCCCCCGGGGTGGTGGACCTGCAAGCCGGGAAGGTTGTCAGTTATTCCCGGATCGACGGAATGCAGAATTATAATATCCGTGAAGCCCTGGAGGAGCGTTTCGGTGTCCCGGTGCATGTGCATAACAACTGCTCCGTCATCGCTTTGAGCAGCAGCCGTTACGGCCGGCTGACCGGCGGCGGCTCCCTCTTCGCGATCCTTATTCGTTCGGGGGTGGGCGGGGCTTTCATTCAGAAGGGGAAAGCCTTTGTAAGCGACGAAAAAACCGCCCTGGAGATCGGTCATGTTTCCATGGATATGGAAGGGCCCGTCTGTTCCTGCGGAAGAAGAGGTTGTCTGGAATCCTATATTTCCGAAGATATCATTCTGAAGGAGCTTGGAGCGGAAAGTCTTGCGGAACTCTCGCGAATTCTTCGTGAAGAGCCGGCCAGGGCGCGGGCTGTTCTGGAGCCGAAGGCCCGCCTTCTCGCCCATGTGATCAGGGATATCGAAAACCTTCTGGGGATCCATTCCTTTATCGTTATCTGCCGGTCCAAACGTCTCGCCGCCTTCTTATCCGAAGAGGCGGAAAAAATGGTGAGAGAAACCAAGGCCTACGGCGAGGACTGCGGCATTATCCCCGTCAAATACAGCCCGATCCTGGCGGGAAAAGCCGCTTCGGATCTGGTGTTTGAGCATTTTTTTAACAACAGCCTGGGAGAGCGTCATGGCAGAGATTGAACAGGGTACTTATTTTACGGCCGAGACCGGCCGATGCGTCTGGCGGGACGTTTTTACACCGGAGGAAGCCCATCTGGACAGCCTGTCGCTGACGGAGCTCGAGATCTCGAATACCGTATCGCCGGAGATTCTGTATAAGGACCGGGAGACCCTCCTGTTCAACCTGAAAGACCCGGTAAAGGTTTTCGTCGACGGAACCCCCAGGGAACTCTCCCCGCTGGATGTCCTCTATGTCCCCCTGGATGCTTCCTTTCGGGTTGCCCACCGGGGTGAGGGCACGGGGAAGCTGTATATCTACCGGGCCCGGGCGGAGAAGAAGCATCCGGTCTATCACGCCCGGTGGGCGGAGTGCAGTACCACGGAAAAGCGTATCCGGCGTTTGAAACGGAAAAAGGTCTACCTGATGTTCGATGTTTCCGAAGAAGCCGATTCCTTCATGGCCGGTTATACCTTCTACGATTCCTACACCCGGGCGTGGCCGCCCCACAATCACACCGATCAGGAAGAGGTCTACAGCTTTATCCGGGGCCGGGGTGCCATGTCCGTGTATGCCGATGATGAAAACCAGACCTTTATCCGGGAAGTCGAAGAGGGTTCCCATATAACCATCCCCCTTTTAAACTACCATCCTGTTTTCAGTCACCAGGAACCCCTGGCCTTTATCTGGTGCATCGCCGGGAAACGCTACTGGGTGGGTGACAAAAATAAAGATTTCATGGACGGTACGGCAAAAACCATCACCACCTGAAGCTGATGCCGGACGGAATTAGAATAATTTCATTGACAACTAAGGCCTTCCATGTTTTACTTACTTAGAGTAAGTAATTAAAAGGAGAGGAGTATGAAAAAGCACAGTGTATGCCTTATTTTTGCAGGCCTGCTTTTCCTGTTATTGATTCCAGCCGTTGCCTTCGCGGGAGGACAAAAGGACAAGGGACCGGAAAAAGAGGTGGAGTTGACCTTCCCGACCTTCTGGGTGGGGCAGGACTCGAAGAGCGCACCCATTCAGACCCTGGTGGATCGGTTTAACGAAGAGAACGCCGGTAAGATCCGGGTAGTCATCGAACCGAATCCGGACACCGACGGATACCGGTCCAAGATCAACTCCGGACTTGCCGCCGGTGTTGTGCCCGATATTTTCGTGTTCAATCCCGATCCCACCACCTTCGGTTATTATGAATCCGATTTGCTCATGGACTTCACCGACGACCTGACCGGCGACTGGGCAAAGAGTTTCGCCGACGGCTATATTCAAGCGAGCACCATGAACGGTGTGGTAAAGTCCATACCCTTCGAGATCGGCGTAACCCCTATCTGGTACAATGAGGATCTCTTTAAGAAAGCCGGGATAAACGGATTCCCCAAGACCTTTGACGAGTTCTGGGCGGCGGCGGACAAGCTGAAAGCGGCGGGGATCGTGCCGACATCCCAGATGACCGGCGGAGCCAACGCCTGGACATCCATGCTCTGGTATTCCCACATTCTGGCCAGCCTCGGCGGCCCGACGGTCTGGGAACGACCTTTGACGGACCCCATCTACGTTAAGGCAGCCGAAATTCTTCTGAAGCTCTATACCGACGGAAACACGACGAAAGACGCCGTGGGCGGCGACGCCGGTGTGGCCGGCGGACACTATATGGCGGGAAACACGGCCATCTTCATCAACGGTCCCTGGTACATCGGCCGGATCAAGGGCGACGCTCCCGCGGTACACGCGGCCACCAGGCTGGCCTACGCGCCGGCGGTTTCCGGCGGTAAATACGGCGCCATGATAGGCTTCCAGCTTTCGAACCTGGCGGCGGGGAACACCGATGATCCGGTGAAGCGAGCCGCGGTGATCAAGTTCATGAAATTCCTCACCGACCCGGAAAACGTCAGTATGATATCCCAGGCCTCCGGCGCCATGTTCGCCCTGAAATACGAGATGGGCGAAGACGTGGATCCGCTCTTAAAGCAGTTCATCGAAATCTCCAGCCAGGCTTCCTTTTCGGTGCCTCATTTCCAGAGCCAGTACAGGATAGAGGTGGTTCAGGAACTCGGCCAGGCCATCGGAGCCATGGTGCTGGGCAAGGCGACGCCGGAAGAATTCGTCCAGATGCTCATCGACGTGAATCAATAATCAATTTTACGACCCGGGGCTGAAAAAGAGCCCCGGGTTCCTTTTCAGGGATACCTCATGGATCATTACAAGAGCCGGAAATGGATTGTCGTATTTCTTCTGCCCCTGGTCATTATGTTTTTCCTGTTCTTCATCCTGCCCCTGGGGTTTGTTTTTATCGTCAGCCTGACGAAATGGGGGGGCTTCGGGAAGATGGAGTTCGTCTTCCTGGATAATTACCGGTACCTCTTTCAGAACGGGACCTTCAGAATAGCGATTCGCAACAATTTCATCTGGGCCTTTTCCCTGGGTTTCGTCCAGATCACCCTGGCCACCGTGGTAGCCATGATTTTGTCGAGGAAACCCCTGATGTGGAAATTTCTTCGGACGATTTATTTTTTACCCAATGTTATTTCACAGGTCGCCATCGCCATGATGTGGATCGCCATCTACAACGCCGAATACGGAGCCCTTAACAGGCTGCTGGAACTGGCCGGGCTTTCCCGTTTCGCAACAAACTGGCTCGGCACCATTGAAACGGCTCTTCCGGCGGTCATCCTCCAACAGGTGCTGTATATAGGGTATTTCATGATCATTATCCTGGCGGGGAGGATGACGGTCCCCGATTCACTGTACGAAGCGGCGGACCTGGACGGGGCGAGTGTGCTGCAGCAGGAACTCTACATCACTATTCCGATGCTGAAGGATATCCTCATCACGTCCATGACCCTGGCCATGGCCTTCGGTCTGCGGCATTTCGAGTCGACCTTTCTTATGACCGCCGGGGGACCGGCAAACAGCACCCAGGTTATGGGGATCATGCTTTACAACAATCTCCATTCCCTGACCTATGGCCGGGCCAATGCCATAGGCAGTATCCTGATCATCCTGGGGTTCTTCGTCATCGTTCTGATCCGGCGGGTCTTCGGGAGTTCGAGTTTCACGACGGAGATCCGACAGTGATGCGCAGGTACAATTCCTTCCGGAGTATCTCCACCGGTACCCTCAAATGGCTTTTTCTGGGGTTCTTTTTTCTCTATACCCTTCTTCCGTTTCTCTGGCTCATTCTTTCGTCCTTCAAAACGAATTACGAGTTCACCACCGCACCCTTCAGTTTTCCAGAGACATGGCAGTTCGAAAACTACGTCAAGGCTATTCGGATCTCCGGGCTTCCCAGGCTCTTTGTCAATTCCCTGATTGTATCGGTCGGTTCGACGGCCCTGAATCTCTTCGTCAGTTCCCTGGGGGCCTTCGTCTTTGCCCGGGAGCGGTTCAGGTTTCAGAATCTTCTTCTGAACATCATTATCGCGGGGGTTCTCATCCCCATCATCGGGCTCATGGTTCCCTATTTCAAGATCATTACGACCCTGAGGCTCTACGACACGAAGCTCGGCCTTATCGTCACCTACGCGGCGATCAACCTTCCCATATCGGTCTTCCTGTTGTACGGCTTCATGAAGCGTATCCCCCGGGAGCTGGAGGAAGCGGCGGTGATCGACGGCTGCTCCTTCCGTCAGAGGTATTCACGGGTGATTATCCCCCTATCGAGAATGGGGTTGGTTACCGCGGGGATCTTCGTTTTCCTCTATTCGTGGAACGATTTCATCTACGCCCTGCTCCTGACCTCCTCGGTGAAAGCCCGGACCCTGCAGCTGGGTATCCGCTTTTTCGTCAGCCAGTTCTTCACCGATTACACGGCCATGTTCGCCGCCATCGTGATTACTATTCTGCCAAGCATTATTATCTATATCATTTTTCATGATAAGATAATCCACGGCCTGACATCGGGTTCGGTAAAGGAGTGAGGATGTATACCGAAAAACTGTGTTCCGGCGGTCCGTATCCCCTGCCGCTGCACATTGTGGAAACCGATATCGATCTGTACTACCACATGGCCCTTTCCATGTATCTCGATATCGAGAAGAATAACCGGGAGAACCGTGAAACGGTGTTTATCCTCCCCGTGGGACCGGTTTTCCAGTACCGGCGGTTCGTTTTTCTGCTTCAACAGCGGCCCTTACGTCTTGCCGGGGTCCACTGGTTTTTCATGGACGAATACCTGGATGAAAACCGGAAGCTCATCGATCCGAAAAGCCCCCTCTCTTTCCGGGGCTTCATCGCATCGGAACTGAGCGCCGCCGTGCCTGAAGGATCGGGGTTCGACGAAGCGAAGGTCCATTTCCCCGATCCGGATAACCCGCAGGACTACGACAGGATGATCCAACATCTGGGCGGGGCGGACACCTGTTTTGCCGGGGTGGGCATAAACGGGCATATCGCCTTTAACGAACCCCCCGAAACCCCGGCGGAGGTCGAAACCTTCCGCGCTTCACCCACCAGGGTCATCCGTCTTTCCCGGGAGACCCGAGCCATCAACTCCAACACAGCTTTAGGCGGGGCTTACGAGAAGATTCCGGAATATGCCGTTACCGTCGGATTCGCCTCCGTGGCCGGTTCGAAGAAGGTCCGCGTCTACATGAACAGACCCTGGCAGAAAGCGGTGGTCCGGAAGCTTCTCTTCGGACCGGTCACCGAAACCTTCCCGGCTTCCCTGTTGAGGGAGCACCCGGATACCGAAGTTATCGTGACCCGGGAAGTGGCGGAACTCCCGGGGTTCGGCCTCAGGTAAGGGAACTATGACCCGGATAGACAGTCACATCCATTTCGGCTCAATCAGGCGGCTTAAGGAACTGGAATGGCACATGGAAGAGACCGGGACGGACAAGGCCGGTCTCATATCTCTCCCGGACTTTAAGCGGGGAAATTTCAATCCCCAGCTGCTGTACGCCAAGGCGGTTCACCCGAACCGCTTCTACATCTCCGGGAGCCTGGAGTATATGAAGAGTTCCCCGCCCCCGGAAGACCAGGTGTCGGTGCTCTCACAATGCGGGTTCGACGGTCTGAAGCTGTGGGAAGGGAAACCCCTGGTGCAGAAAAGGCTGGGCATCACCCTCCGGGACACATTCTTGCGGAAAGCCCTGGAAAGGGCGTCGGAGCTCGCTTTTCCCGTCCTCATCCACGTGGCCGATCCGGTGGAATTCTGGCTTCCCCATGGCGCGCCGAAGGCCTGGAGCTACCAAGGCGGAAAGTATCCCCCCTTCACCGATTATATTGACCAGGCGGACGAGGTAGCCGCCGCCTTTCCCGGCCTGAAGATCGTCTTCGCCCACATGCTCTTTCTTGCCCAGGACCTCCCCCGTCTGGCGGATTTCCTCGACAGGCACTTGAGCGTCCGGATCGACCTTACCCCGGGACGGTATTTCTACCCGGCCCTTTCCGAAAAGAAGAACGAGGCGGTCTCATTCTTCAGGAAGTATAAAAAAAGGATGCTCTTCGGGACGGACAGCCTTTTCTTTCCCCTGGGGTATCTCGGCCTGCCCTATGAAAAGAGAACTGCTGCCGGCAGAAAGACCGATTACCTGCTGCGGTTCCTGGAATCCGGGGAAACCCTTCCCAACATCTATCCGCCGTCGAAGAAGACGATTCCCTTCGTTACGGGTCTCGGCCTGGAACGGGAGGTGATGGATCACCTCCTGTTCGCAAACCACGAGGAACTCTACGGCCGGAACCCCCGGGACCTCCGGATACATGAGACTTGTGCCTACCTGGAGGATTTCATGAGAAGAATCGCTCCGTCGGGAATCGGCGGACTCCACGGGGAATTGAAAGGAATACGAAAACGGATCGCTTCGATCCGATGAAGAGGAGACATCCATGATTCAGTGCGCCGTTGTAGGCCTGGGTATCGGCCTCGCCCATTGCGCGGGCTACCTGGCGAGCCCCCACGCGAAACTCTACGCCGTGTGCGATCTCATGCCGGAGAGACTCTCCGCCGTCCGGGGGACCTTCCGGCAGGGCAGTATGCTGGTCCTGAAGTCCCTTATCGGGGACCATGAGATCCCCGAACGGTGGGAAGACCTGGGGGTGAAGGTATACGACTCCTATGACCGGCTCCTGGAGGATGAGGGAGTGCACTGTATCAGCCTCTGTACCCCCGACGACACCCACGCCGACCTGGCGGTGAAGGCTCTGGAGGCGGGGAAGCACCTGCTGCTGGAAAAACCGGTGGACATAACCCTCGAGAAAGCGGAGAGGGTGCGGGCGGCGGCGGAAAAGGCCGGGACATACCTGTCCCTGGGCTACGAGTTCAGGGTCAATCCGGTGGTGATGAGGCTCCGTGAACTGGTGGAAACGGGAGCCCTCGGGGATATCCAGGGCTTTTCCCTGTACCATTACCGCACCCCCTTCAAACGGGACAAGTTCGAGAAATGGATACAGAAGAAGAGCCGCTCCGGAGGTCTCCTGGTGGAGGAAACCTGCCACTGGTTCGACCTGGCCCGGTTCGTCACAGGAAAGGATATATCGTCGGTCCACTGTGTCAGGACCGCGGATATTCACCCGGATTTTGATTTTGAGGACCTGGCCTACGTCAACGGAACCTTCTCAGGGGGCGGTATCTTCCAGATATCCCATGCCCTTACCGGTTTCGACTTCAGTCTGGTGATCAACCTGCACGGCATGAAGGGGACCGCCTGGGCGGGATTGAAAGAGAACGCGAGGAGTTCCCTGGATAACTTCAGTACCTCCTATTACGGCATTCTGGCAACGGGCTCCCTGAACGCCGGACCGGAGGAAGCGGCGGTTACCACCTGGGGAATCGAAGCCACCGAACCGCTGAATATCAGGGATATGGTCATGGCCTTCGTGGAATCGATTCACACCGGCACGCCGGTTCCCTGTTCCCTGGAAGAAGGAATAGCCTCTTTAGCCGCCGCCCTGGCCGCGGGAAGATCGGCCGATGAAAGGAGGATTGTCGAACTATGATACGTCTTTTAGCCGTGGAAGGCGGATTTGATCTTTTTCTCGGGTCGCGGCAGGTTGTTCGCCACCGGGAAAGGCAACCCTTTATCACCCTGGGTGAGGGCAGGGCATCCTACAGCATGCGACACGGGAACTTCCGGGTCCGGGACAGGATTACCGAAAAGTATCCCTGCCGAAAGGTCGAGGTGGATGAAGCCGCCGGCAAGGTCACCTTTCCGGGATTCCTGGAAATGAACGTCTCGGAAGAGGACGGGCGGTGCGTCCTCGCCTTCCGGTCCCTTCAGGAGCGGCTGGACCGCTGCTCTCTGGCTTTCCTGGTCGGGGAAGAGGAGCATTTTTTCGGCGGGGGAGAGCAGTTTTCCTACCTGGACCTGAAGGGGAAGAAGATCCCCGTATGGGTACAGGAACAGGGGGTCGGCCGGGGATTCAATGTCGTCCGTTTTGCCGCGGATCTTCATTCCGGGGCGGGAGGTGATTTTACCACCACCTATTTCCCCCAGCCGACCTTCGTATCCTCCGGGGGACTGTTTTTACATGCCGAGACGGAGGCCTGGTCTCTGATGGACTTCTCCCGCCGAGGAACCTTCACCTTTTCGGCTCACCAGGTACCGGGGCGGATCGTCCTGGGGTCCTTTCCCTCCCTGGCAGAGGCGGTCGGTTCGCTGAGCCTCTACCTGGGGCGGCAGCCTGACCTGCCCGAATGGGTCTACGACGGCATGTGGCTCGGGGTCCAGGGGGGAACGGAGGCGGTGGAACAGAAACTCCGGGACGCCCTGGATGCCGGGGTAAAGGTTTCCGCCCTCTGGGCCCAGGACTGGGAAGGAAAGCGTATTACCTCCTTCGGAAAGCAGCTCATGTGGAACTGGGAATACTCGGCGGAGATGTACGGCGATCTGCCCGGGGAAATCACCGGGCTCCGGGAGAGGGGCCTCCGGTTCCTGGGGTACATAAACCCCTTCCTGGCGGTGGAGGGAAACCTCTACCGTGAGGCGAGGGAAAAGGGCTACTGCGTCAAGAACGAATCGGGGGAGGATTACCTGGTGGTGGTTACCACCTTTCCGGCGGCGGTCCTGGACCTGACGAATCCCGAGGCCTTTTCCTGGATCAAGGGCATTATCAAAAAGAACATGATCGGCCTGGGGCTCTCGGGATGGATGGCCGACTTCGGCGAGTATCTGCCCACCGACGGGGTCCTGTTCTCCGGTGAGAAGGGGGAACGGGTCCATAACCGGTACCCCGCCCTCTGGGCAAAGGCAAACAGGGAAGCCCTGGAGGAAAGCGGTAAGCTCGGGGAGATTGTCTTCTTTACCCGGGCGGGATATACCGGCACGTCCCGGTACTCCACGGCCCTGTGGGCGGGGGACCAGATGGCCAACTGGCTGAGGGACGATGGGATTCCCAGCGTTATCCCCGCGGGTCTTTCCTGCGGTTTCTGCGGCATCGCCTATTTCCATTCCGATATCGGCGGCTACACCTCCCTGGGGGGCGTCCGGCGGACAAAGGAACTCTTTATGCGCTGGGCGGAAATGGCGGCCTTCACCCCGATCATGCGCAGCCACGAGGGGAACCGGCCCGATGAAAACTGGCAGTTCAACGGTGATAAGGAAACCCTGGAGCACCTGGCCATGATGACCCGGACCTATGCCGGCTTGAAACCCTACCACCTCCGGAACGCCGCCGAATATGCCGAGCGGGGTCTGCCTCCCATGAGGCACCCGGCTATCCATTACCCGGAGGAACGGGAGCTTTACGGAAT
>JAFGDJ010000161.1 GCA_016932135.1 Spirochaetales bacterium | reverse complement strand
TCTCTGAAACCTGGCAACCAGGCTGTCGGAAAGACTGTCAGCACCTTGAAACTGCCCAAGGGAGTCCTGGTTCTCTTTGTTTCCAGGGAAGAAAACAACATTATTCCTGACGGCTCTCATGTCTTCCAGGGGGGTGATAAGGTCTTTTTACTCTCCACCAAGGAAATCATTTCTAAAATTGAAAAACACTTCGGAAACCTTGAATGAATCTGAAACAGGTCTTTTCCGTCGTCAGCATTCTTCTTTTTATTATCGCCCTGTTCATGTTATTCCCTGTGGTTTTCGCCCTTATCTATGAAGAATGGCCGGCATTGAAAGCCTTCCTCCTAACCCAGGGAACTATTCTCATCCTGGCAGCCATCGTCAGAGGTATCTGCAGAAACCATGAGGATGACAGAATCAGCACCCGGGACGGTTTTTTCCTTGTTTCCCTGGCCTGGCTTCTCGCCGGTATATTCGGTGCTCTCCCCTTCTTTCTATCCGGAGCTATTCCTTCCTTTGCCGATGCCTTTTTTGAATCCGCTTCCGGCTTTACCACTACCGGGGCATCAATTCTGACAAACATCGAAGGGCTGCCGAAATCGATACTCTTCTGGCGGTCTTTAACCCACTGGCTCGGGGGTATGGGAATAGTCGTTCTGACGGTGGCTGTTCTGCCCTTTCTGGGGATTGGAGGCATTCAAATTCTCAAGGCTGAGGCTCCCGGTCCGACCCTGGATAAGCTCACACCTAAGATCGCCACCACCGCGAAAGCCCTTTGGTTTATTTACCTCGGGCTCACCATTCTTGAAATCCTTCTTCTCTGCCTGGGAGGAATGAACCTGTTCGACTCCATGACCCATACCTTCGGCACCATGGCCACCGGCGGTTTTTCTCCAAAGAATACCAGTGTGGCGTTTTATCGGTCCCCCTTTATCGATACGGTAATCACTGTTTTTATGCTTCTGGCAGGGATGAATTTTCTTCTTTATTTCAGACTTTTAACCGGTAAAATCCGCGATGTTCTACGAAACACGGAAATAAAAGCATACCTTGGTATTTTTTTCGCGGCAACCTTAGGGATCACCTGGGCGTTGATGAAAAACGGCAGTTATTCCGGTTTCCGCGAGTGCTTTCGCTATGCGGGTTTTCAGGCGGCCTCTATTCTTACCACCACCGGTTTTGTCACCGCCGATTATGAACTCTGGCCCGCCTTTGCACAAATTCTTCTTTTCGTTCTGATGTTCATCGGAGGGTGCGCCGGTTCCACCGGGGGCGGAATGAAGGTGATCCGCCTGGTAACCCTCTTCAAGCAGGGAATAAACGAAATGAAGTACCTGGCCTTTCCCCGCGGTGTTTTTACCTTTCATATTGACGGACGGGCGGTCAGAAAAACCTATGTCTACAATGTGATGGGTTTTGTCTTTCTCTACCTGGTCCTCCTTCTCCTGGCAACGATGGTAACCGCTTTCAGCGGAGAGGACATAGCCACATCCCTGTCTACCGCCCTGGTTACCCTGGGGAATATAGGCCCGGGCTTCGGTTCCGTAGGACCGACGAAAAATTACGCCGACTATCCTGCGTACCTGAAATGGTTTCTCAGCTTTATCATGATCACGGGGCGCCTGGAGGTTTACACCGTGTTGATTCTATTCACTCCTCGCTTCTGGAAAAGGTAATTAAGGTAACCTGCTACCCTGAACAGCCGGCCGCCTTTATCTCAGGAAAGCTCCGCCGATTAGGTGTTCCTTCAATGACCAGGAAGTTTTATACAGTCATGGTTGATTAAAGGACATTTTTGAAATATATTTATTATAATATATAGACAGGAGGCTTTTATGGCGATACATCTGACAAAAGACATGTTTCTAAAGGATATTTTTGATTATGAGAACAACAGCGAATGGAAGTTTCAGGGAGACTTGCCGGCGGTAATCGATTTCTACGCCGATTGGTGCGGTCCCTGTAAAATGGTCGCCCCAATTATCGAAGAATTGTCTGAAGAATACGAAGGCAAGGTGAAGTTTTATAAAGTCGATACCGAAGCGGAACAGGAATTGGCCGGAGCCTTCGGCATAAGGAGTATTCCTTCAATCCTATTCATACCGAAGGAAGGGAAACCGCAGATGAGCGCCGGAGCCTTGCCCAAGGACGCGTTTAAGGAAATTATCGACCGGGACTTGCTGTAATTGCGAGGTTATTTTTTCCCCAAAATGTGACGGAGTTGACTTGCGACAGGTACTTTTTTATACTGCTTGTATCCTTTCGAGGTAGTAAATAAGGAGGACTTGATGAAAAAAACCGTGGGGGTAGGAACCCTCATTCTGCTGCTCCTCATCACCGGGTGCGCCACCAGTGTACGTATGGTGGTCACAAAACCGGCGGAGGTGAACCTGGCGGGGGTAAAAAATCTGTCAATTCTTGATTTTGAATATGTGGAAAGCACATCGGAAGTGACCCTGGATAAGTTATTGGAAGATGCCTTGAGCCAGCTTATCACCGGGGAGGATACCTCTCTTTCGAACGAAGAGAAAATGGCCCGCTACGCCACAAATAAAATGTCGGAATCCCTGGCGGCTACCGATTATTTTACCCTGGTGGATCCGGGAAACTTCAAGGATTCGGTGGATATTATGACCAACCGAATGCAATTCTTTGATATTTTAAGCGGTGTCTACGATGTAGACGGGGTTCTTCTAGGTTCGATCCTGACTATGAAAACGAAAGAGACCTGGGAAACCCGGATTGTTATGGTTCTCGATGAACTGACCGGTCAGGAGGTTGAGCAAGAGGAAGAATGGGTAACTCGCCAGGCGAACCTGGAATTTGAGTACCGCATTCTCAGCACCGACACTTCGGAAGTAATGGTTCAAAAGGTTTTTACTCGTTCTACCTCGGATGCTAAAAGCTACGAAGAATACGATCGCTTAACCTCCGAAGATCTCATGTATAAAAGGATGGTAGATGAAATAGTTCGAACCATAACCAGACAATTGGTCCCTTATCAGGTGACGGAATCCCGGAGTCTCATGAAAGACAAAACCAAGGATCAGCGGATGGAGACGGCGGATCAGTTCGTCAAGGTCGCGAAATATAATGAAGCCCTGGAGATTTTTCTCTCCGTATGGCAGCAAACAAGAAATATCGCCGCCGGATTTAACGCGGCCATTATGTATGAAGCCTTAGGTAATCTCGATCAGGCCATCGTACAGATGAATGATGTCTTGAATGTCTACCCTGAAAAGAAGGTTTTTCGCAGTCTGGAACGCCTCAAGGCGGCGAAGGTTGAACGGGAAAAAGCCATGGCCCAGCTTGAGGGGCGCTAAAGGAAAAACGCGGGATGGCTTCCCGCGTTTTTTTTATTCCCATTCAATGGTAGCCGGCGGTTTGCTGGAAATATCGTAAACTACCCGGCCTATTTCCGGTACGGTGTTGGTTATTCGAGCGGAAATATCCAGGATATCGACGGTTTCAAAGGGATACACGTCGGCTGTCATGCCGTCCATGGATGTAATGGCTCTCAAAGCCACAACCCATCCGTAACCCCTGCTGTCCCCGGTAACTCCCACGGAACGAACCGGCAGCAAGACGCAGAAGGCTTGCCATATCTTGTCGTAGAGGTTTCGGCGTTTTAATTCCCGGATAAACAGATCGTCGGCTTCCCGCAAGATGTCGCACTTTTCCCTGGTCACCTCGCCGAGAATCCGAACCCCCAGGCCGGGGCCTGGAAAGGGATGGCGATGGATGATCTGCGCCGGAACCCCCAGGGCTGTCCCCAGGCGGCGAACTTCATCCTTGTACAGGGAAGCCAGGGGCTCCAGTACCAGACCCTTTCGGCGTTTTTCTTCTACCAGGGGGGAGCGGACATTGTGATGGCTTTTTATTACCGTGGCTTTGTTGCCTACCCCTTTTCCCGACTCGATCATGTCGGTATATAAAGTTCCCTGGGCTAGAAATGCCGAGTCGATCCCCAGGCGCTTCACCTCTTTTTCCTGTACACGAATAAACAGATCGCCGATGATCCGGCGTTTTTCTTCCGGGTCGCTGACTCCCTGTAAGGCGGAAAGAAACTCCTCTGAAGCGTCGACAAGGTGGATATGTTCGGCCCCCAGGAGATTGAGAATTCCGGTTACTTCCTTTGTTTCATCTTTCCGCATAAGACCGGTGTCGATATAGAGAAGATGGACCTGCCGGTGCTCCAGGGCTTCCAGAAGCAGAGCCGCGGTGACTGTTGAATCAACTCCTCCGGAAATCAGGAGCAATACGTCCCGCTCCCCTACCCGGGCGCGTAATTCTTCCGCGGTTTGCTGCAGGTAGACATCCATGTTCCACCGGGGTTCAGCACCGCAGATGCGAAAGGCGAAATTTTTCAGTATGTCCGTTCCGTATTCACAGTGGGTTACTTCCGGGTGAAATTGGATGCCGTATAATCGGTTCGACCGTCGGAAAGCCGCCGCGGGATGGTGTTCGGAAGATGCCAGGAGGCCGAAACCTTCGGGAAGTTGGGTTATGCTGTCTCCGTGGCTCATCCAGGACATAAAGCTTTCCGGCATGCCGTGGAACAGGTCTGACGAATCATGAATTTTCAGTGGCGCCCGGCCGAATTCCCGGGTTTGAGACCCCTCAACCTTGCCCTTCAGGTCATACACCATCCTCTGGAAGCCGTAGCAAATCCCCAGTATAGGGATATCCAGGGAATAGATGTTCTGATCCGGGACAGGGGCTTGTTCCTGGTACACCGAGAAGGGACTGCCTGAAAGGATACAGCCTCTGACTTCCGGGGTTATAACCTGCTTCAGGGGCACATCCCCCGCCACGACCAGGGAATACACCCCCAGATCACGGATTCTCCGGGCGATAAGCTGAGCAGTCTGTCCCCCGAAGTCGAAAACTAAGATTGTATCCATAACTTTTACCGGGTGATGGTATCTTCCCGGCGATACCCCACGGAGATGATGCCTATCGAAGTGCCGGTGTATTCTTCGATATACCGAATATACTGTTTCGCTGCTTCGGGAAGATCATCGTAGTTTCGGATACCGGCAAGGGAGGTTTTCCAGCCGGAAAAGGCTTCCAGCACCGGTTCCGCCCGCTCCAGTGTTTCGATGGAAGCGGGAAAATTGTCGAACACCTTTTCACCCCGGCGATAAGCGGTACAGACCTGAATTGTGTCGAAGGCGTCGTACACATCCAGGTGAGTCAGCACCAGGGTGTCTATAGAGTTGGCCTGGCAGGCGTATTTCAAGGCGGGAAGGTCAAGATAACCGCACCGCCTGGGTCTTCCGGTGGTCACCCCGTATTCCCGGCCGGTTTCCCGGATTACTTCTTCCAGGTCCCCGTCCCTTTCCTTGTGAAATTCGCTGGGGAAAGGTCCGTTTCCCACCCGGGTTGAATAAGCCTTGAAGACGCCGTAGATCCTGTCCAGATCCCTGGGCCCCACACCGCCTCCCACACAGGCGCCGGCAGCGGCGGATATCCCTGAGGACACATAGGGATAGGTTCCCAGATCGATGTCTAAAAGGGTGCCCTGAGCCCCCTCGAAAAGGATGGTGCTGTCTTTATGGTCTGCCATGAAACTCACCAGATCCAGGAGCATTGGCCGGAGTTTTTCCCGGTAGGCTTCCAGGAAGGTTTTTTGTCCCTCCGTCAGAAGAGCGTACCGTTCCGTATCAAAAATATCCGCCAGCCGAATACCGTCTCTCTTTGCCTTGTGAGCGTAGGTGGAGCCGATTCCTCGGCCGGTGGTTCCCAGGGGTTTGTGCCTTGAGGATTCCTCCGAGGTGTCTTCGTGTTTGTACTCCGGAAGAACCAGATGGGCCCGGTCGGAGATAAAAATTCTTCCCTGCCAGGAAATCCCCTGATCACTGATTACCTGCAGTTCAGTAAAGAGGGCCTCAGGATCGACGACCATGGCGGTTCCGAGAATGACGATTTTATCGGGGTAAATGATCCCCGAAGGGACCAGATGGAGTTTATAGGTGGTATCTCCGGTGACAATGGTATGGCCGGCGTTGGCCCCCCCCGAATAACGGATGACGATATCTGCGCTCTCGGCCAGATAATCTACGATCTTCCCTTTTCCTTCATCTCCCCATTGAGCCCCTAGAACGACGCTTTTCATATCATCTCCGTTTAACGAGTGTAGTTGGGCGCTTCCTGGGTAATCACCACGTCATGGGCGTGGCTTTCCCGCAGGCCGGCCGGGGTGATCCTAACAAAATTACGGTATTTCCGCAATTCCTCGATGGTGGAACATCCGCAATAAGCCATCCCTTTTCTTAAACCCGTCATGAGCTGGTGGACGAAGGGTTTCAATTCTCCTTTATAGGGTACCCGGCCTTCGATACCTTCCGGTACGGGTTCTTCATTCTTTTTCATCTGATAACGATCGCCCGAGCCGTCCCGTATAGCCCCGATGGAGCCCATTCCCCGGTACTCTTTGAACATTCTACCGTCGAAAATAACTTCTTTCCCCGGGGCTTCCCGTAACCCCGCGAAGAGATTCCCGATCATCACCATGGAAGCCCCCGCTCCGACGGCCTTGGTGATGTCTCCGGAGTATTTTATCCCTCCGTCGGCTATCACGGGGATGCCGTGTTTATCCGCTTCTTCGCTGCATTCCAAAACGGCTGAAAACTGCGGAACCCCTATACCGGCTATGATTCGCGTGGTGCAAATAGACCCCGGTCCTATGCCTACTTTCACCGCGTCGGCGCCGGCATCGATGAGCCTTTTCGTTCCCTCCGCCGTAGCTGCGTTTCCCGCTACCACGGGAAGGGAAAAGCGTTTTTTCATGTCCTGACAAGCTTGAAGAACACCGGCAGTATTTCCGTGGGCCGTGTCGATCACCACAAAATCCACCTTGCTGTCCATAAGCAAGGGAAGACGCTTGAGATAATCCATGGGTGATACGGCGGCTCCCACGATGAGGCGGCCCTGTTTATCGGTGGCGGCATGGGGAAAGTTTTGATGTTTTTCCATGTCCTTCACCGTGATGAGCCCGATGAGGGTGCGTTTTTCATCCACCACAGGAAGTTTTTCTATCTTATGCCGGTCGAAGGTTTCCTGAGCCGCTTCGGTGGTGGGGATGCCGGTAACCGCTACGGGGTCGGCGGTCATGATATCTCTGACCAGTTTGTCGTCCGTCCGGCAGAAACGAAGGTCACGGGAAGTGACGATACCGATGAGTTTATTCTTCGCGTCCACCACCGGGAGACCGGAAATTCCGTGGCTTTTCATCATCGCCCGGATAGAGCTGATGGTATCCTCCGCGCTGATGGTCAAGGGCGATTCAATGACCCAGTTGAGGTACCGTTTCACCCGCCCCACGTGGTCTGCCTGAACCTCGGGAGAGAGATTCCGGTGAATCACCCCGGCGCCGCCTTCCAGGGCCAGGGCGATGGCCAGATCGGCTTCCGTTACCGTGTCCATGGCCGCGGCGAGCACGGGTATGTTCAACGTGATATCCTCCACCAGGCGGGTCTTCAGTAGAACGTCGCCGGGAATCACGGCGGAATAGGAAGGTACCAGGAGAATATCGTCGTAACTCAAGGAATAGGGAATAGTCATTTTCTTTCAAGCCTCCTTGGCGGAAATAGAATGTTCGTAATACGCGGCTAAATCATCAGCTTTTTTCCGGGCAAGCCCGGTGTAATGAGCAGGATTGGAAAAAAAAGTATCTGCGTCCATACGGCGGGTTTTCATAAGGCCTTTTTCAAGGAGGGACCATACCGCCGGCAGGTCTTTCAAAGCCTGTGTCAGGGAGATCCCCTCATCCCGGCAGCGACCGGTAGCCCGACGAATGATTTCATGGGCGTCTTTTTCACCTTCCGCCGCAAGAACGATGTAAGCGGCTTCGGCAAGAATGAAATCTCCGGTTCCCGAAAGATTCTTTTTGAGCCCTTCATGATGAACCTTTAAAGAAGAAAGAATCTTTTTCATACGATTTAAAGCGGCGGCAAAAAGAGCAAGATATTCGGAAACAAACCGGGATGAGGCTGAATTGGTAAGATCCCGCTGGTGTTCCGATATCTGGTCCATGTAGGCAGTCATGATCATGGGGGTGGCGGTTTTCCACAGGCTTTTGACGTGCTCACTGTTCCAGGGATTCCGTTTCTGCGGCATAGTGGAGGAACCAACCTGCTGTTCGGAAAACATCTCTCTGACTTCGTCGATTTCGGAACGCTGCAGATGCCTCAGATCGTCCGCCAGGTTCGCCAGCACGCCGAAGGCCGTCTGGATTTCCAGCAATAAACGAAGGACATGTTCCGGCTCCACCAGTTGGGTCGAGTGGTCCGAGGGTTTTAAACCCAGTTCGTCGAGGACCTCCCGTTCCAAGGCTTCGGGATCTTCCACCAGCACACTGGTGGCATTGTACGCCCCTACCGCGCCGGATAATTTTCCCCGCAGGTCACCCGACAGCTCACGGATCCGAGGCAGGGTTTTCCCCAGACGGGAAACATATTCCGCCAGGGCAAAGCCGAAGGTGATGGGAACGGCATGCTGCCCGTGAGTTCGGCCGACCTGAAGGGTTTCCGCTTCTTTTTTCGTTCCAGCGATCAGGAGAGATTCCACTTCCGAAAGGAGAGGAATCAGGACTTCCTGAACCGCGTCCCGGATACGCATGGACCTGGAAGTATCCAGGATATCCACGCTGGTGGCTCCCAGGTGCACCAGGGGAGAAACCTCCTCGGGGACATACTTTTTTATGACATGAACCAGAGCACGGATGTTATGCTGCGTGTTCTCCTCTTCTCGGTATACCTCATCAGGAGTGACCGAAGCTTCCAGGGTTTCCAGTTGTTGTAAGATTCTCTCCGAATTTTTAAGCTTTCTGCGAACTAAAGCCCTGAGAAGGGCAGCCTCTACCCGGACACAGTAGCGAATAGAGGCTTCTTCACTTAAAAACTCTTTCAGTTTATCGAAGAGCTCCCGGTTTGCCAGGTAGTATCGGTGATCTAAGGGTGACAGGTTGGTAAAAAAGGATTGATGTTCCATATCAAAAGATAACAGAACTTCGAAAGTCTGTCAAAGGTCAAACTTGAAAAAGTCCTTGCTTCTTCCGGGGAAAACATGTTTAATGAATCCGATGAAATCCAGTTCGCCCGGTCAAAGGCTTGAACAAGCCATCCAATACGGAAGAAACAGAAAATACGCCCAGGCAGCCGCCCTTCTGGAAGGACTCATCACGGAAGCGGATCCTCCTCCTTCAGCCTTGCTTTATCTCGGCAGAAGCTACCATGCCCTGGGAGAATATCCCCGGGCTATATCAACCTTGCGTAGTTATATCCGGACCGGCGATTCCGGGGAAGAAGGATATTTTTTTCTTGGCAGGTCTTATTTGGCTCTTAACCTGTATTCCCGGGCTTTATGGGCCTTTCAAAAGTCCCTGGAGATCAATGAAAACTCCCAGGCGGCCCTCACCTATCTGGCCTATACCCTGCTCAAGCGGGGAGACATCTCTTCAGCCCTTACCTGCTTTGAAAAGGCGGTAGAGGGGGACCCCGAGGACCAGCAGCTCTACGCCGGCTATATGAACACCCTGTTTCTTCAGGGAATCCGGGAATTCCAGCAGGGAAATCTGGAGCTCGCCAGGGATAGACTTTCGTTTATCGAAGATAAGGGCGGCGACAGTCTTCTGCTTCACCTGTACCTGGGCATTCTTGAACGGGAAGTCGGGTCTTTATCGAAAGCCTTGGATCACTATGGAAAAGCCATAAAGCTGAGACCCGAGGATCCTTCAATTCGTTTTCAGCACGCTGAAGTTATGCTTTTATCGAACCGTCCGGACGAAGCTTATAGGGAATTAACCTATTTGGTGGAACAATCAGGAACGAGCATTCCTGTGGAAGACCTGCCTTCGTTGCACCGTCTGTTAGCATCTATTCTTTTTGAGAAAGCCCAATACCGGCGGGCGATCTTTTTTGCCGTAAAGGTCCTGAAAGAGACGGCGGACCCGGATATGCATTTATTGATCGGCGAAGGTTACCGGCACCTGGAAGC
>JAFGDJ010000160.1 GCA_016932135.1 Spirochaetales bacterium | reverse complement strand
TTATATTCCCCTGTTCGCAGGTATACCTTTCCCAGAGAGTTATGGGATTCCACAATACCCGGGGTATTGTCCACAGACAGGTTCATTTCCAGGGCCAGGGAAAAGAACTTTAAAGCCTGATCGTAATCCGCCGCCAGGTAGTATCGGTTACCGTACTCCCCATATTCGGCGGCTTGATTTTTTATCTCCCGCACGGTTCCGTCTTCCTTTGGAGCGCTACTGCAGGCCGCTAGAACCGCTGCCAGCAGCGCCAGCACTAGGTATCGCTTCATCTTCACATTAAAACTCCTCATCCCGGTAGCTCTGAAAAGTGGCGGGTTGCTCTTTCACTTCGGGAATACCGCCTCTGATCAGGGGATTATTAGATACCCCTTCTAGAACCTCTTTGCCCTTATCCAGGGTGTCTCGGCTTTCCTCCAGCAGACCGGCGATTTGGGGAGTTGTATTGCTGAGGTACACGGTGATTTCCTGAAGATTGGCCAGGGTTTTGTTCACTTCCGTCAAGGCATTATTCAGGCTGTTGTACAATTCATCATCATCATCCAGGATCTTTCGAATAGAACCCTGGGGGTTTAAAAGGGTGGTGATCAAGCCTTCCGGTTCCTCGGTGAGGGATTTAAAATTCCCTATGGTGGCCTGGGTATCCGTCAGTACTACTTCAAGATTCTCCGAGGTGTTGGCCAGCATGACGTTCAATTCGCCGGTCATGGTGCGGACATCCCGCATGATATCGGCGGTTACACCGCTGCCCGTGCCGGACAGGGAACCCCGGACTTCATCCACCAGGCCGTTAATCGACAGAACCGCCTGATCGACCTTTTCCAGCAGCGGACCCACCGAATCGATGATGCCGGTTATTTTGTCCCCCTTTTCCGACATTTCCACCAAGCCATCCTCCACCAGTTGCAGACCTTCTTTAAAATCCAGGGATGGAATATAGGATCCGTCGGGTAGAGGTTCGCCCCGGTTCTTCCCGGGGTATAGAATCAATCCCCCGCCGCCGATGCCGATAGGACTGGTTACCAGGTCAAGGACGGAATGAGGCCGGACCTTTTCCCAGTAGGTATCGTAGATATGAAACTGGATGTTGACGGTGTTGTCTTCCAGTAAGGAAATCGAATCCACGGCACCGATCTGAAATCCCTTCAGACGGATTGCCATGCCCGTGTTCAGTCCCGAAGCGGTCTGAAAGCGGCTGGTGTAGTGATAGTCCTTGGCAAACCAACGCTGATTGAACCCCATAAGAATGAGTATTCCCGCCAATGCGAGGATTGCCAGGAACACAAAAGCCCCTACAATCTGGTCGGCGAACCGCATTTTGAATTTCATGTCCTTACCACCCGCCTCATAGTTTACCTGTATCTTCCAATCATGAAAATGGGTCATCCTCGGAACCGGAAAGCAGGTCCAGGATACTCCCGTCATAACTGGCGCTTTGTTCAAAGAGTTCCGCGATTTCCGTTGTAATAGTCCGGTCTTTGGTGTTAATGATCTCAGAAAACGCGCCGCAGGCTAGAATTTCACCATCTTTCATGATAATGAGTTCTTCAGCAACCTGGGCAATATACTTTGGGTCCTGAAAAATAGCGATGACGGTGCCGCCTCTCCTGCGCAGAGAGGAAATCATGGTTTTCATGTTGGCTGTTGAACCATGATCCACCGCCAAAAAGGGGGAATCCAGAAAGAGCACCGAAGGTGACGATATAAAAGCCCGGGCAAAGGATACCATCATCATTTCCCCGGTGGATAGCTGGCTCGGTCGTAGATGCATTTCATCACGATAGCCGGTTTTTCGTACCAAGGAAACAGCCCGCTCCTCCGCTTCGCCGGGGCTCATCTGATGCTGGTGATACAAAAGAGGAATCGTGAGGTTTTGCAGTACGCTTCTGTTTGCCCAAAGAGCGGCGTCCTGAAACACGAAGCCCCATTGTCGATGTAGGGATGAGGACTCCCGGTCGTTCATCGTATAGATATCTTTACCGTTGACCAGGACTTTCCCGTGATCCGGCGGTATGAGACCCGCGGCGGTTTTCAGCAAGGTACTCTTGCCGCAGCCTGAAGCGCCCATAATGACGGTGATCTTTTCTTTCTTCAAAGCCAGGTTAATGTCCTTGAGAATAGGTTTCCCCCCCCGGATGATGGTCAGGTTTTCCAGATGAATGTCTGCGGACAGGGGCAATCTTTCGGACAAGGAACGACTCCTTAAAGATACGAAATCATGGTAATGATCGCGTCGGCGAAAATGATATATACCAGGCTTTGTCCGACTGCTCGTATGGCCACCTGGGGAATCTCCGTGGTGGATCCTTCAACTCTGAAACCGTTGAAGGTAGCCACGGCTGAAATAATGATACCGAAAACAAAGCTCTTGATAAGCGAGGAAACAATATCCACGGTTCGCAGGTGGTAAAGCAGGTTCGTAAAATACTCCCGTAAGGGAATGGGGGAGAAAAGCTGGGTGATAAAGTATGACCCGATGAGTCCGGCCATATTGAAGTACACCGTTAACAGAAGCAGGGAAAAGGTAACCCCTAAAAAACGGGGTACCACCAGATACGAAATGGGGTGAATACCCACGGATATATAAGCCTCGATTTCATGGCTTACCACCATATTGCCCAATTCCGTGGAAATGGCTGTCCCGGATCGGGCGATAATGATGAAGGCCGTTAAAAGAGGCCCTAATTCCCGGGTGATGACGATGATGAGAATATTATAGATTAATGAACCCTGACCGAATTGAGGAAGAAGACTGACCCCTTGAATGATAATTACCGCACCCAGGGCTAAAGCCAGAAGGGCGACCACGCTCAGGGCTTCGACGCCCGTAAAGAGGATCTGCATGGTCATAACCTTGTACCCGGCCTGTTTTTTTCCGAAGAAACGGACTGTCTCTTTCATGACCTGAGAAAGAAAACCGCAGACATAAAAGAAGGTTTTTATTTTTTGTCTCAGCCATCGGCCTAGGAATGTAAACATATCTTTCCGGTTACCTTGTAACCAATGATAATAGAAAGATCTCCTATCTTCAATATGTTTAAAGGGAATCTCCACAGCTTCCCTGGGGGGCTTCCGTGGTGAAGGCCTTTTTTAAAGATAGAAGGTCGGTTGTTTTTTTCTGTGGCCTTTATCCCATCTCCGGCCGATATGAAAATAGAGGTCTCCGGTTGACAGCGGGAGTTAATACACCGTACAATTTTCTTCGAGGTATAGCATGCCGAAAGCTGTTCAGTATAAAGCAAATTCCATTGTTTATTTCCAGGGGGATATAAATGAAAATGTTTATATCCTGAAAACGGGCAAGGTAGGACTTCGTTATTCCGATATTGAGACCGGCCAGGAAATAAATGACCTCATTCAGACCGGTGAATTCTTCGGCGTAAAATCAGCCCTGGGGAAGTATCCTCGGGAAGAAACGGCTATCGTGCTGCAGGATTCAGCCATGCTGGTTTTCACCGTGCCGGAATTTGAACAGGTATGTTTAAATAACACCCGGATCATCATGAAGATGCTGCGAATTTTCAGCAATCAATTGCGGAGAATCCATAAACAGGTCAGAAATCTTATTTCTTCGGGGGAGCAGTTAAATCCTGAAACAGGTTTGTTTCGAATCGGTGAATACTACAATAACCGGGGAAATTTCAAGCAGGCCATGTATGCCTTTCGGCGGTATCTGACCTATTATCCCACGGGGAAGTACGCCAATGAAGCCACGGAAAATCTTCAACGGGCAGAAGGGAAAGTACAAGCCGGAGCAGGGCGGTCCCCTTCGTCCTCTTCCGCCCCGGCTTCGGGCCGTGAAATGAGCGATATCGCCAAGAGTTATTACAACGCCGTCAGCCTTTTCAGCCAGCAGAAGCTGCCGGAGGCTTTAAAGGAATTCCAGAAAATCATCAATGAGAGCGACAGTGCCGAGTATTCCGCGAAATCTCACTTTGAGATCGGCCGTTGTTTTTTCGCCTTGAACGATTTCGACCGCTGTATCCAGCATTATACCGCCATGATTCAGAAATACCCGAAGCATCCCGATTTAGTGGAAGCCTTGTTCTTTGTGGGTAATTGTTACGAAAAAAAGAAAGATATGGCGAAAGCCGGCAGTTTTTATTCAAAGATTCTTTCCATGGCCCAGGACGATACACCGGTGTATCGGAAAGCTAAACGAGCCCTGGACGGGTTGAAGGGGGAGTGAAATGGCGTTCAACCTAGCCATGTTCGAGCGTTTTGCCGTTACCTTTCAGCAGGATGACATCATTTTCTGCGAGTATGAGCCCGGGGATACCTTCTATCTAATTCAGTCCGGCCGTGTGCAGATCGTCAAAATCATGGGAGATATTGAAAAAACCATCGATATACTACAACCTGGAGAAATCTTCGGCGAAATGGCAATCCTGGAAGAAGCTCCCCGCTCGGCCACCGCCATTGCCGCGGATCAGGTAAAAGCCCTGGAGTTTAACCGTCAGAATTTTGAGGTTCTCATGCAGGGGAATCCTCAGATTGCCTTTAAGCTGCTGAAACTCTTTACCAAGAGGATATATGATCAGAAAAGGCGGTTCATGATCCTGACATTGAATGATGTCCAGGCCCGGGTGGCCGATGTCTTCCTTATGCTGTCTGAGACCCAGCCCACCGCGGGCAGTGAAACCGATGAACTCAGCTTCGAAACCAGTGTGGATGATATAGCCCACTGGGCAGGCATGTCTCCCGATAAATGCAGGCAGGTTCTCAACCATTTCGTCACTCAACGAAGGGTGGAGATCTTTAAAGACCGAATCGTCGTTAAAAATATCAATGATTTTGCCCGATTCGTCAGCTCCCGGCGGAACAAACAGAGGGGCGCCTAACCTCTATCCAGGAAAATAGACTATGTCCACTCCGATCGAACAATTCCCCCCGGGGGGAAAAGTAATACCCAACCGTAAAAAAGTGCTCCTGGCTGACGGTGTTATTCTTCTGTCCGCCCTGATCTGGGGGGGAGATTATATCTTTGCCAAGAATCTTCTGGAAACCATAACCCCGGGACGCCTCAATGCCCTTCGCTTTTCCGTATGCGCCGTTATCCTGCTCTTTGTGGCCTTTAAGAAGCTCAAGCAGGTACCGGTGAGAGAAATAGCCGGCTGTCTTCTAACCGGTTTTTGTATGTTCGGCGGATTCTTTTTTCAGACCGGGGGGCTGCGTCTGACGAGTATCGGGAATAACGCTTTTATCGTCAGCTCCTATGTCATTTTCGTTCCTTTTGTCCTTTGGATGCTGCAGCGTCAACGACCAGGTATCGGTGCCTTTCTGTCGGCGTTGGTGTGTGTTTCGGGAATCGCCCTGCTTACCCTGAACAGAGCCACGAAGCCCAATCTGGGTGATGTCATGACTCTTATCTCGGCGGTGTGTTTCGCTTTCGAAATAGTCCTTATCGGTATCTTTGCCCGGCGGGTCGATCCTGTCGTTCTGGCCTTTCTGGAGGCCTGCGTGGTGGCGGTATGTTTTAATATCTACGCAGCCTTCGCTGAGCCGCCCATTCCCCGTCTGGATGGCGGCATGATAGGCTCTTTGATCTATCTGACCTTTCTCGGAGCCACGGCTACCCATATTATGGTTACCCTGGCAATGAAGCATACCAGCTCGGTCCATGCTTCCATCATTTGTTCCTTGGAGTCGGTTTTCGGCCTTCTTATGGCTGTTCTCTTCCTGGGCGAAACGGTGCAGTGGAAACAGGCTTTTGGCTGTGTTCTGGTGTTTCTCGCCGTTCTTTTCACCGAATTGTGGGACCAAATAGTACCTGCTAAAACCAGGACTTCTTCTGTTTAGCCAGAACTCGGACTTGAACCGAGGACCTGCTCATTACGAGTGAGCTGCTCTACCACTGAGCTATTCTGGCACCTAGGCAGGAGCTTACCGTGAGAGTCTAAAAAAATCAAGACCGTAGTTTTCAGGGATAAAAAATCTGCTCTCCAGCACATTAAGAAAAAAATCTGTCTTCCGATATGTATAGTATGACAATACAATCATGGGGAGAAAGCCGATGATTCGGGGGCTCTATACGGGAGCCAGCGGTATGGTCGTTCAGATGCGAAACCTGGACGCCCTGTCCAACAACCTGGCGAATGTGGATCTGACGGGATATAAGAGGGATATAACGGTAACCAAGGCTTTCCCGGAAATTCTCCTTCGGCGAATGAACGATAACGGAGTCTATGTGTTCCCTCCCGGGTCCGTGGATACCGCTCCGGTGGTCGGCAGGCTGGGAACCGGTGTGGAGTTGTCGGAAATATACACCGTCTTTACTCAAGGAGCTTTGAAGGAGACGGAAAACCCTTTTGATATTTCCCTGGAGGGAAAGGGTTTTTTCACGGTAGATACCCCCCAGGGAGAACGTTTTACCAGAAACGGTTCTTTCCTTCTGGATGATAACGGCCTTCTGGTAACCAAGGAGGGTCTTCCGGTTTTAGGAGAAAACGGTCCGATCTATCTGAAAAAGAATAACTTCATGGTGGATAAGCAGGGCCGCATTTTCCAGAATGCCGATTTTGCCGATGATCCCCGGCGGCTTGTCTCCATGGAAGAAAATGATTGGGCGAATACCGAATACGTGGATACGTTGAAAATTATGGACTTTTCCGATTCCCGCTATCTGAAAAAACAGGGTTCCTCTCTCTGGGTCGAAACCCCTGAGTCCGGACCCGGCGGGCAGGTGGCTTTGGGTTCTTCAACTAAGACCCTGCAAGGATTTATTGAAGCGTCCAATGTTAATCCGGTCACGGAAATGGTGCGGATGATTGAAGTTAACCGGGCTTATGAGGCGAATCAGAAGGTAATTCAGACCCATGACAGCCTGGCGGGAAAACTTATTAACGAAGCGGCCTTGTATAGGAGATAATAGCATATGATGCGGTCATTATGGACAGCAGCCTCCGGAATGACGGGGCAGCAGTTCAACATCGATACGATTTCAAACAATCTTTCCAACGTCAATACTACCGGTTTCAAAAAGGTCCGGGCTGATTTTGAAGACCTGCTCTATCAAACCACCCGGGTTGCCGGTACACCGGCCACCGAACTGACGGTAGTACCCACAGGTGTGCAGGTCGGTCATGGTGTTAAAGTGGCGGCTACTCAGAGGATGTTTACCCAGGGGGCCCTGCAATCCACGGAGAATGTATCCGATCTGGCCATCCAGGGAGAAGGATTTTTCAGAACCCTTTTGATCGATGGAACCTACGGGTATACCCGGGACGGATCTTTCAAGATAGACGCCGAAGGGCAATTGGTTACCTCCAATGGATATCGAGTGATGCCAGAAATCGTCCTGCCGGAAAATTTCGTCCGGGAAAGCTTGACCGTATCGCAGGACGGGCGGGTAACGGTCAAAATCGCAGGCAGTGACGATCCTGTACAGGTGGGGCAATTCGAACTCTACCGGTTCGTAAACCCGGCCGGTTTAAGCGCACTGGGAGAGAACCTGTTTAAGGTTTCCAATGCTTCCGGTGAAGCCATTGCGGGAAGACCCGGCCTGGACGGAATGGGGAAAATCATTCATAAATTCCTTGAAATGTCGAATGTCTCCGTGGTTTCGGAAATGGTGAATATGATTGTCGCTCAGAGGGCTTATGAGTTGAATTCCAAGGCCATACAGACCTCCGACACAATGCTCGGTATAGCCAATAATTTGAAACGCTAATAAGCAGTGGAGTAAACTGTCATGGATCTAGTTGAAACAGGGCGGATACAATTTGATCAATCCCGAATTGCCGAAACCGCGAAAAAAGCAGAAAGAATGGCCGTACAGGATAGAGAAAAGCTTATGGAGGCCTGCAGGCAGTTTGAATCGATTTTTATAAAGCAAATGCTCAACAGCATGAAAAAAACCGTTTCTAAGAGCGGCATGCTGAACGGCGGCCTGTCGGAGGAAATTTTCGAGGATATGTTGTACGACCAATACGCGGAAAAGATGTCTAAAACGGCAAATTTCGGTATTGCGGATATGTTGTACAAACAATTTTCATAAAATAGTACACCCGGGAAGAAGTAAATTATAAAAAATTATACATTTTTAGCCATTTTTGGCGATCAGTAGAAAGCTCTTCTCTAAGTAATTGTATTATATAGAATTATTTACTCTAAAATATTTTTCGTAAATTGGCACGGTTGTTGCATACTATTATGGAGGCCGTGTATGAAGAC
>JAFGDJ010000019.1 GCA_016932135.1 Spirochaetales bacterium | reverse complement strand
GGCCGAAATCTCCCGGAAACGTCAACGGCCAGCCTTCGGTCCTATATGCAGCGGAGATCCGCATCGACCCTTCCGGCAGGGTCCCCTCAAGGCCCTTCATTCTTCAAGCCATCGGTCACGGTGATCCGGAAGGCTTAAGTGGTGAAATCGTTCCTGAACTGGACTCCCTGACCACGGCTCTGGAGCAGCTCGAGAAAATCACCATAACCCTGAGGGATTAAATTTTTGACGGGCTGCCCGGGATCTTCCCCCTTGGTATCCTTTGCCCTGGGTGTTTCCCGGCTTTTCTGCTATACTCTATAATAAATAGAAGGTTATCTTTGGAACATTTTCTTGCTCAAGACCTGAGCTTTTCATTTCTTTAGATTACCTAGACAATTGAAAGAGGTCCTCCAATGATTATCACCGTTCTGGCAAAACTTATTCCTCTTCTGGTGCTTATCGCTTTTGGAAGAGTTCTGAAGCTTCTTCACTTCTTTTCCGATACGGCGATTGAGTTGTTAAAAAAGATTGTAATAAACCTTGGGCTCCCGGCGGTGCTGTTTCTTTCTTTTTCAACTATGACTATAGAGCTCAGTGTTATCTGGATTATTATCGCCGTAGGCATCATGAATATTCTTTTGCTGCTTTATGGGAAAGCAATCTTCCGGAAGTCCGCATCCCCCGGGCAAAGCTTTATGTTGACCGGCTTCGAATACGGGATGTTTGCCCTGGCTCTTTTTTCAGTGGCTTACGGAGGTTCTTCTGATAATGCTGTTTCTTATATAGCCGTGGTCGACCTGGGGCACGAGCTTTTTATCTGGTTCATCTTTGTTCCCTTGGTTCAGTCATTGAGCATGTCGACCTCCCGAAGCCTGTCATCCACCCTCAAATCATTTATAGAAAATCCAATCATTATTTCTATTATCCTTGGTCTGATACTGAATCTCAGCGGTCTGAATGATCTGCTGAATCAGCAGTTGTTATGGAAGGGATTACTTCACACCCTGGATATGATGGCGTCACTAACCGCCCCGCTAATATTGCTCATCCTGGGCGCGGGTCTCTCATTTTCAGGAAAAGACCTGCGTTTCGCCGCGAAAATCATCCTGTTACGGCTTCCCCTCGTCCTGATTATGTATTTTATGATAGATTTTCTATTGTTCAGGCGGATTCTTGGCTTAGCCTTCGGTTTCTCCGCGGCCCTTTTTGTTCTCATGATATCACCGCCGCCCTTTGTGCTGCCATTATACCTGCGCGAGAAGGACAAAACGGACAACAGCGGGTTAAACACAACCCTGGCGGTTCATACCGTTCTATCGCTGGTAATTTTTATTGTCTATTTTTACATCTATCCGTCAATCTGATTGTTTCATGAGGCGGCGAGACAAAATATTCCATCGGCCGTTATGTATTTTCACAATGCCCGGCAGTATGTTCTAAAGGAGATATCATCTGCCTTCCGACGCCTCCCGGGCAAGGATGAGCCTTTTTCTCACCGGTCCCCAGCGGTAGCCGTGAATACGGCCGGAAGCCGCTATGACCCGGTGGCAGGGGATAAGGTAGGCCACCGGGTTGGCCGCTACGGCCCCTGCCACCGCCCGAACGGCTTTGGGTTGACCCATAAAGGCCGCTAGATCGCCGTAACTCACCACTACCCCCGGCGGGATAGAAAGCAGAGCCTGCCAGACCTTCACCTGGAAGTTTGTTCCCTTCACCAGCAGGGAAACCCTTTCCTCTGTCCCCAGGAATACCGCTCGGCATACCGCGGCGACGTTTTGCCGGTGTTCTTCCAGCCTGGCAGCCGGCCATGCCTTCTTCAGATCCTTTAAAGCGGCTTCCTCTGTCCCCGGCTCACGAAATTCCATGCAGCAGATCCCCCGGGGTGTGAGGGCTAAAAAAATGTTACCAAAGGGTGAGGGGTGAAAGCCGTATTGAAGGGTAAGGACATCTCCCTGCCTTCGAAACTCTCCCGGGCTGACAGCCTCAAAGGTGACAAAAAGATCGTGAAGCCTTCCGGGGGATGAAAGATTCGCCTCGTACGCCGTTTCCAATACCGACCTCCCCTGCCGAAGCATCTCCTTGGCGTACTGAAGGGTGAGATATTTCTGGAAACGGTCGGGAGTAATGCCAGCCCACCGGGTAAAAAGCCGGTGAAAATGGTACTTGCTTACCCCCGCCGATTCCGCGGCATCTTCAAGAGTCGGATGATCGAGAAAATGATCTTCCAGATATGTAATCGCCCGTTCCACCAGGTAATAATCTTGGCTTATGATGGTAAAATCGGTTTGTTTCATGGAATTACTATACACCCGGAAGGCTCCCCCGGGCCACCCGGATATTGCTAATTGAACAAGAGAAAGACCATATATCCGCCATACAGAAGTACAAAAAGCAGTCCTTCCCAGCGGTGGAGCTTTCTTCCAGGGCCGGTGAAGACAAAGATAAAGAGCAGGAAACTCGAGCCCAGGTTCACCAGAAGGTCGATCCCCGAACCGGAGAGCAGAGGCACCGGCTGAAGAAGAGCGGAGAGACCGAGGATAAGAAAAATATTAAAGATATTTGATCCGACGATATTCCCCACGGCAATATCGGTATTTTTTCGAAGAGCTGCTACCACCGAGGTGGCAAGTTCAGGCAGGGAAGTACCGATGGAAACAATGGTAAGTCCTATAATCCGTTCAGAAACCCCCAGGGTCTCCGCCACCTGCACCGCCGAATGAACGATGAGTCTTCCACCGATAGCCAGGCCCGTGAGACCCGCAAGAATGAAAAGGATATTCACCCCGTTGTTCCGCCGGTGGATGGATAACTCTTCCTTGCTGGTTTCAGAATGGCTTAACCTGATATTGTAGACCAGGAAGATGATAAAAAAAGCCAGAAGCACCGCCCCGTCTATCCTGGAAACCTCGGAGTAGCTCCTTCCCTCCAACAGGGCGTCCTGAGAAAACAGCCAGAGGACACCGCCGGCAAGAAACACCAGGGGTATTTCTATCCAGGTAGTATTCGCCCGGATGACCAGAGGCATAATCAGCGCCGAAACACCGAGAATACCCAGGATGTTGAAGATGTTGCTTCCCAAAACATTTCCCAGAACTAAGGCGGTTTCGCCGTTCAGGGCGGCGGCCACATTGACCACCAGCTCCGGAGCGGACGTGCCGAAGGCGACAATCGTCAGACCGATGACAATCTGAGGAACACCGTACCGGTCGGCTAAGGAAGAAGCACCGTCCACCAACAGGCGGGCACCTAACAGTAGAGGAAGAAATCCCAGAAAAAAGAGAAATATCGATAACATCCCGGGAATTATACAAGGATTATGTACTTTTTTACAGCTCCCGGAAAAATTAAAAGCCTTAACAAGGAAGAGCGTTCCTGTCTGAAAAGAAGAGAGAGGTCTTGACCGTATGTAGTGTTAGGGTTACTTTATAAGAAGAAGTGGGGTGGTTCCACCAGGGACCGAGGTTTGTTTCAACGATATCCGCACCGTTGAACGCCGCGGCCAGGAGCCTGAGATTATACCCGTTGAACCTGATCCGGATAATGCCGGCGAAGGGAACCTAGGCGGTCCATCCACACTCATCATAATTACTCTATTCTTTTTCGCCCTTTCCCTCGGGAATTCGTTGGAAATAATGGCGGAAACGAAAGAAGATGAGGAGATATCCTATGACAAAAAAAAGAAGTTTGGTCCTGGCACTTGCTTTAGTAACGGCGTGTCTCATAACAGGCACCCTTCAAGCCGCTCCCCCCGGAGAAAAGGAAGACCTGATTATCTATGCCTATGATTCCTTTGTGGCGGAATGGGGTCCGGCTCCGGTAGTGATTCCGAAATTTGAGAAGAAATACGATGTCACGGTAAAGGTGGTGTCGGTGGGAGACGCCGGGCAGGTGTTGAACCGGGTCATTTTAGAAAAGGAAAAACCCAGGGCCGATATTATCCTGGGCATAGATAACAACATGCTCTCCCGGGCTCTGGAAGAAGAAGTGCTGCGGCCCTACACATCACCCTATCTGACGGATATTCCGGAGAAACTCCTGTTCGATGACACCCTTGCAGTTACCCCCTTTGACTACGGCTACTTCGCTTTTGTTTACGACTCAGCCATTATAAAAGATCCGCCGGAGTCACTGGAGGATCTCACCGATCCGCGGTTTAAGAAAAAGATCATTCTTCAGGATCCCCGGACCTCCAGCCCCGGCTTGGGTTTCCTCCTCTGGACCATCGCGGTCTACGGCGATACCTTTACCGAATACTGGAAGCGGCTTATGCCGAATCTCCTGACCATCACCGACGGCTGGGACACGGCCTACGGCATGTTCACCGCGGGCGAGGCTCCCATGGTTTTGAGTTACACCACCAGCCCTCCCTATCATCTGGAATACGAAGGCACCGAACGATATCTGGCCTTGGTCTTTCATGAAGGGAACTACATCCAGATAGAGGGCATGGGCATCGTGAAAGGAGCGCCTCACGAGGATATGGCTCGAAAATTCATCGACTTTATCCTGACGGAGGACTTTCAGAAGGAAATAGCCTTGACCAACTGGATGTATCCCGTGAACCCCCGGGTTTCTCTCCCGGCATCCTTCCGGCTGGCTCCCGAACCGGAGATATTCTTGCAGATTCCGGCCGAGGAAATACAGGATAACCTGGATACATGGATAGAGGCGTGGGTACGGGTAGTAAGCAGATAACAATACGATCGGAGGGGAAAAGAACCGTTCTTTTTAACACCCTTCTCCTCGCCGGTCCGATACTTTTTATCATTTTATTCTTCTACTATCCCTTAGGCAGTATTCTTTTCGGAGGATTGACGGATTCCCGGGGAAAGGTCGATTTCGGGACCCTACTCATGCTGCTGAAAGACCCGTATTACCTCCGGATAATCGGTTTTACCGTGGCACAAGCCTTCCTTTCCACCTTGCTTTCGGTGATCCTGGGGATTCCGGGAGCCTATATGCTTTCCCGTTACGACTTTCGCGGGAAAGGATTTATCAAGGCGTTGACCACCCTGCCTTTCGTGCTTCCTTCCATTATAGTGGTATTGGGCTTTGTCCGGTTTTTCGGGAACAACGGCGTGTTAAACCGTTTTCTCATGGAGCTCTTCGGATTAGCGGAACCGCCCTTGAAGATTCTCTATTCCTTCCAGGCGATTCTTCTGGCCCACGCCTTTTACAATTTCCCCGTGGTTGTCCGGATCGTATCATCCTACTGGGAACGAATCCATCCGGGGACAGAGGAAGCCGCCAGAAGTCTCGGCGCCCACGGTTTCGGCCTTTTCCGCCGGGTTACCCTCCCACAGATTCTGCCGGCCCTTCTCTCTTCCGCCGCCTTAGTGTTTATCTTCTGTTTTTTAAGCTTTGCCGTTATCCTGGTTCTCGGCGGCGGACCCCGTTATTCCACTCTGGAGGTGGAAGTCTACCGGCTTGCCAAAGTAAGCCTGGATCTGAAAACCGGAAGCGCCCTGGCTCTCATCGGCACCTTTCTTTCACTGATCTTCTTATACGGTTATATCAGAATTCAGCATAAAGCGAGTTTTCCCGAAGAGATGAGTTCCTTTGAAAAACCCCGGTTAACCTCTTTTCTGCGGTCTCCCCGGGGGCTGCTGTTTCTACTCTATTTCGTCTGCATGGCTGTGGTCATCCTGGCTCCGATGATTACGGTGGTCCTCTATTCTTTTCAGGAAAGAACCGGCTGGGGACAGCACGCCATCAGTTTAAAGTGGTATAAGGAAATCCTTTCTCCTCAGGGGCCCTACCTGCGGGCGGTTCTCAACAGCCTGTTTATTGCCCTCATGACAACCCTGCTGGCCCTGCCCATCGGTACATTGTTAGCCTACGGGGGCTCTAAGAGCCGCTTCGCCGGAAGCAGGCTGCTGGAAGCGGTGGTGATGCTGCCTATCGGGGTTTCTTCCATCATTCTCGGCCTGGGATACCTCAAAGCGTATCAGCATTTTCCCTGGGAAATAACGGGCACCTTCTACGCCCTGGTATTTGCCCACACCGTCATCGCCTACCCCTTTGTGATTCGGGTACTGTCGGCGGCCTTTCGAAAGATGAAACCCTCCCTGGCCGAGGCAGGTCGCAGTCTGGGCGCCGGATCCTGGCAACTTTTCTGGAACCTGGAGCTGCCGCTGGTTCGGTCCTCCCTCATAACCGGCGCCGCCTTTGCCTTTGGAATTTCCGTGGGGGAAATAAACGCCACGCTGATGTTGTACAACGAAGATCTGGTAACCATACCGGTGATGATTTACCGGCTTATCGGTTCCTACAATTTTATCGGAGCCTGCGCCATGGGGGCCGTGCTGATGCTTTTCTGCTTCCTGGCGTTTCTGTCCATCGACAAGGCCGGAGGAGAGCTGGGATAAATGAACCTGCGCATAAACGACATCCATAAAGAATATACCGATTTTCAGCTTGACCTGGACCTGGAAGTCCGGCAGGGTGAATTCCTCGTTCTATTAGGCCCCTCCGGGTGCGGGAAGACCACCTCCCTACGCCTGTTGGCCGGCTTTATCAACCCCGACAGCGGAACACTACGAATGAACGGCCGGCGGATAGACACCCTGCCGGTCCATCAGCGCCGGATCGGTCTGGTTTTTCAGGATTACGCCCTGTTTCCCCACCTGAATGTCCGGGAAAATATAGCCTTCGGCCTCAAGATGCTTCGGTGGGATCACCAGGAGATAAAAACCAGGGTGGAAGAATTACTCCGCCTGGTTTCCCTGGAGGGATATGAAGGACGGAAGGTAACCCGCCTTTCAGGAGGTGAGCAGCAACGGGTGGCCCTGGCCAGGGCCCTGGCGCCCAAACCGGAGCTCCTGCTGCTGGATGAACCCTTGAGTGCCCTGGACGCGCGCCTTCGGACATCTTTGCGAGCCGAGATAAAACGGATCCAACGGGAGCTTGCCGTGACGACGATCTACGTTACCCACGATCAGGAAGAAGCCCTGGTCTTGGGCGACCGGATCGCAGTGATGCGTAAAGGCCGGATCGAGCAGGTCGACACCCCTGAAAGGATATATAACCGGCCGATAAATCCTTTCGTGGCCACCTTTCTCGGACAGGCAAATCTTCTTTCCGGGAAGATACAAGGCAGGGAGGAAGATTACGCGATAGTTGAGTCCGCCTTCGGACAGTTAAAAGCGTTATACCCTGAAGAGGGAGAAACAACCCTGAGGAAAGAGGTAACCCTCTTTTTCAGACCCGAAGCCTGCGACATATCAGGCCGGGGGGAAAACGCTTTTCATGGAACCATTGTTCGAAAGGAGTACCTGGGAAGCCACTATATCCTGGAGGTTCTGGGAGAGAAAAACCAGCGATTCACCCTCCTTGTCCACCGTCCCCCTGCTGAGGAGGCCGGCGACGTGATCTCTTTTACGGTTGACCCGGAGCGGATGAGTCTCTTCCGATCCTCCTGAACACTTGATCAGCCTTTTTTATTTCCATCATCTGGCTGAGCGTTCATTTTCATGGTATAGTGACCTGACATGCGCTCTTTTCGCTTGGTTTATCTACTGTTTTTTCTGCTTCTCCTTCCCGTTGCATGCCAAGAAGACGTCCTAGAGGAAACCGCCGAATCGACCGGGATCACCTGGTGGTCTACCAATCGGGCTTCTTCCTTCAATATGAAGATGGAAGATCTGCCCGTTTTTGAGGTCCTGCAGGAACAGACCGGGAAAAAGATAACCTTTATACACCCACCGGTGGGACAGTACGAACTCCGGTTCAAACTGATGCTGGCTTCGGGCAAACTCCCCGATATCATCAGCCACGATTTTTTAAACGATTATCCCGGTGGAATGAGCGGAGCCGTGGACGACGGTATTGTGCTTCCCTTAGACGGAGAATTGTTACGGGAAGCCCTGAATCTCAGGGCTTTTCTTGAAGAAAACCCTGAAGCCGCGGCCGACATTCAACTGCCCGACGGAAGCTACGCCTGTTTTCCCTCCTGCAACGCCGATGAGGGCACTTCGACCTATATGGGGCCTTTCATTCGAAGGGACCTGTTAAAAAAGCACGGCCTCGAGATGCCGGAAACCCTGGAGGATTGGGAAGAGGTCCTTTCCAGTTTTCAGGCAGACCCGGCCATCGACACACCCCTGACCTTCTATGGCGGCAACATCGTCGATACCCGTTTCATGATCGGAACCTTCGGAATCGATTGGAGCTTTCTATTCCGGGATGGGAAGATCATCTACGGACCGGCTGAACCGGCTTTTATCAACTTTGTGAAGTGTTTCAGAAGCTGGTATCAAAACGGATGGATGGATCCGGGAGTACTGATCAACAGCCGAAGGGCTTACATAAAAGCAGTGGAACAAAACACCGCGGGCATCTATGTTGACTACGTTTCCAACATCCTGACCTATGAACGACTTCTGCAAAAAAAGAACCCGGAGGCCGAACTCCTTCCCCTGGCCTACCCGCGGTTCGATGAAACAGCCCCTGTTCCGCCAGGTCATGATTCTGGGCGGTTTATTCCTTTCGCTTCGGCGTATATCACCACAGCGGCGGATGACCCTGCCGCTATTGCGAGAACCCTGGACTATATCTGGTCACCCGAGGGCCGTCGGCTTTTTAACTTCGGCATACAAGGAGAAAGTTACAACCTGACGAACGACAAACCCACATTTCTCAGCGCCATCTTTGAGAAAGAAGGTATCGGCGGATACAAATACTACCTTGTAGCCGGCCCCTATTTAAAAGATCGGGAAGCTTTCATGCAGAGCCTCAGGCTGCCGGTACAAAAAGAAGCAGTCAGACTGTGGGCCGCCGGACTGACCGAAGAAAACCGGCGCAGCTTTCTTCCCATGACCGGCGGGGAGAAGGGAGCCCGGTTGATGGATCTGAAAAGCACCCTGGATTCCTACGCCTTCGAGACGGCGGTGGATGTCATCTCCGGCAAAGCCGGAGATGACAGGCTGGAGAAACTCAGGGAAGATCTCCAGGACCTGGGGCTGGCCGAAGCCCTGGAGCTGTGTAAGGTGCCGGATTAGTCCTACAGATCCTGAACATCCACGGTAAAGGATTCGCCGTTCGCCACCGCCGTTATGGTCGTCGCCTGATCAAGGGAAGTGGTAATAAATGATAGTGTTTCCACGGCCCCGGTTCCGGTCAGCGTAACATCGAAGGTCCAACCGTTCATTCCGTTGGAAACCGTACCGGAGATGCTGGAATACTGCCCCTCCCCATAGCCCGAGACATCATATCCTGTAAAGGTTACCACCAGGGTTGTGGTATTGTATTCCACTCCCTCCGCCGATCCGGTCAGAGCCTCTAGAGCTCCGTTGGCATAGGCTAAGAGAGCTACACCAATGGCGTCAATCACCTCCGCCTCGGTGGGGACCGGCAGGGACGCACAGCCGGAAAAGATTAAGCCCAGCATCAGCAGGACCGCAACGAAGGAATAGATTTTTACGCTGATATTCTTCATGTCGCCCTGTCCTTTCAATCAACAACGATTTCCGTATCGGGAATCCGCAGGTGCTTGATCGACACCGTCTCTGTACCGATCATTATTTCACCCTTGTACAGATCGCTTATATCGGTAATGTAATACGCAGTCCAGGTTGTAGCCTTAAGAGTATCTTTATCGGGATCACTGAAACCACTTCCTTGATGGAGCACCACCTCACCCACGGCAAGCTCGCTCTTGTCCGCCGGATGGGAAGTAAACACTTCGGCCCAGCCCTTGCCGCCCTGGTTTCCCAGATCCATCACTTCCGCCTGGTTCTTGGTGGCCGGTGAGGCCGGCTTTGTAATTTTTGCAACATGATAGCTTCCCGGTAAGCCTTCGACATAGGCAAAGACATACCCGTCCAGCGGATCGGAACTAACCATGGGCGAAGAACTGCTTCCCGTATTGTTTAACAGCGAGTCAAGTAAACTGGCACAACCGGTAAAGAGGGCAATAAAAACAAGCATAAAGATTGTCATGGTTATTATTTTTCGTTTCATCGGTCCTTCCTCCAAAAAAATGTTACGTTATCATACGGTCCACTCCCGCAGCTGTAAATGAACAGTTTTTCCGAAAACAAACAGTTCGTTAGAATTCCGGAAGGGAATTTGAACCTTCCGAAGAAATCCATGGTATAGTAATTCATGCATCTCGGACGTACTGCCGGAAAAAGAACCCTGGTCTTCGGCTGGATAAAGACAATCTTGATGCTCCTGGTTTTTTACCTTCCCCTGACCTTCCTGCTGTATCATCTTGCCGAGGGTATTATTGAAGAACAGATAACCGCTATCAACTCGGGCCTGGCCGCCGAAATACGGAGCCGTATGGAGACCCAGCTTACCGAGACCAGGGCAATAGGAACCGAAGTGGCCAACGCGCCCTACGCTTCAGCTCTTACAGGATCACCTTCGGAAAATATTACCGAATTCTCCTGGGCTTACCGGGACATGGTTGAGTATTTCAGAATAACCGAGGCAACCCACACATTTATTAAAACCGTATCGATTCTATTCAACCAAAGTGGTTTCACCGTTACCAGTGACGGCATTTTCTCCTTACCGGGGAAGACACAAAAATATATTGACGCTTTCATTCAGAAGGTTTCAAATCGTCCCGATTGGAACAGATTCGATTGGGCTCTGGATGAAAACGGCACCTTTGCCTATATGCAAATGCTTTCACAGGACTCTACAGGAGAAACGTCTGTTCTGCTGGTAGCTTTTAACAGAGAAGGTCAGACCGCTTATCTGAAGGAAATTCCGAAGAAATACGGTGGTGTACAATTCATTATAGATAATAAAGGGAACCTCCTCTTCTCTTCCGATGAAAACATAGGCTCTGAAATTCTCCAGGAGGTTTCCCGAAGGGCGGTATCCCTCTCAGACTCGGTAATTCTCAAGGGAATCGGAGCTTTTGCGGTGACACAAACAGAACTCGCCAATCTCTTCTGCTGCTCCTTCATTCCCGAACCCTTGTATATGTCCGAACTTCGACAGCTGCGAAGTATTTTCCTCATTATAGCAGCGGCAGCGGTGGGCCTAGGTCTTGTATTGGCTGTCTATTTTATCACCGTACACTACCGACCGCTGATAAAAATTATTGACCGCTTTGAAAACAGTATCGATACCATCCCGAAGCGCGGAAATGAATATGAAAGGATCGAGGAATATTCAAACCATCTGCTGGCGGCCAACAGGATAAACCGCGAACAATTAAGGAGAGTTGAAGAAGACATGAACAGCCGGCTCCTGGAGGGGCTGCTGAAAGGAAACCTGGCCTATGCAAATATACCTGAAACGTTAAAGATTCCGGCATCAACCAATGCATCCGGGTCTTTTTTTCTAGGTTATCTGAAACTTGCGGGCTCCTGCTTTCCTTCTGAAGTTTTACGTCTCTATGTTTCCGAAGTATCTGCCGTTTTGCCGGAAGGTTGGAAGAGACTCTTTTTGGTATTTATTGATCAGGCGGCGGTACTGCTTCTTTCCGGGGAAGGAACCCCGGCGGAAAGGCTTGAGGAGTTATTGAAACACCTGGATGCTCAGGGAGAAAAGCTGACCGCACGAACAGGATTCACTCCTCTGGCGGTAGTCAGCCTTCCCTTTACCGCCGCCGAAGAGATCCGTTCACAGTATCTGCAGTGCCATCGAAAAATGGAAGAGGCAGAATTTTTCATGACGGAGAATACCCTGGTTGCAGACTCGGAAGATACCGGTGGTTTTCTTTATCTTGATCAGGATGATCAGAAGAAACTCTCCGAAGCCGTGCGGGAAGGCAGGTATGAAAATGCCGAGGAAAGGATCGGCAGGATTATTGAATACATCGAATCGGGTGAAGGTATCAGTACCGCCGCCGCCAGATGTATTCTCTTTACTACACTAACAACCGTGATTCAGACCGTCTCCTCCAGTCCGGCAGGTACCGGAGAGTTTATGGCAACGTGCAATGATTTGATTGTCGACTTCTTCAGCTCGGAAGATATCAGGTCAATGAAAGAATCTTTGGAAAGAATTATTAAGGCTTCCTGCGAAGAAATATCCGGCAGAAAAAGAGATCATACAAAACGTCTTTTTCAGGAGATAAAAGCCTACGTAAAAAACCACCTGGCCGATCGGGAAATGTATCTGCCCTCCCTGGCCGAACACTTCGGTATGAATCCTAAGTACCTGACCGTATTTTTCAAGGAAAACCAGGGGACCCCTCTGGCCGAGTATATTCGACAGGTCCGCATAGACCAGGCGTGCAAATTGATTCTTGACGGAAACCCCATAAAGATCGCCGCGGAGAAAACCGGATTCTCAAACATCATCAGCTTTAACAGAGTCTTTAAACGGTTGAAAAAAATGACTCCCACGGAATTCCGGCGGACAGCCATTTTAAATAAATAACTTCCGGCAGCCCCACGGTGATAGAAGGAATCCTATAAAAAGGCGGCCCTTTGAAGGCCGCCCCTTGTCTTTATACCAGCTCCATCGCCAGAAGCTTCTCGGCGATCTGCACGGCGTTCAGGGCCGCCCCCTTGCGGATGTTGTTGGACACGATCCACAGGTTCAGGCCCTTGTCTATCGTATAGTCTTCCCGGATCCGCCCCACCATGGTCAGGTCCTGGTCGTTGGAATC
>JAFGDJ010000159.1 GCA_016932135.1 Spirochaetales bacterium | reverse complement strand
CCCTGCCACAGTAATTCCAGGAACCTCGACCAGTGGAGAATACGGATGCCGTCGACAGTCTCCCGGTTTCCCGGATCGAAGGAAACCATAACCAGCCGGGGAACAACCCCCTCGTCTTTCAACGCCCTGAGCCCCTTCAGGTGACGGTCCTGGACCGAACGGGTAGCTTTTACTTCAACAGCCAGATCGTCACCCACAATGAAATCGACCTCCAGGCCGGTACGGGTCCGCCAGTAACAGAGAGAGCGGCGGTCCCTTCGGTAGGATATCCAGGCACGCAGTTCCATGGCGATAAACTGTTCAAAGGCTTTGCCGAACTCACTGCTTGTCTCCTGAAGAGGTATATTCCCCCGGAGAAAATGAACCACCCCGGTGTCAAAAAAGTAAAACTTCGGCGTTGCTACGGCTTTCCGTTTGGAAATATCCTTTCTGCTTTCCAGAAGAAAACCGGTAAAGGTATCAGCAAGAATATCAAAATATCCCCGGACGGTGGTAGCCGGGATACCGGTGTCGTTTGCCAGGTTGGTGTAGTTTATCTGCTCCGCGTTGGATAAACAGGCAGTTTTCAGAAAACGTGAGAACTGTACCAGATTCTGAACCAGGGCTTCCGCCTGGATTTCTTCCTTCAGGTATAAGTCCACATAAGCGGCCAATTCTTCTTCGGGGTATTCTCCGGCATAGACCTGGGGTAAGCCGCCATAGCGCAGGTACCGCAGGATATCGAAATCAGGTATTTCCGCCGACACCAGGGGGAACAGGTTTGCCTGCCAAGCCCGGCCGCCGAGAAGATTAACACCGCTGTGCTTCAGCTTGCGGGCGCTGGACCCGGTAAGCACAAAATGCGCGCCGGTGGATTCGATGAGGCTATGCACTTCATCAAGCAGCTGCGGGATTTTCTGTATTTCATCTACTATAACCACCGCACCGGATGTGCCCTGTTCCCTTACCATGTCGGAGATCAGTGAAGGATTAGCAGCCAGGGGCAGGTATGTAGAGCTTGTCAGAAGGTTGATAATCGGCCTGCCGGGGAATTGAGCCTTCAGAAGCGTTGTTTTTCCGGTACTCCGGGGTCCAAAGAGAAAGAAGGATTTTTTTTCTGCAAGTGCGGGGAGATCCAGAATGCGCCGGTACATACTGATATCATAGCAGGATTATTATATAAATTCAACAACAACTTCGTGGATTTTCATGTAATTTACACGAAGCCGCCGTGGATTTTACAATCTCCATTCAGCCGCCCATCCGTCTCCGGTACCATCAGGCCGGGGGATATTCCGGTTATTTTGTGCTTGTTCATCCTGCTTATTCTACAAGGTTAATCTTCTTCATATGTTATCACCTCTCTTCATGTTAATTTTGCAAGAACCTCACCTGACAGAAGCCCAAAAAAACCGTATAATCTGTTCCATAAAAGCCAGGAGGAGATCCGCTGATGGAGACCTCTGCTCATGAGGATTAAAAAGATCCTGTATATCTATATCTGGTTCTCCCTCTTTGCCATGACCGCCGGAATCGTGCTTCCCCATCTTGTGCGGACCCGAAGTACATTGTTCAGAATTGAATCCTGGGAGATCCTCTTCGACGAAGCGTCCTATCATGACATCCAGCTTCGGGACGACTGGAGAGCGGCGGACACCCTGGCGTTCAGGAATCCCGGTAGGCTTGCATCGCCAACCCTGTGGCTGAAGACCCGGCTTCCGGAAGAAATAGAAATGAACAGCTTTCTGGCGGTGGGAACCATTTTTTCATCGGCGGTTTTTTTCGTCGAAGATGATATTCTGGGAACCTACGGGTCGGATGATCCGAACTCCTTCGCGGGATTCTACCGGACGGAATACCATCTGCCTCCTGACTACGGCGGCAAGACGCTCTATGCCCGGATTACCTCTCATTTTCCCCTGTATATCGGGATAAGGGATGATTTTCTTATCGGCCCTAGCCGGGAGCTTTACAGGCACATGATCCTGAAGGACCTGCTGCCCCTGGGGTTTACCTTCTTTTATCTTCTTTCCGCCGTCCTGCTGGTCCTGATAAGGGTGTACAACTCCGAGTTTACGGGTACATATTTTCTGGCGTTCCTCTGTGTCCTGGTGGCCTTCTACACCTATCGGTACACGGATATAAAAAACCTGTTTCCGCCGGAGCCCTTTTTCTGGGATATCATCGGCGTTGCCCAGACCTTTTGCATCCCCTTCTTCTTTATTCTATTTATAAAAGGCCTGTTTCCCCGGCAGCGGAGCCCCCTGATTACAGCGGCTCTCGGTATAAACACCCTTTTCGCCTTTCTTGGTGTTGTTTTTCCGACCCTGCTGTACCTGACCCGGGGGCGGGAGGGCTTTTTACCCGTCTTTACCGCCGGCATCCTTACGCGGGTCCTCTTGCAGTTTTTCATTTTTGCCACGATCCTGCTGCTGGTTATCTACCTTGTCCGGATATGGAAAAGGGGACAACAAGAAGCCCTCCTGATTCTTGCCGGTTTTGTGATGCTGGGGGTCTCGTCCCTTTCATCCCTGGCCGGGGCGGCGGGGTTGAAGGTAAGCAATTTTACCTCCCACCTGCACGTGGGCATGTTCCTCTTCATGAGCTCCCTTGTCATCACCCGGGTCAGCCAACTGGACACCCTCCTGGCCACCTACCGGGAACAGGTAGAACGGTACAAACGGCAGGAGCTTCGCGATCCGCCCTTCGAAGAGTACCGGCTTTCCCCCCGGGAAATCGACGTGGTCCGGGAGATCCTGGTAGGGAGAAGAAATAAGGACATTGCCGAAAAACTGTTCATCTCCGAACGGACGGTCAAAGCCCACCTTTACAACGTGTTTACCAAGTGCCGGGTTAAAAACAGGCTGGAGCTGGTGTATATCTTCTCGGAAAAGAGCGCCTAGGGGATCAATTCAGTACTTAAAACACTGTTTGCTGAACGACAGAGGCAATGTGTTCAGAGGCCAGGAAACAGGTATTAGGAGTAATAGGTATAGTTACAACTTATCCCGTTTGGTTACCTATCCGCTTTAGAGCATTAACCCGGTAAACCGGACAAAATCTTCCGTGGACTAGAGGACAGATCGAGAACATGCAGGCATGAAAGCAGTCTTCTGCGGGCGCCGGCTTCATGACACTGAAGAAATGATTTGACAGCCCGGAAACCCGGGGCCTATAGTAATACTGTCCGGCGTTGCCGGCCTCAGGGTGTAAAAAAGGTTCCCGCCAGGGTGGTGGTTGTGGATTTACACAGAAAAGCCCCATCGGACAAACCCCACCGCGTCTTTCCCCTCCTCTGCGCCCAGGCTGCCCTCCAGGGGTTCGCGGTATCCCTTCTGTACACCGCCGCCAACAGTCTTTTCCTGGTCACCGCCGGGTCGGCAAAGCTCCCGCTGGTGTACCTGGCCATCGCGGCGACTCTTCCGCCCCTCTTCGCCCTTCTCCTGGTGCTCCAGAAGCGGATATCCCTGTCCTTCTTTTCCATGGCCGTCCTTCTTTCCTTTTCAGCCCTCCTCGGGGCGGCCGGAACCGGGGCGGAACGACATCCCTGGCTCGTCTACGCCCTGATGGTGGGCGTGGTCCTGGCAACCCAGGCCGGCATGATTCTCCTGGGCGCCCGGGCCGGCCGGCTCTGGAACATCCAGGAGATGAAACGCCGCTATCCCCTGGTTATGGCGGCGCAGATCGCCGGGGTTGTGGCCGGCGGGGGACTCGCGGGCTCTTTAAACCGTCTTACCGGCGGAACGGAAAACCTGCTGTTTTTTTCCTCCGGCGCCCTGGCCTCGGCGGCCCTGGTGAGCCTCGTTTTCCCGGACAAGAGTCCGTCGGAACCCCCGCGGCAGGCACAGAAGCCCGGGAAACCGGTCAGGGCCGGCGCCCTGGTTTTTAAAAACCCGTATATTCGAAGACTCTTATCCTTCCGGGTCGCCCTGGAACTCGGTTCGAACATGGTGAATTTTCTCTTTCTCAGCGCTGCGGCCCTCCGTTTCGCCGGGGCCGAGGAACTGACCGGTTTTCTCGGGATGTTCACCGCCACGGCCACCCTGCTGACCCTGCTGTTCCTCCTTTTCGTATCGGGCCGGGTCCTCCTCAGGTTCGGGGTCGGGGTCGGGCTCTCCGCCAACCCCCTGGCGGTGGGGGCGATTCTCTGCGGCGCCGCGGCGGCCTCCCTGGTCTTTGGAGAGGCCGCGGGAGGTTTTTTTATCCTGGTTCTCTCGGCGCGGATCGTCAATTTCGTCGTGGTGTCGGGCCTCTCCGACTCCTCCCTGAAAGCCGCCTACCAGCCCCTGGAGCCCCGGCTGCGGATCTCTGTCCAGACCCTGGCGGAGGGGGTGGGCGTTCCCCTGGCGGTGGGGGCGGCCGGGGGGCTGCTCCTGCTTATCGACCTGGTTCCCGGGATCACCCTGGGGCATATCGCTCTTTTCACCCTTCTCATCATGGCCGGAATCCTGGTGCTCGCCTTCTTTGCCTTCCGATCCTACCGGGAGACCCTGGACAAAGCCCTTTCCGGGGGGAGGGTTCCCCCGGAGAGAATTTCCTTAACCGAGGAAGCGAGCCTGTCATCGGTGCTGCGGCTCCTGGACTCTCCCCGGGGAAAGCAGGTCCGCTACGCCCTGGAAATCCTGGAGGAAGCCGGGTCCGAGGCGCACCTGGAAAAGCTCCCCCGGTTACTGGATCACCCGGACCCGGAGGTCCGCCGGGAGGTCCTTGAGTGCATGGAAATCCACCGGCTCACCCGGTCGCTGGACCGCCTGAAGGAGCTCCTGGAAACGGAAAAAGACCCTTCCGTTCTGTCCCGGGCGGTCCGTGTTCTCTGCGCCCTGGATCCGGAGGCGGAAAGACTGGCCCCGACCTACATGAACCACCGGGATCCCGACATCCGGAGGGGCTTTTTTGCCGGCCTGCTGCGCTCCCGGGGCATCGACGGGGTGCTTCTCATCGCACCCACTCTTTGCCGCCTCCTGGCCTCGCCGGACCCGGAAGACCGGCTTTTCGCCGCCCGGCTGACCGGGGAGGTGGGATCTCCGGACTTCATCTCTCCCCTGGCGGCGCTGCTGAAGGATAGTGACGTCACCCTGAAAAAAGAAGCCTTGAGAGCTGCTTCCCGGGTCCCCGCGGCGGCCCTGGTGCCGGAAGTTGTCCGGTGCATGGAAGACCGGACCCTCCGGTCCGAAGCGGTCTGCGCCGCCGCGGCCTTTGGAACCACTCTCCTCCCCTGGGCCGCCGGTATTCTCTCCGCCCCCGACGGGGCATCCCGGGAAACCCGCCTCTGCCTGGTCCGCGCCTGCGGAAGAATTTCCGCCCCTGAATCGACGGACCTCCTGGCGTCCCTTTTACGGCACCCCGACCCGGAAACCCGGCACGAGGCGGGGCGGGCCCTGTCCCTGCAGGACTACCATGCCCCCCCGGAGGACCGGCCGGCCCTCCGTTCGCTGGTCCTTCAGGAAACGGAAAAGGCCCTGTTCCTCCGGAACCTGGAAACCGGACCGCCCGGAGAGAGCCGCTCACCCCTGGCATCCGCCGTGAAAGGGGAAACAGACCTTCTCTTAAGGCATGTCTTCCGGCTTCTCAGTTTTCTCTACAGGCCGCCGGGGATAGCCCTTGTTCACGGAAGGCTCAAAAGCCCCGATGCCCGGGAACGAAGCCTGGCCCAGGAACTCCTGGAGGTGACCTTGGACCGGGAACTCCGCCGCCGGGTGACCGACCTTTACCGGGACCCTTCACCCTCCCCGGGGGGAACGGAAAACATCGACGGAGACCTGCTTTCGGAGATTCTATCCTCTCCCGAAACCTGGCCTTATCCCTGGGTTACCGCCTGCGCGTTGTACGCCGCGGCCCGGGAATCCCGCTCCGACCTGCTGCCGCTCATCCGGTGCCTGCTCTCCAGCGGCGACCGGAGGATAGCCCGGACGGCACAGTGGGCTGTGAAAGAACTTTCAAGCAACCAAGAAGGAGATTCCGATATGACGGATATCGAACGCGTCGTTCTTCTCAAATCCTCGCCGATTTTCGAGGAGACTCCCGACCAGGCCCTGGCCTCCCTGGCCGCCCTGGCGGACCGCCTCGAGGCGATAGAGGGTGAAACCATCATTCATAAGGGTGACCTGGAGAGCTGCCTCTACGTGATCGCCCGGGGGAAAATGCGGGTTCACGACGGGGAGCGGACCATAGCCTTCCTGGAAGCCGGGGAGATTATCGGCGAGATGGCCCTGCTGGACCCGGCTCCCCGGGCGGCCTCTGTGACGGCCTGTGAGAACTCGGTGCTCTTCCGGCTGGACAAGGATGCCTTCGATATAGCCCTGGCGGACAACCCGGAAATCGCCCACGGGGTACTGCGGGTACTCTGCCGGAGGCTGCGCCTTCAGATACAGAGGGCGGGATAACGTGGCCGCCATGACCGGTGGGAAAAAGTACGACCTCTGGAAAAAAGCCGGGCTGTTCCAGGGACTTGACCCGGAAACCGCCGAAAAAACCGCCCAAGCCCTGGAGGAATACCCCCTCGATAAAGGGGCTTTTCTTTTTCATCAGGGCGACCTGTGCGATTCGGCCTACGTAATAGCCTCAGGCAGCGTGGAGATCCTGGCCGACGGAGACAAGGAGCGAATAGGGGTGTTACAACCGGGAGACCCGGTGGGAGAGCTCCACCTGCTCACCGGCGGGCGCAGGACCGCGGGGGTGAGGGCCCTGGAGACGAGCCTTCTGGTCCGCCTGCGCCGGGAGACCTTCGAATCCGTGGCGGCGGCATCCCCGGCGGTCTTGAAGGAGATGGAAGAGCTCATCCGCCGCCGGATCCGCCATTACCGGGTAGAGACGGTGTTACCCCTTCTCTTCGGCCCCCTTCCCGAAGAGGTGAGAGACGAGATCGAACGGGTGGCGGAATGGATACGCCTGCGCCGGGGGGAATACCTGTTCCGCCAGGGGGAGGATGACCAGAGCCTCTGCGTCCTGATGCACGGCCGCCTGGCGGCGGAGGTGGAGACCCCGGAAGGCCGGCAGCTGGCGGGGCAGATCTTCGCCGGGGAATGCGTGGGAGAAATGGCCCTTTTCACCGGGGAGACCCGTTCGGCCCACGTCTTCGCCGCCCGGGACAGCGAAGCCATCCTTATCTCGCCGGAAACCTTCCGGGGGATCATATCGAGTCATCCGGAACTGGTCATGGCCATGACCCGGATCATTATCCGGCGCCTCCGCCGGAACCTGGAATGCCGATCTCAAGACACCGGGGTGACGAATTTCGCCGTCCTTCCCCTTTCACCGAAGGCCGATGCCGCCGCTCTGGCCCGGAAGCTCATCATGCCGATCCATCCCCGCCGGGTGCTTCTGCTTTCCAGCGGCGAGGTAGACCGTCTCGTCGGTCTTCCGGGAACGGCCAACATCCCGGAGGATAACCCCAACGCCATGCGGCTGGAGATCTGGCTGGATGAACAGGAGGGGTCATACGATTATGTCATGTATATTCCCGATACAGACCCCACGCCCTGGACCTGGCGCTGCGTCCGCCGGGCCGACCGTCTGCTTCTCCTGGGGGACGCCGAAGGCACACCCGAGGAGAGCCCGTTGGAGAAAACCCTGCTCCAGGGACCGGCCGGGGAAATACCCCCCGCCACCCTTGTCCTGCTCCATCCACCGGAAACGGCCCTGCCTTCGGGCACCGGCCGGTGGCTTGCCTGCCGGAAGGTGGAGGGAGTCGTCCATGTGCGGGCGGGCCGGGACGCCGATTATGAGCGCCTCGCCCGGCTCCTGACGGGCCAGGCGGTAACCCTGGTTCTTTCCGGGGGCGGGGCGAAGGGGTTCGCCCACATCGGGGTTCTGCGGGCCCTGAAGGAAAAGGGGATTCCCGTGGACATGATCGGCGGTACCAGCATGGGGGCCGTGGTTTCCGCGGGGCACGCCATGGGCATCGACCCCCGGGATCTGGTTACGATGCTGAAGGGCCTGTTCGCCCGGCACAAACCTTTCAAGGACTATACCCTTCCCCTGGTTTCCCTTTTACGGGGCCGCCGCCTGGAACGGATGCTCTCCGAACAGCTGGGGGATGTGCGGATAGAAGACCTGTGGACGGGGTATTTCTGCGTAGCCTCGGACCTCACCGCCGCCGATGCCTGGGTTCATACATCGGGCCCCCTCCTTACCGCCGTGCTTTCCAGTATATCCCTTCCCGGGGTCTTTCCTCCGGTGATTCTCGAGGACCGCCTGCTGGTGGATGGCGGGGTGGTGAACAATCTGCCGGGGGATGTGATGCGCGCCAAATGCCGGGGAACCCTGATAGCCGTGGATGTGGCTCCGACCCGGGATGTGGAGGTTCCCCGGGGCAGCACCGTGTATCCATCGGCCCGGCAGATCCTTCGGCAGAAACTGCTGCCCCGAAGCCGCCGCGCCGTCATTCCGACCCTCTCGAACATCCTGTTCCGCACCACCATGCTGGGGAGTGTCCAGCGAATCAACAGCGTCAAGGATATGGCCGATTTCTACCTCCGCCCCCCCGTAGAGGGGTTCGGCATGCTGGAGTTTGAAAGCCTGGAAGAGATCGTGGAAGCGGGATACCGGTACGCCAAAGACTATTTGAAAGAAGAAGAAGGGATAGACGACCTGGTAAAAGCCCTCGGTGGAGCAGGCTTCGTCACCTGAGATCTCCGGGCGTTACAGCCGATACGGCCACCCCGGCCGGCTGACAGGATGTCCTCAGGGACCGCTGCGGAGCCCCTATCTGCTAAGAGATCAGGCAGAATGTCCGTATCGAGAAGGATAACAGCTTCCATTGCCCGCGTCCCGCTTCAAGAAAACCCAGAGATGATGATTGACTATCAGCTATTATAGTCATATACTGGTCATATGAAGACTATTTCAGTCTCGAATCTGAAAGCCCACCTGAGCGCGGAACTTAAAAAGGTACAAGCCGGCGAACCGATCGTCATTGTCGACCACAGACACCCGGTTGCCCTGGTAGTCCCTTTCGAGGCGGAACCTCTTTTTGTAAAAGAAGCCGTAAAACCCTACGAGTACAAACCTCTGCCCCCCTTAACACAAAAGGACCCCCTGGCGGACCTTTTGAAGGAGCGAAATGACCGATGGTAGCCTACCTCGATTCCTCGGTAGCCCTTCGACACATCCTTTTAGGTGAAGAAATTATCCGCCATGTTCTTGCCTGTGAGCGGGTAATATCCAGCGAATTACTGGAAATTGAATGCAAAAGGGTTTTTCATCGTTACCGGCTTAACGGCGAGCTGGACGATGACGGTTTCGTCACCGCGTTAAGCCGTCTCAAGGATGTCCTGGGGGGAGTCTCGCTGCTTGCTCTGTCGGACACGGTAAAACGAAAAGCTGCGGGACCCTTTCCTGTGGTAGTAAAAACCCTGGACGCCCTTCATCTTGCCTCGGCACAGGTCTTTTCCGAAAGGTTCCCCGAAGAAAAGGTGCTCATCTTCTCCCACGACACGGGGATGAACCGCTGCGCCCTAGCCCTGGGGTTGACGGCTCCCTTAAGTTAATCCTCCAGACTAGACCAGGGCTTTCTCGTAGACCCGGTAGGTCTTGGTGTGTTTCATTTCGAGTTTTTCCAGGGCGTTGCGGATGTTGAAATTGTCCTCCAGGATGTAGTTGGCCTCCATGACGATGCCCTGCGGAGCCAGGGCGTCGTGCATATGCTTGTACAGAAGCACGTCCAGCCCCAGGCCGTGGTATTCCGGCATCACCGCCAGGCCGAACAGCCGGAACCGCCGGCCCGTTCTCTTCACCGAAAGAAGCTTTGCAAAACCGAAGGGGAACATCCGCCCGTTTATCTTTCGCAGGGTCGGATTGATATCGGGAAAACCCAGGGCGTAGGCCACCGCCGTCCCATCTTTTTCCACGAACCAGACGGCGTCGGGGTTCAGGATCATCTTCAGCCGCTTGACCATATCGATCATTACGGTCCGGTCCACGGGAACGTAGCCCCAGTTGTCCTTCAGGGCGGTATTGGTAATGCTCCATATCGCCTCGGCATCCCGAAGGAGGTTTTTCAGGTCGATTCGCCGGACGGTGAACTCCGGACGTTTTTCGGCAAAACCGTCGGAAAAACGTTGAAACCGATCGGGGATCCGATAGCCGGCAATAGTGTCGGCTTCGTAGGCCAGCAGGTCCTTGGCCTTCCCGTACCCCAGGCCGGCCAGAAGGCCGTCATAGAACGGCGGGTTGTAGGGGGCCATGAACACGGGGACGGAAGAAAAACCTTCCACCAGGACTCCCCAGCACTCGGCCACCGGGTTGATGGGGCCGCGGACGGTGGTCATACCCCGGCCTCTGAGCCATGTTTCGGCAGCCTCGAGAAGGGCGCCGGCCGCCGCCGGGTCTTGTACCGCCTCGAAGGCCCCGAAAAAGCCGGTGGCGGTTCCGTAGAAGGCGTTGAAAGAATGATCCACGTAGGCCAGGACCCGGCCGAGGACTTCTCCGGCATCTCCCAGGGCGAGGAACATCCGGTAATCGGAGTTTTTCAGGATGACGTTTTTCTTTCCGGAATAGGCGGTCTTCTCGTCCCGCCAGAGGGGCGGTGCCCAGCAGGCGCTGTCCTTATAGAGCCGGGCAGGAAACCGGACAAAGGCTTTCATGTCGGTTTTGGTTCGTACGGGCAGTATCTTCATGCCAGGATTATACTCTAAATACCCGGAAGAGGGAAAATTATTTTACAATTCCGGGACGGTTCGGACGGCTGAAGATTTTATTGTGAAATTCATTCTCTCAGGATATACTGGTAGATGTAAGGCGCACTCTAGACCGGATTAGATAGAGGATCATTCTATCCTTTATGAGGAGGCCCGCCATGAAATCCGCGACATTCCAGTTAAAAAACCCCGGAAACATGCTAGGCTGCCTGTTCCTGATCCTTCTGGCGATCCTGTCCGCCTGCGGCGACCCGCTGACCGACCTGGACATCCTGAAAGCCGCCGATACCATACCGCCGGTGATCACCATTACCTCCCCCGGGGACGGCGATCCCTACTCGGCGACGGTAACCGTCACGGCAGGGTGACGGACCAGGCGAACGACCAGGGGGCGGCGGGTGAAATTGCGTCCTGCCTGTACAGCCTCAACGGGTCCACCGCCGAGACGGCCTTCGAACCCGGCGCCGACGGTTCCTTCAGCTTCAGTTTCTCCACCGCCGACATGGTCGGCACGGTTACCATCAAAATCACCGCGGAGGACTGGAACGGAAAAACATCGACGGTGTCCCTGGCCTTAAACGCGCCCATGTCCATTGTTTCCTACAGGTTTGAAGCATCTCCGGTAAACAACGTCCTGACCGAAGACGCCGTCGGCATGTTCGACGGAACGGATATAACGGTCTCCATGGCCGGAACCACCGACATCACCGGCCTCGTGGCCACCTTCGAGATGACCGGGGTCATCATCAAGGTCGGGGAGATAAACCAGGTCAGCGGGCAGACACCCAATAATTTCACCGCGCCGGTGCAGTACACCGTCACGGCCAACAACTGGGACACCCGCACCTATACCGTCAGGGTGGTCAACACCCCCCTGGCCCCCACGGGGCTCGACGCCGAGGCGTCCTCCTGGAACCGGATAGATCTCATCTGGAATGATGTAAGCATCGAAACGGGTTATGAAATCCAGAGGAAGACCGGCGCGGCCGGCACCTATGCGAACCTGCCGGACAACGGAGCGAATGTCGTTACCCTTTCGGACGAAGGTCTCCTGGCCGCCACGGGCTATGTCTACCGGGTCCGGGCGGTAAACGCCGACGGGGCATCCCCCTGGTCGGAAGAAGCCTCCGCCACCACCAGCCGCTTCGCGCTGCAGGCCGTCGACCTGGACGTGGGAAGCGATGGTGAGACCCGCTCATCCGTCGCCGTGGACGCCGCGGGCAACCCGCATATCCTCTACTACAGCCAGGGTGCGACACCAGGGATATACTACCAGTACCATGACGGCACGGCCTGGCTGACCCCGCCGGAACATTTCACGGATCCCGCCCCCGATACCTTTCTGGAAGGCTTCAGCCCCATGGCCCTGGATTCCTCCGGGCGGCCCCATTTCGTCTATTATCTGGAGGATAGTTCAAATCCGGAAAACAGCTGGGTCAAGCATGCCTTCCGGGACAGCGGCTCCTGGCAAACCGGTGATATTGCCCTCACAGTAAGCGGCCTCTGGGCTGAGCCCCGGGCCTTTGCCCTGGACGGGGATGATGATCCCCACTTTCTCTATGTTCAAGATGACTCTACCCTTCATTATACCCGGTATACCGGGAGCGCCTGGGACGACACCTTTCCTCCCCTGGACCTGAACGCTGAAACACTGCAGGAAGCGGCCTTCGCCCTGGACGATTCCGGCACCCCCCACGTGTGCTACATTACCACGGACTATGCCGGAACGGACTTATCTTATCTGCGGTATGCCCGGTGGAACAGCACCGGTTCGAGCTGGGACTACGAAGCCGCCGCCGAGCTCACTCAAGAAGATGCCCAGGCCAACCTGGCGATGGCCTTCGATCCCGCCGGTGTGCTGTGCCTGGTCATGGACGACTACCTGGAAGAAGACTGGGAAAAGCGCGGGTTTATCCTTGCCCGGTGGCAGAACGGCTGGCAGAACGAAAGGGTGGCCACCACGGACAACCCGAGAGGAGCGTCCCTGGCCATCGACGGGGCGGGTACCGTGCATGTGGCCTACCGGTCCGGGGAAAGTCCCGCGTTCCTCGCCCACGGGATAAAGGATGCCGGCGGATGGCACTTCGAAGACGACATCTGCACTCTGGGCTACCAGGAAGATACCATTTCCCTTGTCCTGGATGCCGGCGGCAGGGCGCACATCAGCTTCTATGGATACTTCAACGGCGATACCGGCCTCTGGTACGCCCGGGACATGAGCGAGTAGGTTTTTTCCTTAGCACACGCTCCTTTTGGTGTATATTATACTCCTTTTAGGAACGAAGTCCTGTACTCATCCCGATGCCCCCGCCCGGCGGTTTCATCCGGACGCGCCGATCCGATCAGATCCGCCGCGAGATCCCCAGGGTCCTCATCGAGTTGAGCACCGCCAGGAGCGCGACGCCCACATCCGCGATCACCGCTTCCCAGATCGTGGCGAGACCGAAGGCCCCGAAGGCAAGGAACACCGCCTTCACCAGGAGGGCCAGGACGATGTTCTGAATCACCACTTTCCGGGTGAACCGGGCTATGCGGATAGCCATGGGAACCCGGTCGATCCTGTCGTCCATCAGGACAAGGTCCGCCGCTTCTATGGCGGCATCCGAGCCGAGGGCTCCCATGGCGATGCCGATGTCGGAAACCATCAGCACCGGGGCGTCGTTTATCCCGTCCCCGACGAAGGCGAGGCGCCTTCCCTTTTTCATCTCCCTTTTCAACTCTTCCACCGCCGCGGCCTTTTCCTCGGGGAGAAGCTCGGCGCGGTATTCGTCTATCCCCAGGGTTTTGGCGACCGACTCCGCGATGACTCGGTTGTCCCCTGTAAGCATCACCAGGCGCTCCACGCCGAGGTTCCGAAGGGACCGGATCGTCTCTGCCGCTTCCGGCTTTATTTCGTCGGAGATCAAAAGATAACCCATGTATACGCTATCCAGCACCACATAGACCACCGTCCCTACAACCCCGCAATCCTGGTGTTCTATCCGCTCACGATGAAGAAGCTTGTCGTTACCGGCTAAAATCGCCCTTCCTTCGGCCATCGCCGAAACACCGTATCCTTTCTCCTCACGGACGTTTGAAACCGAGGCCGGGGCAAGCTCGCCGGGATAGGCGGTCCGTATCGAGCGGGCGATGGGATGGGTGGAGTGGGCTTCCGCCAACGCCGCCCAGCGCAGGAGATCTTCCGGGGAACATCCGTTTCGGGGCACCACCTTCGTCACTCGAAAAACCCCCTTAGTCAGCGTGCCGGTCTTGTCCATGACTAGGGTATCCACGTCCTTCAGGGCGTCGACGTAATTCGCTCCTTTTATCAGGATACTGTTTCGTGAAGCCCTGCCGATACCGCCGAAATAACCCAGGGGAATCGAGATGACCAGGGCACAGGGGCAGGAAATCACCAGCAATACCAGGGCTCGGTAGATCCATTGGCTGAAGAGAGCCCCCGGGATTATCAGGGGGGGTAAAAACGCCACTACCGCGGCCAGGCCGACCATAATCGGGGTATAGTAAGCGGCGAAACGGGAGATGAAACGCTCGGTCGGCGCCTTCCGACTGCTCGCGTTTTCCACCAGTTCGAGGATCCTGGAAACGGAAGATTCCTCGAAACGCCTGGTGACCCGTACCTTTATCCTGCCCGATTCGTTGATAAAACTGGAAAGCACATCGTCTCCCACCGACACGGTACGGGGGACGGACTCACCGGTCAGGGCGGAAGTCTCCACGGAGCTTTCTCCTTCCACCACCTCTCCGTCCAGGGGAATCCGCTCGCCGGGTCTCACCTCGATGAGCGCCCCCGGTTCCACTTCCTCCGGAGATACCTCAACGAAGGCTTCACCCCGCATGACCCGGGCCGTGTCGGGCCGCAGGTCCAGGAGGGACCGGATGGATCGACGGGATCGGTCCACCGCCCGATCCTGAAAATGTTCACCCACGGAGTAGAAGAGCATGACCGCCACGGCCTCGGTGAGCTCATGAATGGCGATGGCCCCCAGCGTGGCGATGGTCATAAGCAGCATTTCATCGAAGACCCGTCCCCGAAGGATGTTTTTCACCGCCGCGGCAATGACCGGAGCCCCCACGAGAACGTAGGCGGTGAGGAGAACCAGGTACTCCGCCCAATGGTACGCCGTGGCGTGAAGAGGCTCGTGAAAGAGAATGCCCATGAGCATGAGCGCGGCACCGGCGGCGATGCGGATCAGCCGGAACAGATTCTTTCCGGTTTCCCCTTGAACCGTTTCAGAGTGATCATGACCGTGGGAAAGTCCATGTTCCGGATTGTCGTTCATACCCTTATCCTTTTTCTACGAAGTGTTCCTGGGCAATTTTAATCAGGGAGATGACATGGTCATCATCGAGGCTGTAGAAGACCTGTTTTCCGTCCTTCCTCGACCGGGCAAGCCGCATGATCTTCAGCAAACGCAGGTGATGGGAAACCGCCGGAATCGACATCTCCAACAGATACGCCAGGTCGCACACACAGAGCTCCCGTTCCGCCAGCAGGTAGAGGATTTTTGTCCGCGTTTCGTCGGAGAGAACCCGGAAAAGTTCCGACAGACCGGAAACCTCCAGGATCATCGCCCGAAGTTCTTCCTCCTTGTCCTGACAGCTCAGGCAGTATTCGGAGCAAACATCGTTGTTCTTTCCCGGTTTCCTGTTCATTTTCGCACCCTCCTTCAGACACATAAACACTTAAACAACTATTTAAATATTAAAATGAGATGATGAAAAAGTCAATACCAATCTTACAATCAAACCGCCGCGCCGTTAGTACCCATGACAGAAAAACCCTTGACAGGATGGCATATGTGGAATCCGTTGCTCCGTCATGAAAATATGTATACCTTATAGTAGATACATCCAGGATACGGAGGCTTGTTCATGAAGACTTCCCGAAGTTTAGCAGCGTTCGCCATAACCGCGGTTCTCATCCTGACCGCCTGCACCACCGCTCGGAAGGACACCCCTGTTCCGGCCCCCGGGAGTCGTTGGTCCGGGAGTCCCCTGGTCTCAACGGCCTACGGGGCGGTGCTGGGCCACGAAGATGATGCAGACACCTTCTCGTGGAAGGGTATCCCCTACGCCGCCCCTCCGGCGGGGAACTTACGGTGGCGGGCTCCTGAAAATCCCGTACCCTGGACAGGTGTTCTGGAGGCGAAAAAAGGCGGCAGCCTCTGCAGTCAGCCTTCGCCCCTGGGGAAAAACGCCGTCACCGGGTCGGAAGACTGTCTCTTCCTGAATATCTGGCGGCCCGCGACGGAAGAAGAAGGTCTGCCGGTGTACGTCTGGATCCACGGCGGGGGCAACTCCATCGGCGGATCCGATATCGTGCCGGATTACCGGGGGTACAACCTGGCCTCCCGGGGAAAGGTCGTCTTTGTATCGATCAATTACCGCTTAGGTCCCTTCGGCTGGTTTTCCCACCCCTCCTTACGCACCGGTTCACCGGGAGACGAACTGAATGATTCGGGCAACTTCGGTACCCTGGATATTATCCAGGCCCTGGAATGGATTCAGGAAAATATCCTTTCCTTCGGCGGAGATCCGAACCGGGTCACCATCGCCGGGGAATCCGCCGGGGGTTTCAACGTCACCTCCCTGTTGATCTCCCCATTGGCCCGGGGTCTCTTTCACCGGGCCGTGTCCCAGAGCGGGGGCCTCAGGGTTTCCTCCCGGGAAGAGGGAGACAAGAGCGCCGCGGAAGCGGTTCAGCGGATACTGGAAGCAGACGGTTTGACCGGTGACACCATGAGTGATGAAGAACTGGCGGCTTACCTGCGGTCGAAGAGTGACAAGGAAATCCTCGCCGCCTATGACGGCGGTTTCGGCGGTATGCTGGGAATACCCAACATCTTCAGCGACGGCACGGTCATACCTGCCTCCGGATACGCGGTCTTCACCGACGGCAGCTACCCATCCAAGGTTCCCCTGATCCTGGGCAGCAATGCCGACGAGCTTCGCCTTTTCCTGACCTTCAGCAAGGAGTACCGGAAAACCCCGGACCTCTTTGACCTGGTTTCAAAAATAGGCAGCGACAACTGGAAGGCCGAGGCCGTGGATGCGCCGGCGGAAACCCTGACGTCTCACCCGGAACAGCCCCCGGTGTTCGCCTATCACTTCCGGTGGGGCACCGCCCGGGACAGGGACCAGAGCGTAATGCCGGGCAACTGGGGATTCCGCCTGGGGGCCACCCACTCCCTGGATATTCCCTTTTTTCTCGGCCACGACACCTTCAACGGAAAACTCCTCGGCTCGTTGGTATATTCGCGCAAAAACAAGCCGGGCAGAGAAGACCTTTCCGAGGCCATGATGGATTATCTCATCTCCTTCATTCATAACGGCGATCCGGGGGTCGGCCGGAACCGGGAGGACCTTCCCCGGTGGCAGCCCTGGTCCAACGAACCGGACGGACCGAAAAGCCTGGTCTTCGACGCGGATTATGAAGAAGCCATACTCTTTATGACCCGGGAGGTGTATACCACCGAAGGTATCCTTGCATCTTACGAGGGGTCTGTCGATCCGGAACTCTTTGAAGAAGCCAAAACCAGGGTGATAACCGAAGAGAAGTAATATCCTTTTTCAAGAGAGGATACGGTTTCTTCCCTCTTCTTTTGCCCGATACAGGAGATCGTCGGCTTTTCTGATAATACTGCCACTGTCTTCTTCGTTATCCCATTCCACGATTCCGCCGCTGAAGGTGACTCCTTCAGGAACCCCGGGAAAAGAATACTGGGCAACCGCACTGCTGATTGCCTGGGAAATCAGCACCGCTTTGTCGCGGTTTCTACCGGGCATGACGAGGAGAAATTCTTCACCGCCGTAACGGCCGAAAAAACTATCCTCGGGAATAACTGTAAGAAACACCTGGGCCAGGGCCACCAGGACTTCGTCCCCCACCAGATGTCCATAGCGATCGTTGATGGTCTTAAAAAAATCAATATCGATTAACAGGATGGATAAGTCACTTTTCTTTATCAACCGTTGTTCTATTTCAGCGGTGAGGATCTGGAGAATATGGCGATGGTTAAAAACCTTCGTTAATCCGTCGGTTATGGACAGCCGCTCCAACTCCCGGTTTTTTTCCTCCAGCACGTTCAACAGGGTGTAGGTACGAATATTCGCCTTGAGCCTTTCCAGGAAAACGTCGGAGGAAAAGGGTTTCGGAACATAATCATTGGCCCCGACATTTAAGACCTGGGATATGGTTTTCAAATTGCTGATGGACGAAATGGTAATAATAACAGCCTTTTTGTTTTTCCGGCGAAGGTTTCGAATAACCTCTTCCCCCGACATTCCAGGCATGACCATGTCAATAAAGTACACCTCGAAATCACCATCGTACGCCAGCAGATCCTGAGGGGCGGAAAAAAGAGTAACCTGTTTTATTCCCTGGGCCGCCAGAGTGGAAGCGATGATATCCCGGCTTACATTACTGTCGTCCAGAATGGCGTAGTTCAGTCTCAGCATCTCGGTGTTGAGGTTGTCCTGACGGGTAAGCTCATCGATACACGCGGAAAGGCGTTCCGAGGAGAGGTGCTTTTTAAGGATATAGTCCGCCACACCAAGGGAAAAAAACCGCTGGCGAACCTTCAGAGAATCTTCCGAGGTGATAACAATAACCGGGATCTCTTTATGTCGGGATTCATTCAGTTGCAGAATAAAATCTTCCCCCGACTCCTTGTCCAGTTCTTTACTGGTTAATATGAGCTTGATGGGCTCCTCTTCCAATACAGTGAAGGCTTCAGCCACCGAGGAACTTCCTCGGTAACAGAAACCCTTGAAAATACATATTTCCTTTACAATCTTCTGAAAGAAAGGGCTCCGTTCCAGGTGTAATACCGTCATGGGGAAAATTCTATAAAATCAGGAAGAAGAATACAAGGAAAACCTGTTAAAAAAACAGGAAAAATAGTATGCTGAATATCAAAACAATACCCCAAGGATACCTGGAAAAGATGAAGATGAATAAAAGTTGGTTGCATACGGGACTTATCCTGGGGGCTCTTTTTCTCCTTTTCAGTTGCGCCGGCGTGCGACCTTCTTCCGGCCCGGTGATTGTTACAACCTCCGGGGCTGTTCGGGGATACGCCGATGAGGAGCAGACCTGGAGCTGGAAGGGCATCCCTTACGCCAAACCTCCCTCAGGAAGCCTGCGGTGGAAGGCTCCCCTTCCTCCGGATCCCTGGCCGGGCATTCTGGAAGCCCGGAATTTCGCCCCCCCATGCGTTCAGCGTCTCTTTGCCGGCGGTCCGGTTATCGGCAGCGAAGATTGTCTCTACCTCAACATATGGAAACCCCGGCATCATGAAGAACCTTTGCCGGTGTATGTCTTCATTCACGGCGGAGGAAACACCTTCGGGTCATCCTCCATCTACCCGGACTACCACGGCAGCCGCTTAGCTCAAGCCGGAGAGATGATCTTTGTTTCCATGAACTACCGCTTAGGACCCTTCGGCTGGTTTCTTCATCCTTCCCTGACCGAAGATTCCGGGAACAGCGCGGAAGATTCCTCGGGGAACTACGGCCTCCTGGATATCCTCCGCTGCCTGGAATGGATTCAGGAAAACATCGCCGCCTTCGGCGGTGATCCGGGGAACGTTACCCTGGCAGGTCAGTCCGCCGGGGGGATGAACGTCCTGGCTCTTCTCCTTTCGGAAAGGGCTTCGGGCCTCTTTCACCGGGCAGTCTGCCAGAGCGGCGCCTTAATGACTTCAACGCCGGAAGAAGGATATCAAAGGGGCATCGAGGTTTTTCACGCGCTCCTGGTGGCAGAAGGCGCGGCGAAAACCGAAGAAGAGGCAGCCCGCTTAAGCTCCCAGATGACCCCCGCGGAAAGGGCCCAGTATCTCCGGGCAAAGAAACCGGAGGAACTTCTTTCCCTGTACCAAGTCGTCCCCAGCGGTCTTACAGACTTTCCCTTTCATTTCACCGACGGCCATGTATTGCCCGAAGAAGGCTTTGAAGCCCTGGAACGCGGAACCTATCCGAATACCGTACCCCTGATGATCGGAAGCAACCGGGACGAGTTTACCATGTTTTTTCCTGCCGGCTCCCTTTCTGAAAACCGAAGCTCCCGGTTCAGATATGCCGTGTCCCTGGGAAGCACTCTCTGGAAAGCCGACGCCGTGGACGCCGTCGCCCGGAAATTGACGGAACGGCCGGATCAGGGACCGGTGTACGCTTACTATTTCCTGTGGGGCTCCAGCCATCGGGGCGAAGATAACGTTCTGCCGGGGGAATGGAGCATCCTGCTGGGAGCCTCCCATTCCCTGGAAGTACCCTTTTTCTTCGGCAGCCAGGAGATTCCTCGGGAGAGCCTGGCAAGGCCCCTGTTCACCCGGGCGAATCGAAAAGGGAGGATGGATCTCTCCCGAGAGATGATGCTGTACCTGTCCAACTTTGTGTATACCGGGAACCCCAACACCCCCGAGGAACCGTCAACCCCCTGGCTACCCTGGTCCAATCAGCAGGGGGATGAAAAGTGCATCATTTTTGACGCGGGGGAGAAAAACAGCCATATCCACATGTCCTACCAGGAACTCCACGGTGATACCCTGCTGGATCTTTACGGGAGATACATGCCCCCGGAAGATTTCAACCGGGTAATGGAAGCGGTGTTCTGGCGGTAAATCACCGAGGCTTCTTGCGGAGTTCCGCCGGGGATGTTACACTGGAAGGACCGGAGTTTTTCATGAAAAACCTGTTCCCGATACTCATCATTCTCGGACTCTTTTATTCTTCCTGTGAGACCACCCTGCCGGAGGTCCCGACCTCTCCCCCCGTGGAGGCAGAATCAATACCGGCTGAAGAAACCCCGCCGCCTTCGGAACCGGTTCAAACTGAAGAAACTGCGGCAGCGGTACAGGAAAAGGTACCGGAAGCTCCCTTTGAGCCGGTTTCAGGCGGCCTTTTTCTTACAGTAACCGCCTATCCCGGCGGACCGGAGGTGCCGGTGCTTTTCAAAATTTATCATCCGGACGAGCCGCACACCTCCCTGATCGAGGAAACCGGCACCACCGCGGCTTTTACCCTGCCCCCGGGGAACTACACCCTCACGGCGGCCTGGGAAACCGGGACCCGCCGAATTGAAGGACTTTCCGTGGCCGCCGGCCGGTTGACCGAACGGCGGATAAGCCTGGACACGGGAACCTTGACCCTGGAATTCCTTTCCTCCCCCGGGGGCGAGCCGGCGGAAACCGCTTTCAGCCTTCACCGGGCCGGGTCGGGAGAAGAACCCCTGATCGAAAGCGTTTCTGCCCGGGGCGATTTTCTCATGGCCGAGGGATTCTACGATCTCAGGGTCTCCCGGAACGGTGAAGATGCCTGGACCCGGGATATCCGGGTGTCCGCCGGGGAGACAACCCTGTGCGCCCCCGTCCTTTCCCACGGCACCCTGGAGGTAGCCTTCTTAAACCCCGAAGGCGCCGAGCCGGCCTGGGCCGAGTACCGGCTGTACCCGGCAAAGGACTGGGAGCACATCCTTCTGTGGGACGGCGGAGAAGGATTCACCCGGTATCTGGAGGAGGGCCAGTACGATCTCTATTACGCCTGGGACTCAGGAGAAGGATGGGTCAGAAACATCCGTCTGGTACCCGGGGGGGTGTCTCAACAGCGACTGATCCTGGGAAAATAACACAGAGGATAGAACCGAATGTTGAAAAATCCACCTTTTGAGATTCGCCCGCCTAAGCCGGAGGACCTCTCCGCGGTAGTGGAACTCATCAACACCTCAGCCCTGGCCGATACGGGAAAGCCGGACACGACAATAGAGGAAAAGCGTTCGGAATGGGACTCCAGCGAACTGGACCTGTCCGCCGACTGCCGTCTTGTCCTGACCGATGAGCACATACCCGTCGGGTACATGGAGCTGTGGAACCCCCCGCCCTATACCAGGTCCCACGCCTGGGGCTGTGTGCATCCGGATTTCAGACGGAGAGGTATCGGCACCGCCCTGACGACCTGGGCGGAAGACCATGCCCGTTCCCTTATCTCCCGGGCGGAGCCGGGCAAACGGGTACTGTTGAAAATGCACACCCCCGTTTCCGACACCGGGGCGGCAGTCCTGTTCAAGGTGAGGGGAATGGAAGTTATCCGCTGCTTCCACCGCATGCGGATCGATATGGATTCTTCCTCCCCGCCGGAACCGCCGGTCTTCCCCGGAGGGCTTTCCCTGCGAACCTTGAGGAAAGGTGCGGACGATAAAAAGATCTATGACGCCCTGCAGGAGGGCTTCAAGGATCACTGGGACCATGTGCCCATCCCCCTGGAGCTCTGGTGTGAGCGTCATCTGGAAGCCCACGATTTCGACGAAGAACTCTTTTTTCTCGTGGTGGATTCTGAAGACAAGGTCGCCGCGGCGGAGGTCTGTTTCCCTACTATGGGGGAAGATCCGGACTGCGGCTATATCGACGAACTGGCCGTCCTGCAGCCCTGGCGGCGGAAGGGGATAGCCTTAAACCTTCTGCGCCATGCCTTCCGGACCTTTCACCGGCGGGGCACCTACAGCGTTCAGCTGGGGGTTGATTCGGAAAACCCCACCGGAGCCACGGAGCTCTACGAAAAAGCCGGGATGTGCATCGTGCGGAGAACCGATCTTTACGGCAAGGAGCTCAGGTCTGGAGAGGACTAACACGGAATCTTGATTCGGGGAAGCCCTTCGGTCTATGATTCCCCGGGAGGGGCGAATGAAAAAAACACGAATCATTGGCATTTCCGGCGGGTCCGGATCGGGAAAAACCACCATTGTGCAGCGGATCGCGGAAATCGTCCCAGATTTCGTCTTCGTCGCCCAGGATTACTACTACAAGTCGGCGGAATATGTGAACAACACCCGGATTACCGAATTCAACTTCGACCATCCGGAGGCTTTCGATTCAGACTTGATGTACCGTCACCTGAAGGACCTGAAAGCCGGCCGGGCCATCGACATGCCCCAGTACGACTTCGTCCACCACTGCCGGACCGATAAAACCATTCACGCGGAACCCAAGCGGCTCATCATTTTCGAAGGCATTCTGATCTTTTACGATCCCCGGGTGCGGGACCTGATCGACCTGAAGCTCTACGTGGACACCCCCGACGATATCCGCTTTATCCGGCGTCTGAAGCGGGATATCACCGAGCGGGGCAGGACCGTGGAGTCGGTGATCACCCAGTACATGACCTTTGTTCGGCCGGGTCATTACAGCTTCATCGAACCGACCAAGGCCTGCGCCGACCTGGTGATCCCCGAAGGGGGGAATAACGAGCGGGCCTTAGAGGTGCTGGCCGGTTTTATGAGGAATGTGATCTCCTAAGGCCTGAGGAAAAATCCCATCCTCCTTGCATACCTCCCCCGTTTCTGGTAGTCTCTGCCAAAGGTTCGCCTTTGTAAGCTGTTGCGCATGAAGAGCCATTCTTCCACGGGAAATACATGAACATACCCCTTATTATCGCCACCTATACGGCCGCCGCTTCCATCGTCATATCAATAATCCGGATGCTCCGGCAGGAGGGAGCATCCGATCCGATTCACAAGATCTACTACACGGCCGCGGTTTTCACCCTGGCCTGGTGTCTCTCCTACCTGGCCATGTACCTTACCACGGACCTCGAAATCGCTGCAGCAGCCTATAAAGCTGGAGCCGTCGGATGGACGGCGAATTTTTCGGTGCTCTTTCTCCTCTGCATACGCCTCCTCCAGACAATTTCGGGGAGAAAGATATCACCGGTTCCCGGCTATGTGGCAATACTCACCTCCCTGATCTTTTTTGCCGCAGCCCTGACGGGCAAAATTTTCGCGACGGGTTTCGTCAGGATGAACGGCGGGTGGTGGGCGGAACGGACCTGCTTGGATGACCCGTGGGTTATCGCTTACCTTGTGTGGACATCGGTGATTTTTATAACCGCCCTGATCCCCCTCTTCTCCCTGATCAAAATAGCCAGGCTGAGGCGTCATCGGCGGCAGATTATCTTTATCTTCGTTCCTTTTATTATATTGACTCTCATCACCATCATCATCAACCTGATCGTTCCGTTGACCGGCAGGAGCAAACCGCCCCTGGGGCATATTCTCATCTCCAGTTACATTGTCTTCATCGGATACACCATTCTTCGATTCAGGGTCACGACCCCCGATCCCGAAATCATCACCGGACCCCTGCTGTTTCAGATCAGCGATATGGTCATCCTGACCGATACCCGGGGAACCATCCTGCGGGCTAACCAAGCCGTTTCAAGCCTCCTGGGATACGATACCGACACCCTGGTCTCCAGGGAACTGTCGGAAATCCTCCCGGGGATTATACCGTTGAAAGAAGCAGCCGACGAACGCGAGGCGGTTAGGAATTCCGGAGAGAAGCTTCCGGTTCACTGCACCGTAACACCCATCGACGACGTTCACGGAGACAGGATCGGCTTCTTCCTTCTCCTGAAGGACCTGACCCAGTTAAAGATGATGGAGGAACTCTCGGTGACCGATTCCCTGACAGGCATATTCAATCGGAACAAACTGAGGAATGAACTCACCCAGGAGCTCTTGAGGAGTCGGCGGTACGGATCGGTGTTTTCCCTCATCCTCTTCGATGTGGACCATTTTAAGGTCGTTAACGATACCTACGGCCACGGAGCCGGGGACGCGGTACTCCGGAATCTGTCCGATGCGGTCCGGATGATCATCCGGGACACCGATCTCTTCAGCCGCTGGGGCGGGGAGGAATTCCTGATCCTCTGCGTAAACACCCATCGGGACGCGGCGGGGCAACTGGCCGAAAAGATACGGTCACGCCTCGAAACAATCGATCACCCGGGGGTTGGCAGGGTTACGGCGAGCTTCGGGGTTACGGCGTTTCTCGAATCCGACACGGAAGATTCCATCATCGAGCGGGTGGATAAGGCTATGTACGACGCCAAGCATCGCGGGAGAAACACCACCTCGGTCTTCTGATCCTCTGCATGCACGGCTTACGCCTTTTCGCCGGCTGCCTCCGCCAGATCGATTAACAGGGGCCGGATGGCCACCGGCTCCAGGTCGGGGTTCTTTCTCCGGCATTCGGTCTGACAGGGAGCGGGACAGGCTTTGCAGGATATCTCTCCTGAGAATCGGTCCGTCCCCTCCAGCAGTCTGGAGGCTCCCAGGATATTCCCCATCTCGATCCGCCGCGTTATACCGCGGATGTCAATTCCCGCCGGGCACACGCCCATGCACGGAGGGACCTCGCACCACTGGCAGAGGGCGGCCCGGTCGTGGAGGTCCCGGAGAATTCCGTCGGGCAGGCAGTTTCCGCGGATGACTCCGGAGGCGTCCCTCTTAGCTGCCTTCCGGGCGTCCACCTGGATGACCGCGTCGGGAATGTCGGGTCTCCACCAGTATTCTTTCTTCCCTAGACGCCGGAGGACCATGTTGGCGGCGCTGATCCCCGATATGGTAACCGCCGGACTTCCGGTCCCCATGACCGTGGATTCCCCGCACATGAACAGGTTCTCCCAGGATGTGGAGGCGTGCTGACGGTTCAGAAGATCCTGCCCCATGGCCTGCTTGGGTCCCGCCACCGACCCGCGCCATTTCATGACGTAACGCTGAAGGGTCGTCGGGGTTGCCAGGGTGTTGTACAAGAGTCCTCGGGAGAATCCCGGGAAGTGACGCTCCAGGGTATCGAGAAGCCGCTTGGTTTCTTCCCGTTTCGCTTTCATGTAACCGTCGCTCCGGTAAGCCCCATCCGCCGGAGAGGGCCATTCCCGCAAGGAAGGGCCGATAGCCATCACCGTATGGGTCCCTGCCGGACAGATGGACGGATCGGCCAGGGAAAAGATGTACAGGGTGATCTCCTTCTCGTCCAGGGCTCCGGGGTTGTCCGCCAGCATGATGATCGGCGGGGTGTCTTCGGGAATCACCGACGCGTCCACCAGGCAGTGGAGAACCACGCTCGGGTAGGTGGGAACCAGGGAGGCCGCCCAGCGGCGTATTTCTTCGGAGGACTCTCCGGCGGGGATAAGGGACCCGTAAAAATCCCAGACCGTCCCGGCGTGGACCACCGCGTCGGCCTTATAGACATACTTTTTCCCGGCCTGCTCGGCGGCTACCCCCACGGCTCGTCCGTTCTCGAAGAGGATTTCCTTCACCCGGGTGCCGTACAGGACCCTTCCGCCGAGGCGTTCGAAGGCCCGCTCCAGCTTTCCCGCAAGCTGCTGGGATGATCCCACGGGGTAGTAACTCCCCCCCACATGGTTGTCCATGAACATGGTGATGATGAGGATGGCCGGGGTTTCGTCGATGAGGGTGTAGCAGTAGGTGGAGGTCATCTTGTTAAAGAAGCCGATCACCCGCTCGGAGGTGATGAACTTTCTCACCAGGAACCCGGCGCTTTTTTTCAGCAAGGCCAGGAGCTTCAGCTGTTTCAGCGGGTGCCGCAGAAGCATCCGAAGACCCACGGACGGGGGAATCTCCGACGGGGCGACACAGATGGGGTTTGCCGCTATGACCTTATGATAGAGGTCTCCGATGTACCGGTAAAACGCTCTGACCTGGGCCATCTCGTCATCATCGAAGAGCTGCGAAAGATCCTGGAAAAAAAGGTTCAGGTCGGAATGGAAGCGGATCGGAACACCGCCGTATTTCAGTGTGTAAAGGGTGTCGTGCCTGATGACCTCGATGGGTTCGCCCAGTTCGTTCATCACGAAGCGGTGAGGGTTGAACCCCCGGCTGCCGAAGCCGAAGAGCATGGATGTCCCCTGGTCGAAGGTGACCCCGTTTCTCCTGAAGGCTCCACAGGATCCGCCGGGCTGGTAATGCTGTTCCAGCAACAGAACCTTAAGACCCCGGTTCGCCAGGAGCGCGGCGGCGGTCAGCCCCGCCAGCCCTGCCCCGATGATAATGACATCCTGAACGCCTTCATCCATGCAGTACCCCCTTATGTCGGCCAGGATAGACTATACACAATTTCTCGGCGGGACAATCCCTCGAACCATTACAAAGAGCCTTTGGCCGCAGCCGTACCGTACAGGTTCCGGAGAAGACGTTTAACCCGATGCTCCGAAGAAGTCGTAGAGAATCCCTTCCAGCCGCCGTTTCAGCACGGCATAGGAGAAGAACCGTTTTGCGATATCGAAATTGTGCTCCGTCATCGCTTTCCGCTTTTCCCGGTCCGTCAGAATTTCCCGCACTCCGGCAATGTTTTTTTGGGTGAGAAACCCGTCCATGGAAATGACCTGGAAGCCCTTGGGTTCGATGTCCACGATATACACAGTGTAGCGGTTCACCAGGATGGGTTTCATAAAGTAAACCGCTTCGAGAAAGGCGTTTCCGAAGCCTTCGTACAGGCTGGGGTAGGTCACCAGGTCCACGTGGGGGTACACGTCCCAGAGAGAGTAGAGCCTTTTCCCCTCATCGTCCCTCTTACGGGTTTCCGCCAGGCGGTTGTACAGCAGGTGGACGTCGATGTGCTGCTGCCGGGCGGTTTCCAGAATCCAGTCCAGGTAATCGCTCCCCTCGTCCCCGGAGGAATGGCTGATCAGCAGTTTTACCTTCGGCATATCCAGCTGCTTTACCAGGTACAGGGCCTGCTCGATCCCCTTCCGGGCCACCACCCGGGTGGGCTGAAGGATCAGGATGTCCTCCTCGTCGAAACCGAAGTCCCTTCGGAAGGCCGCACCGTTCCCGTTGGCGTGGGGCTTTCCCCGGTCGAAATCGAAGACGTTGTAGATCACTGAGGCGGATAAGCCCCGGCGGGAGGCCAGGTCGGACTGAATCATGGAGTTGATCACCGTGTGATGCAGGGTGTGCAGGTTCGGGGGAAAACACTGCTCGATGATCTCCGGCACCGCGTTGATGAGGAAGCGGCTGCGCTCCCACCAGAAATCGTGATGGTGTCCGATGGTCGGTATCCCGGTCTCGGCGATGAGTTCCGTCATGGCCACCCCCAGGGGGATATGCATGGGAATGGACAGGCAGTTCTCCGCCACCAGCAGGTCGATGGAAAACCGCCGGACATACTCGTAGAGACGGTTTTTTAAGAGTTCCTTGGCGGTGTGAATCCGGTCGGTGACCTGTCGTTCCCTCACCTTTCTTCCGAAGATCAGAGCATTCAGTTCCTCGTTATCCGGATGTCCGAAAAAGGCTTCCGGTACGGTCATGGTAGCTTCGGATTCTGGATCGATGAGGCCGGCGAACTTGAAACAGCGGTGTCCCGATTCTTCCAGTACCCGGATCCATTTTTCCGTTTCCAGGGTTACCCCGTCGGTACCGGCGAAGCGGGTGGACACAAAGCCGATATTGAGTTTTTTCACGGGTGACATGGCACACCTCCATGGAAGGACTCTTTACCCGTTATGGTATGCCTTTTAAAACCCTTTATGCAAGAAGATGGCAGGCCGCCCGGTGGTTTTCATTCACGGAGATGAACCCCGGTTCATCGGAACAGCAGCGGTCAATTTTCGCCGCCGGGCAGCGGGTATGAAACGCGCAGCCTGAGGGCAGGTTCACCGGACTGGGAACCGTTCCCGGCAGGGGTACGGCCGCATAGGGGGTTTCAGCCTCCGGCAGGGGGATAGCGGAGAGCAGAGCTTTTGTGTAGGGATGGGCGGGTGAAGAGAAAATATCCTCCGTCTTTCCCTCTTCCACCACCTTACCGCAGTACATCACCAAAATTCGGGAGGCCAGGTATTTTACCACCACCAGATCGTGGCTGATAAAGAGATAGGACAGCCCCAGTTTCTCGTGCAGGTCCAGCAGCAGGTTGAGCACCTGGGCCTGTACCGAAACGTCCAGGGCCGAGGTCGGTTCATCCAGCACCAGGAACTCGGGGTTCAGCGCCAGGGCTCGGGCAATGCCGATCCGCTGTCGCTGGCCCCCGGAGAATTCGTTGGGATACCTGTCCAGGTGCTCCTCCCGCAGGCCCACCAGTTCCAGAAGCCGGGTGAGTTCCTTTCGGAGGTCCTTTCCCCGCAATGGCGTATGGGTTACCAGGGGCTCGGCCACGATATCCTTTACCATCATCCGAGGGGACAGGGAAGAATGGGGGTCCTGGAACACCAGGGCCATATTGCGGCGTACATTGAAACGTTCCTTTTTGTCCATCTTGGACAGGTCCCTGTCTTTGAACAGGATGCTTCCCTCTCGAAGGGGGGCAAGACCGAAGATGCTGCGGCCCACGGTAGTCTTGCCGCAGCCCGATTCTCCCACAAGACCGACAATTTCCTTGGCTCCCAGGGCAAGATCGACCCCCCGGACGGCTTTTACGTACTGTTTGGACAGCCCGAAGAAACCGGAAGGAAGAGGAAACCAGGTATGCGCATCTTTTATCTCCAACAACGTTTTCATGCCCTACCCCCGGATGAATAGAGATGACAGCAGACTGTATGATCGGAGGATACCCGGGTTACCGGGGGCCGCCGAGCTCCGCATATCTCCATGGCCTCAGGGCACCGGGGATGAAAACGGCACCCTTCAGGCGGGTCGATGAGGCTGCAGATACTCCCAGGGATGGATACCAGCCGCTCAGCCTGTTCCAGGGAAGGAATCGACCCGAGGAGTCCCCGGGTATAGGGGTGCAGGGGTTCCCGGAAAACTTCCCGGATCGATCCGGTCTCGGCCACCTGCCCGGCGTACAGCACGGCGAGCTTCTCGCAGGTCTTGGCCACCACGCCCATACTGTGGGTTATCAGCATCACCGCCATCCCCGTTTCATCCCGGAGGCGCTTCATCAGCGTCAGGATCTGGGCCTGGATGGTCACGTCCAGGGCTGTGGTGGGCTCGTCGGCAATGAGCAGCCCGGGGGAACAGGAGAGAGCCATGGCTATCATCACCCGCTGCTGCATCCCCCCGGAGAGTTCATGGGGGTATTTGGAAAACAGGTATTCCGGGTCGGGCAATCCCACGGTGGAAAAGAGGGCCAAGCCCTGCCTTTTGGCTTCACCTTTGGAGCACCTCGTTTTGTTTCGCAGCATGTCGGTGATCTGAACTCCCAGGGAAAACACCGGGTTCAGGGAAGCCTGGGGATGCTGGAAGATCATGGAAACCTTCGTGCCCCGGACTTTCGTCATCTCCCGTTCCGATAAGACGGTCAGGTTCTCCCCCTGCAAAACGACCTCCCCCGAGGCGACATAACCGTTCCGGGGAAGGATGTTCATAACCGAATAGCCCATGACCGATTTCCCGCAGCCCGTCTCACCCACTATACCGAGAAACTCGCTTCTTTCCATGGTCAGATTGATTTTGTCCAGGACCCGGGCTGTTCCCTCATACGTGGAAAACCGGGTCTCCAGGTCGTGTATCGCCAGAAATGCCTCCGCCACGGTTACCTTCCCAGGTCCTCGAAGATATGGTAGGCCGTTTCCGCCAGGTCCAGGAGCTCCGTGTCGATTTCCACGGTCAGCAGCCGTTCTTCCGCGGCCAGGAATTTCCAGCGGCCGTAAAAAGGCAGGCCTACCTGGGTGTGTCCCACCAGGGTATGAGTCTGGTTCAGGATGTCGGTCTTTCCGCAGCCGTTTACCAGGATAACGGCGCTGCAGTTCTCGATGGCCCGGGCGGCCACGCAGGTGTGGATAAAGATCTCCTCGGTGTCCACATCTGGAATCCGCCGGCGCAGCTGTTCGGCCTCCTTCATACCGTTGATGTAGGAGTAGCGGTCGTCGTGGGTCCACAGGGTGGGGCAGAAAATGACCCGGGCCCCCGCCGCGGCAATACTGCGGGAAACTTCGGGAAACGCGATGTCCCAGCAGATCTGTATTCCCACCTTTCCCCAGCGGGTATCGAAAACCCCGGGGGTGTTTCCGGGGGTATTGAAGAGTTTTTCCCCGCACCAGAGGTTCATTTTCCGGTAAGACCCGATAATGGAACCCCTATCGTCGATGAGAACGCTGGTGTTGTAGATCCGGTCCCCGTCGATCTCGGTGATGCTGCCCATGACGATATGAATGCCGTACCGGGCCGCCATGTCACAGAAGATATCGGTAAAGGGTCCGGGAACGGTCTGAAAGAGTTCCCGGTCGGCTCTTCCCAGCGCTCCGGTGAGAAAGAGCTCCGGGTAACAGAGGAAGTGGCACCCCTCACCCTCCGTGGCTTCCCGGGCAAAGGCTTGGGCCTTGGCCAGGTTCTTTTCCACGTTCCGGGTTTCAATCTCCATCTGGGCGGCACATACGGTCAGTTTCATGTTCATTATCTCCTTACAAGATCTAACGCCTTCTTTTGGGGTTCATCACTTCCGCTATCCCGTCTCCCACCAGATTGAATCCCAGGACACTGAAGAGAATGGCTACACCGGGAAAAGTGGATATCCACCAATGGGTCAGGATGAAGGACCTGCCTTCGCTGATCATCACTCCCCAGTCGGCCGTAGGGGGCTGGGAACCCAGACCGAGAAAACTCAAGCCCGCCAGGGCCAGGATAATGTATCCCATGTCCAGGGTAGCCTGAACGATCACCGGGGTGATGCAGTTAGGCAGGATGTGGCGGAACATGATCTTTGGAGCGGGAACCCCCACCGACCGGGCGGCATCGACGAACTGCCGTTCTTTCAGGGAGAGGGTCTGGCTCCGGGTGATCCGGGTATACCAGGGCCACCAGGGCACCGACAGGGCAATCATGGCATTGGTCAGGTTGGGTCCCAAAGCCGCCACAATGGCCACCGCCAGCAAGAGGGAAGGAAAGGCCAGGAACAGGTCGCTGATCCGCATAATCACATCGTCCACCACTCCTCCGACATACCCCGCGATAATACCCAAAGGAGTCCCCACGGCGATAACGATGAGAATCACCGTCAGAGCGGCCTTCAGGGACACCCGGCTTCCGAAGAGAATTCTGCTCAGAATATCCCTTCCCAGGGCGTCGGTTCCCAGGAGGTGTTCCGCTGAAGGAGCCTGCAACCGCGCAGTCATGAGGGATTCTCCCCTGCCCTGGTCGGGATAAGGAGCCAGGACCGGTGCCGCCAGGGCGATGACCAGGAAAAGGAAAACCAGGACGATCCCGAAAAGGGTCAGGGGATTTTTCAGAAAGAAGTGAAGAAATCGTTTAAAAGCGGAAACACGGCTTCCCACAAAGGCCTCCTAGATCCTTATCCTGGGGTCGATGAAGGAAATCAGAATATCCACCAGAAGATTCACCACCACGTAGAACACGGCTCCTAAAAGAGTCACCCCCATGATGACCGGGTAGTCGATACTTAAAATAGCGTTGGCCGTGTACGACCCCAGGCCCGGCCAGTAGAAAATCGCTTCGATATAAAAGGTCCCGGTAAGCATGGAAGCGAAGGCCAGGCCGGCGGAGGTGAAGGTTGGCCCCAGGGCGTTTTTCAGCATGTACTTCCCGGCAATCCGCCTCTCGGAAAAACCTTCAGCCCGGGCGGCGGTGACGAACTCCTCCTGGGCGACTTCCAGGAGAGAAGACCGGGTCATCCGGGTAACGATACCGATGGAGTAAGCCGCCAGGGTGCAGGCCGGCAGGATGAGATGGAGCAGAGCGCTCCTGAAGGCTGTCCAATTACCGGTAAGCAGGGAATCGAGGCAGAGAAACCCGGTAATCGTCTTCACCGGGTGGATAAGACTGACCATGGTGTCGATCCTCCCTCCCAGGGGGAGGATGCCCAGAACCCGGAAAAACAATATCTGCAGCAGAAGTCCCAGCCAGAAAGCCGGCAAGGACACCCCCGTGATGGCTATAAACCTTCCCGTATGGTCGATCAGGGTGTTTTCATGCCTGGCCGAAAGGGTTCCCAGGAACAGCCCCACCGCCAGGGCAATGGCCATGGCGGTAATCATCAGTTCCAGGGAGGCCGGCAGGTATTCCCGGATGCTGGCGAGCACGGGCTGGTGAGTGCTCAAGGAGGTCCCGAAATCCCCGGAGAGAAGATCCCTGAGGTAGAGGGCGTACTGCACCGGCAGGGGCCTGTCGAGGCCCATCTGCGCCCGGATTCGTTCCACCTGCTCGGGCTGGGGCCGGGGTCCCAGGTAAGTCGCCGCGGGGTCCGAAGGAACAACCCGGGCGAGCAGGAAGGTCATCAGGGAAAGACCGAAGAGAACGAAGAGAAGAAGAATAAGCCGTTTCGTAATGAATCTCAGATACCGTATCATCCCCTTCTCCCCGTCCCATCGGCGCGGCAAAGCACGCTTAGTTCTTTTTCACCCCGTAAAAATACATCGCCTTGGGATAGGCCGGGTTGATCACAAAGCCCTGGATGTTCTCCCGCATAGGCACCGCCGTAGTCAGGTCGAACAGATAGACCGACGGGGCTTCCTGAACCAGTATTTCCTGGGCCGCCCGGTAGAGTTTCAGCGCTTCATCCTCGTCAGGAGTGGCATAAGCCCGGTCGATAAGATCGTCGTACCTGGGGTTCGAGTAATAGGCGAAATTGAAGAAGGGCTTCTTCTCGGTTCTCCACAGGCTTGCCAGGGTTTCGTAGGGGTCGTTGAAGGTCGGCCACCATAGCAGGGCGCCTAAGTCCTGGGCCTGCAGGGGATCCCCCTTCATCATCTCCCATTGAGCGGTCCAGAGGATCGGGCGGACTTCCACGGGAATACCGATTTTTTCCAGGCTTTCCTTGATCAGGGGCGCGTAGGCCTGGTGGGCCGCGTTCTCCGCCGCGAAGGTGAAGACCAGGGTGCGGTCGATGCCGCCGGCGAAACCGGCCTGCTTCATCAGGTCCCGGGCCTTCGCCAGGTCAGTGGTGTACTGAGGAAGGTCCGTGGCGCAGCCGAACTGCCCGAAGGGGATGGGGCTTACCGCCTTCGTTCCCAGATCTCCCAGGGATACGGTGATGACGTCATCGTAGGGGATGGCGTAGGAAATGGCCCGGCGGACCAGCACATTGTCCAAGGGTGGTTTTTGGGTGTTCAGGTGAATAGCGTAATTCATGAAGCTGGGCCCCGTGAGCACCTTGCAGTCGTCCCGGTCGTCCACGGAAGACAAGGATTCCTTTGGGATAAGCGTCACAATATCAGCCTGCCCGGCTTCCAGCATATTCTGCATGGTTACGGCGTCCTTGACGATCCTGACGAGGACCCGCTGCACCGCCGGGGTGTCTTTCGGCCCCCAGTAGTTTTCGTTCCTTACCAGGACGATCTCCTGGTCCGGTTTGTAGCTCTCCAGCTTGTACGGCCCGGTGCCGGCGGCGTTTCCTTCCTCGAACCACTCTCTGCCCTTATCTTTTACGGCGGGGCTGAAGATCCACGACCCGTAGGCCGAGGCGGCGATTCTGTCCAGAGGCGCCGCGTAGGAAAGCTTGAACAGCACCGTGTAGTCGTCCACCACCGTGATGCTTTCGATGGGGTCGAGAATGAAGGCCGCTCCCAGCCCCAGTTCCATGGTCCTTTCATAGGAATACTTCACCGCCTGGGCGTTGAAGGCCGTCCCGTCATGGAAGGTGACCCCCCGCCGCAGGGTAAAGGTCCATTCCAGCCCGTCCGGGGAAGCTTCCCACGCCGTGGCCAGAAGAGGTTCGAAGGGCTGATCACTCCCCGGGGCCGCCGCCCGGATAAGACCTTCGTAGAGATTGGTAAAATAGGCGATCTCCGTCGAATAGGACGCGCTGGGGTCCCAGGTGGTGACGCTGTCCACCGAACCGACGATAAGGACCTGCTTTGAGAGATCTTCCTCCGCTGCTTCCGATTTACCCCCGGCAAGAACCAGGGAAGAAGCCGTCATCAGGAGAAAAAGTACCAGAGCCCATTGTTTTTTCACGTTACTGCCTCCTTTAGAGAAACCTCACATCCGCCGGAAAGCGGACCGGTTCCCCTGTATCTAAAGGATTGTAGACCCTTCTTCGTTCTTCATGATTTCCCGGTATTGCTCGGAGCATTCACATTCTTGCTGAACACTTTACAAATCTTGCTATCTACACCGGTTTAACGGGCACGCAGAGGTCCATGTTCAGTTTTCCCGACTTATAACGGTAGTACTTTTCCAAATAACTCAAGCCCTCCCCGGGTTCATACCCGCTCTGGGGGAACCAGACGCCGTACAGGTATTCTAAGGTCGTGCCGAAGAGCTCACCGTAATCGGCCCACTGGCCTTCCAGCCGGCTTACCACGTATTTGGACGCGGGGGTGCGGACGGTGCCCACCTCCCCCTCCGTCACGGTGCCTTCCGGAACGGTGAAACAGCACATGTACCTGCACCGCTCCGGGTCGGTAATCTCGGTATCGTCATAGGTGAGCCCGATGCAGAGGGAGTCATCCGAAAAGAGATCCCTGGCTTGAAGCCAACAGGCGAGACGATCGAAGGTGCGGTTGATGTTCTCGTTAAAAGTAAATTCCTTGAAACCGATGAGCCGGATATATGCCAGGTTGTATGAGGGAAGGTGTTCCACCCGGGTATTGAAGGTGAACCCTCTGAACCGGGCATACTGAGAGGGTTCCAGGGGCATCTGCGAAAAGGTGGGAACCGAGGAGTTCCCGTAGGGCTGTTCTTCGGACGGCAGGCATACCCCCTTTGATTCCAGGAACATGCTGCGGTAATCCCGGGGAGATTGCTGAAAAAAAGCCTTGAAAGCCCGGGTAAAAGCGGAGGAAGAGGAAAACCCGCATTCCAGGGCTATCTCCGTAATGGAAAGATTGAGATTCCGATGGAGTTTGTGAGCCGCCTTTTCCAGCCGCAGGCGGTTGATATACCCGTTCAGGGTCTCCCCTACCATGGTGTGGAAGACCCGGTGAAAATGATAGGGGGAAAACAAGGCAACGGAGGCCAGGGTTTCCAGGGTCAGCTCCTCGCAGAGGTGCTGATTGATATAGTCGATTACGCGGTTGATGCGGGAAGAATACTCTTTCCTGAGGCGGTAAGCCCGCAAGGGGTCGGACATGGTGAAAAGAATTGTATGTTTCCCTTTCCGGACTGTCAACAGGAGCCTCTGGCATACTATCCCCGACTCTGGGGTCATATCAATGAAAACCGGATACAAACCATTAAAAGCTCATTCATAAAAACCCTTCTAAGTTTATTATTATATAAGCCCGGTTATTTTCATCTTTACACCCTTTTCGTAATCCGGAGATACACAGCCAGCATCACTATTGTTACGATTGCGCAAAAATAATAGGCCACGGTCTCATGAACGGCGCTTACAAGCATACCTGAAACGATCGGCATTAAAGCACCGCCCATAGCGCCTAAGGAAAACATGATATTCAGCACGGGTCCTGAAGAGCCTTTTCTATTTTTTGCAGCCGTATCCATCATCAGCGGCCACAGAGGTCCACAGCCAAAGCCGCACAGAGCATACATAACAATCTTCATCCTGTTATCCGGTACAAGCATTGCGGTAATTGCTCCGAAAAATACAAGCACAGCTAAAAAGATAAACATTTTCCTGAAGTCCATCTTAATAATACCCGCCAAGAATCTTGACGGTATCATGGCACCCCAGAAAAATGAAAGGGCCACAGCACTTAATTCCGGTGTGCGCAGGGTCAGGTCAAAATAGCTGTCTGTAAAGTTTGCGATTGTATTTTCGATACCCATATATAAAAAGATACTGACAGCAAGCAGCAGCAACATTCTGTTGTGTACAAAAGCGGTGATATATACGCATAGACTTTGACAGGGCGCCTCATCCTTATCCTTTTGGTGTTTGGTAAAAATGAACATAACGCCCAGAACAAGAAATATAGCAGCGCAGCATAAAAACAAATGCTGAAAGTAGACGCCCCGATAGAGGAGGCTCGCTGCGATGAGGGGTCCCGCGAGGGCGCCGCAGCTGAACGCAACCTGGGAAAAATTCAGGTGGAGTTTGGATGAATCCGAAAATTCATCAGCCAATACCGCGCTCAGGGTGGCTTCCATAACTGAAAAACCTGCTCCGATGAAAAAAATCGAAGCAATGAAAATGAGAAGACAATGCATCAAACCGATTATTGCCGTCCCTGTCACCATCAGTCCATACGAAATAAGGATTACTTTTTTTTTACCTTTTTTTCCGCTTAACACACCGAGAAACAGCGGGGGAATCGCCATACCGGCATGCTGGATACCTATCATAAGACCCATGGCTGCTGCGTTGAGCATAAAAAGCTGCGAAAATTTCAATATTGTATACTGATATAAAGATATGTATATACCCAGCATGAGAACTGTTGAATATGTGGCAAAGATTAACAGCCTTTTCTGCATATTACAAACTCCCGGTCAATAAATACTTTTCGCGTTATTTAACAGGTACTTCTCCGCTTGAGCATTCCAGAGGTTGTTCGTTCTTTTGACGGCCCGATCTAGAGCCGCGAACAGCGGGTCCGTTTTACCCTTCTTCTCAAAATCCGCTATCGCCGTCAAAGGCATGGAAATTGCAGTGTATATAAGCTTCTTGCCTCCGGGTATCGCAGGAAGGTTGAGCGTCGTCTCGATCACGCAATCAAGGCCGCCGATATGGGTCACCATGGCGGACGGGTTAATAAACCCTTTTGACATCAAATCGAGGGATTCACGCATGTCATCGTTGTTGCCGCCGCTTGTACCCACGATATGCGTACCCGAATAATGAACATTGTAGAAATTGAACTCCCCCTTGAAATCGGGGTCCGGCGGACCCGCGAAGAAATTCAGACACCCGTCTTTACCGAGGATGGCATCGCCCTGCTTAATAACCGCCCGTACGGGAGCCATGACAAACACATCGTCATAACCTGTGCCCTTTGCCAGGGTTTTCAGTTTTTCTATGGCGCCCTCGGATTCGGTATTTACATATACCAACCGCACACCCTTGCTCCGCGCGTCATCGGGCTTAAACAGTTCCATGGCTCTTTTAAGCCGTACTTCGTCCACATCCGTCACCACAAGCAGAGACGGTTTTACATCCGGATTATGCAGCGCATAGTCGACAGCTCCGAGGCCCATGGGCCCCGCGCCCGCAAGTATCGCCATTTTCCCGCCTTTCCTTATACCCATATGGTGCACATAAGAACCCTGCACAGTATGGTACATGGCGTGGTAGGTGCCCGTAATGCACGACATCGGCTCAGCCAGAGAACCCAGGAAAAACGCGTCCGCATCGAATTTCAAAAGACAGTCCATCTCCATAATTTCAGGCGGTATAATCACATAGGTCGCGTCTCCTCCGCAGTAAGAATAAGAATAACCCGGAGCCGTCATTGAGCCATTCTTATTATGGGCGGGTTGTAAGGTATATTTATCGCCCGGACTGAATTTATCCTTCCATTGAGAACCCACTTCTAGGATTTCCCCGCAGAACTCGTGACCGATGATGGTTGGGTTCTGAGCTACATTGTCGGGCACACGTTTGTGGTCTGGGCCCTGGATCGCCGCTTTGTACGAAGACATACAGATAGAATCCGAAACCACCTTCGCCAGAATTTCATCTGTGTTAATCGGCGGCAATTCGAACCTCTCGAGCCGAAGATCATTTTTTCCATATATCCTGACTGCGGTTGTTATCAATTTTGTCTCCCGGAAAAAGCGAAGCACAAGGTTTCGCCGTATACATGGCCTTTACGACTTCCAATGCAGCCCCATGCACGGGTAAAAGGTTTTGAGGCTGTGCCAACTTTGCCGGATCGAAGGGTTCTCATTTCTTACGGCACCGATTCCACATAAACGGCACCTTTTTCAAATTATAAAGCTCCATGGCCATAGCCTCTCAGCACTTGCTCAAGCAACCATGCATTATCATTCAACCCACATTGGTCTTTCAGAAATGCTTTGATTCCATGCTGTCTGATCATACGCTGCATCCGCCCCGCGGTTTCGTCTTCCGGATTGTCATAGTGTAACGCGGCGATGGTGCCTTCAATCGGACCGCGCGGATTGCAATTCCGGGATAGGCAATACAATGCTGCTCCGATCAACCTATCGCTTTTTCCGAGCTTTCTCAGGGGATCCCTGGCTACCCGTTGGACGGTATCACTAAGGGCAACGTTACCGTAGCGTTCCAGCAAATGCTCGATATGGATATGAAGCTCCTCTAAAGAAAAACCGTATTCCCTATGAAGCGCTTTCGCTGTTTCCATCATCGCATCGTGAACCCGGGCCCGTATATCCTTGTCGTTTACGCACTCATAGATATATAAATATCCCTTCTGCCAACCAAGATACGCGCATATTGCATGGGACATATTGTGTATATAAAGCTTTCTTTTAATATAAAAGTCAAAAGGAGAGTAAGGCACGAAGCCCTTTACCGCCGGAATGTCACCTTTGAAGGCTGCTTTATCAACAGGCAATTCATTATACTCTTCGACCCACACCATGAGCACATTGCCTTTCTTCATCTCATCCGTCATAACGGGCACCATTCTGCCGATAGATGCCTCAACTAGACCAAGTTTTTCATCCAGCACGGTTTTATATTTCGTGCCCATTTCGTCTTCGATGAGTTTTCGGAGATACTTGTCGGCATCCATCAGGTTTTCGCAGATGATGATGTCCAGCGACGCACCGCCTTTGTCAAACCGTTTTTTGAGTCCCTCACAGATCGGTTTGATAATATGCGGCAGAGCGTTGACACCGACCGCGGTAGCCATAAGATCGGCACGGGCTATCTCATCGGCAGTGCTTTGTATGTCCCCGCCGTTCACGGCACGAACATTTTTGACTATTTCGACACTGGCTGTACCGTTGGACACGATTCTGACGGGATAGCTCTTCTCCTCATTGAGTTTGTGAACAATCTCCTTTGTGACGTCCACGAAACAGACTTCATATCCTGATTCGGAAAAAGCCTTGCCAATAAAACCTCTTCCGATATTCCCAGCGCCGAATATTACCGCTTTCATCCGATGCCTCGATTTCTATTAATCCTCATCAGGCTTTTTTGCTGGAACCAAACATTCGGATAGCCTCTCGTACATTGGCCGCGATGGACTCGATGCTCCACATCATCAACGTATGATAAAAAACCTTCTCATTTTTACCCTGGAGTCTTTTTTGGATATCCTGGGCGCATTGCAGCGCCATATTCGTATAGTAATTGATTTTGGAAACACCGTTCTGAATGCACTCTTTAAAATCAGCTTCCGAAAGACCCGAACCGCCGTGCATGACCACGGGAACACCACACTGTCTGTGAATTTCCTTAAGCCTCACAATATCGAGGCTCGGTTCCGCCAGGTATACACCGTGAACTGTGCCGAATGCCGCCGCCAGGCAGTCAATGCCGGTCTTTTCAACAAAAGCGCCGGATCGTTCCGGGTCTGTATAACCTGAAGTATCAAAGATTGTACTATCATCATCCTCACCATCCGCGCCTCCACTCTTCGGTCTGGCGACCTGTCCAAGCTCCGCCTCCACCGTCACGCCTAGGGTGTGGGCGATGCGAACGATCTCCGCTGTCTGACGGACGTTTTCGCTGTACTCCAGGTGGGAGCCGTCAAACATCACCGCGTTAAAACCCAAATGAATTGCCTGCATGATAGATTCAAATTTTTTGCCGTGATCCAAAAGCACGGATACCGGAACGTTCGCGTTTTTTGCTTCCTCGATAAGGATGGGAGCAATCTTTGCCAGGGGTGTATATTTACAATGCAACTCTGCGTGGCAAAGGATAACCGGCGCATTTTCTGCCTCCGCCGCCTCGATCACACCGCGCGCCATTGTTAAGTCCACAGCATTGAAGCAGCCCACCGCATACCCTTTCTGATCCGCATCCAACAGCATCTCTTTCATTGAAACTAACATAAGCCCTCCAGGACATTACAAAGTCTTTTCAATTGCATACAGCCGTTTAAATCTTTCATATTGTTCTTTATAAAAACCGTGTTTTTTTCTATTCGGTTCAAAGACGCGGGCAATTTTAACGGCGGCATTGACTCCCTCGTCGTAGGATGAGTAGACTCCAGCCGCCTTGCCGGCCATGATCGCGCAGCCCAAGGTCCCCGCTTCCTCCACCCCCATTTGTATAACGGGTTTGCCAAACACATCGGCACGGATTTGCAGCCATTCCCACGACCGAGCACCTCCGCCCACCGTACGTAATTCATCCACCTCAACACCACAGCCTCGCAGGCTCTCAAGGTTATACATGGCTTCATAGGCCAGGCCTTCCAGAAATCCTTTGTACAATTCCGATCGTGTTGTGTTGAGGCTAAGGCCTACAACAACGCCTTTCGAATGGATATCCATATCCGGTGTGCCGGAACCAGCGAAGTGGGGCAAACACAAAAGCCCTGTCGGCGTGTCAGGCATCGCTTCCGCTAAAGCCTTATAAGCGCTTCCAAAAGGCACAGGGGTAGCGTGCAGATCTTTAGCGAAAGTGTCCCTGTACCATTTCAGAACGGCACCGCCGGTAATGTTGAAAGCGTAGGTGACACAGAGGTCCTGAGAAACATAGGGAACCGCACAGTAATTATTTTTTGCCAGCGATACAAGGCTTGGCGGAAGTTGAAAAGCCGGTGTAACACAATCAACCGTGCCAAGTCCGTTTGCCGCGTTGCCTTTCTGAAGCACCCCGGCGCCCAAAGCGTTGCTGATCTGGTCGTGGCCTCCTATCACAATGGGTATGCCCTGTTTTAGACCGGTCTCAGCAGCCGCTGCCGCGTTCACCCGCCCGGTTACGGTTCCTGTTTCTGCTAAAGCAGGAAAAAGGGTTTCTTTCAGTCCGGCTGCGTCAAGCATCTCCTTCCACCAGCATTTTTTGCGAATATTGAGGGCCATCGAGCGAGCGGCAAGAGAATAATCCGTTATATGATCAGATCCCAGTTGAAAAGCAATAAAATCCGCCACGAAGAATATCCGCCGCACTCGTTCGACCATTTTCTTCTCATGTTTCGCAAGCCACAACAGCTTGGCCAGGGAATACATGGCGTGGGGTTTAACCCCTGTCGTGTCGGCAATGGTATCAAAACCAAATACCCGTTCCAGTTCTTCCGCCTCCGCGGTACCGCGCCTATCTATGTATATCAGTCCGTTGCAAAGCGGTTTCCCCCGGGCATCAGTTAAAAACACAGTTTCACCAAAGGAAGTCACACAGACAGCTTCGGCCGGTCGCGGGGCTTCTTTCAAAGACCGGCGCAGTACACTTGTAACGGCCCGGGATAAAACGCACGGGTTTAACTCGAAAAAGCCTTCGCGAGATGATTCAAGATCGTATTCTTCGTAAGCATAGGCGTCGATTTTACCTTCATGGTCAAAGAGAGTACTTTTCACACCCGTTGTGCCTAGATCCAATCCGATAAATACCGGCATGATTTCCTCCCTCCTGATAGAACCGGACAATAGTTCAAAAAAGCAGGTTGAGTCAGGTAGTATCACCCACCTCAATGGTGACGGTATTAACAACCGTTTCCCCGGCATCGATATATTTGAGATGACCTTTCTCCCGAAGCTCTCTTCTGCTGATACAGGGCGAACTGCATGGCTCTAAAGCGAGCACATAATCCCTTATCTGCTCGTATTTCCATTGCGACAAATAAGGAAGAACGTTGGTATTAAATCGGATAGAAACACAGAAGCCGAATGCATCATTGATAGCCTTTGCGATGCCCTCATCCGAGTCAAAATAATGCAGATAGTTTTTTTCCTTTGCGTCCGTCCGGGGCTCGTGAAATCGGTTGACTTCTTTTATGTATTCCGTTGAATAGGCGTTGTACCCCTCAACCCTGCAACTATTCACCTGTGTTCGCGTTTCTTCGTCTAGAAAGGGATAGCCGAAATTTATATGATATAACATCATGTAAGGAGCGGGTCCCCCACCAAGGTTCTTTACCGTGTCACACAGGGTGATTTTATTTGACCCAACCTCGCATAGAATCGATCTTTTAATACTTACCTTTGCTCCGAACAATACAAAGTCGTTAATAACACCTTCGATGATAATTTCACCGCTCTCAACACTCGTTCGATCACACACATGGCTTGCGGGCATACAGTTGAATCTGCCGTGAAGTCCCAGCTCTTCTTCACCGTCTATACAGTACGGGCCAAAACTCGTCGGACCGCAGGTTGTAAGCAACCCACCAAAAAAAGTCCGCAGCCATTCATTTTTATATACCCTGCAAAAGGCGGGATTCATCTCTTCCTGAGGACTCAGGTATGTAAAGTTGATCCCCCTGTACGCCGCTGCTCCGATATCAAGTCCCCTGTCAGGCAGCACCGTAAACGTCAACCCTGCCCCGGTGTTTACATCAATTACCCGAGTGCCGTTCGCGGCGCCTTCCGTCAACATACTGTGCCGGGTACCGGCAAGCTGACGCAGGCTGCCGATTTTTTTCATTGTTTCCGCATCTATCATAAGGCAATCGCGTCTATACCAACCAGTTCTGCGAAATCCAGCATCTGCTGATATAAATGATCACCGTATCCCAGACAGGCGTATTCGTTATCCCAGTTTTCCAGAAGTGCGTCCATATCCGCATCTACCGTTACAAAGGCGTGAGGCCAGAAGGGTATGCCGCATTCTTTTCTTCTTGCTTCAATCTCGTCGTCCGATGGCTCGGTTACCGTACATTTCGCAACCACAAGCCTGAACTGTCCATCAACCCTGCATATCCTTCCAAGGACTCCCCTTCCTTTTTTGCAGACGGCTTCTACAGACAACCCCCCTGCGCCTCCCTCGGTGGGTATACCATGTTGCGCAAATCCCGCGCCGTATTTATTTGCCAGAGAAGGTGGTATGGCACCATCGCCGATGATTTTTATTTCATTATTTGTTTTATCGATACACTGAAAATCACCGTAGTAAACTCTCTCGCTGCCGAGATAAATCATCAATATGCTGGTCATCGCTGTATTAAAATCGGACAACGTAGACGTCGGGATACCGTCGTCCAAAATCATGCTCTGGGCGAAACAGCTCGCTACATAGTCGTCCGCCAAACCCGGAAATGACTGGATCGTATAAAAATCAAAACAGTTCTTTTTCAGCAGCTTCTTGATAGCTATATACAGCCTTATCGACCGTTCCGTCACATCATTTTGTACAGGCATGTTGCGGAATTTCTTCTCCATTTTCTCGTAAGCCTGGTCCAGCTCCTGGCGGCTTACCGATTCCGCCGTATTTATCAGCTCGGTTGTATCGCGCGAATCGATATCGATACCGAAGATTTTCATCCATTGGGAGGGATCGGCCACACCGCAGGTCTGCCCCATCCCTCTGCCGCCGAAGGCTCCCATGGTACTCATGTTGATCCTGTTCTTGACGGCGGATGCCATGATATAACTCACGACGCGGTCCAGATCCTTTTTGTCTTCCGAACGCCCGTAGACATATCTGTGACGGATACCTACTTCCTTAAGCGCGGCTTTTAATACCAGGCCTCCGACGGGCCTCCATCCTTGAGAGCCGGGATATGTCCAGATGATGATGCCTTTGCCCGTCTTCGCGAATTCCCGTATCGCTCCGACCATGTTTGCCGCCCATATCCACGTACCCGAGAACAACACCAGGCAGTCCAACCCGTCATCCTTCGCCAGTGAACAGATCACTTGCTTCGCTTCCTGCTTTGTCGCCACGACCAGATCATTCTCTATAAGCTCGATTCCCTGATCCACCAGGGCTTTTTTTGATTTTTCAATAATCCCATCGTCAATAAACAGACCCCCCATAGGATCCTTAAGCCCATCCTTATGAACGCCGTACACAATGAATGCTGCTTTAGCTTTAATCATAATGGCAGTACCCTCCATAAATATTGTTCAGTTATATTTGAATAGTTCGTTACTCGATACGCAGCAGTTTTTTCGCGTTTCTGTTATAGACCGATTCCAAAACGTCTTTCTGCAACCCAAGGCCGTATATATGCCAGCGGCCTCCGTCCTGATTTTCGTCCTCCGGCCAATAGGGAAAAT
>JAFGDJ010000158.1 GCA_016932135.1 Spirochaetales bacterium | reverse complement strand
TATGTCCAATTTAGGAGAAAGTTTCACCTATCCCGATAATTCGTTCAGCCGGATATGGTATACAAGTCCTTTTCCGGTACCGGAAAGTAATACTGATTATAATGATAAAACCGTCCTGTTCTCCTGTGTCGATATCGACCGCGGATGGGACTGGCTCTATACCTTAAAGAGCCTGTACGATGTGATCCATGCCGACGCCGATTTGCAGGATGTCGTCGCGGTCGCGGCGATTATCTTTAAATACGGCGGAAGTGTAAATCCGACGAGTTTGCGGTCGACTATCGCGGCTGATACAACCTTGAAGACCATCGGATCCGGAGATGATTTTTACATTATCGCCGACAAGGCATGGTCGGGCTCTTTTTCTCAAACCCGTCAGTCTGATTTCGCCGGAGATATCGACACCGCCTCGGATAATGTTTACTGGAACTATATTATCGGCAGGAACTCGGTCGCCTCCGGGGAAAACACGAACCCGATCATGGATATCTGGAGCCATGGCACCGGAACGATGACGCTCTATGATACCATAAAACAGGAATTCGACAGTGCCGTCGCGGCGGATATGCAAAACTATGTTACAGGGCGGCTTCACAACCTGACCTCACCGGCACGGTTGGTTTGTCCCGATCCTCCGGATGGAACCTGGCTTCGTTCGCTGACCAGCCTTACCCTGTACTTCACCAAACCAGTTCGGCAATCACAGGTTCAGAACGCCTCGAACTGGGCTTTCTCAGGAGGCGGGTCGGACAGCCTCTCTTTCGCTTCCGCTTCACCGCTGCCGGTCTACGATAAGACCGGGAATCTCCATAGTATCGTAACCATGACTCTGAACAACGGTATCAGGGACAGTCAGGCGGATAAGGACGTTACGTTATCCGCCGAGAATATCCAGGACATCTACGGCAACGACGCGGAACCGGAAACTGTCGGAGGTACGGTTATCAAATCGCCGGTTACCTGGTCGATCGACCTGACCGGTCCGGCTGTAGACACCTTCGAACATTCCGGGCCGGACTGTGTAAACACCCTCACCGCCGGATGGACCCTGGAAGCAAGCGACAATCCGGGCGGCGGCACCGGGCCGACAAGCGGGATAGCCTTCCGGTGCGTCAAGACCAATCCCACCGCACCGAACCCGGATATCCCGGACCCGTGGACGGTCTACGACGGATCGGAGATAACAGGATCAACGGCCCTGACCGACCAGGACGACGGGATCCAGGCTGTCTATGCCTGGGTGAAGGACGCCGCCGGAAACGTCAGCAGTCGGCATGACCTCACCTTTACCCTGGACAGGACTAAACCGAAGATTACCTCTTTCAGCGTACCCGACTACGCCAACAGCACAACAGTAACCGTTACCATCGGTGCTTTCGACGAAACCTCCGGTATTGCCGCCTGGGCCGTCACCGAAAGCTCCACAGCTCCGGCAGCGGGGGCTGTCGGTGTCTGGAAAACCTCAGGTATAGCTGATCCCTCCTTTTCGGTGAATGTTACCCTGTCGACGGGGGACGGCGAAAAAACCCTCTACGCCTGGGTGAAGGACGCCGCGGGAAACGTCAGCGCCCTGAACAACGAAATCGACGGTTCGGCGGTTCAAACCTCCGACACCGTGCTTCTGGACACCAAGTCTCCGGTGATCAACAGTGTCACTGTCACCTCTTATCCCCGGACGGACAACCGGACCGTTACCTTCACCGTGAATGCCTCCGACCCCGCGGATCCGGGGGTAACCGATGTCTCGGGGGTCTACCAGGTAAAGTTCAGCAACACCGACACCGGCGGCACCTGGCAGAGCTGGACGGGGAGCGCCCAGGTTTTTACCCACCAGCTTCCCGACCCCCACGCGGATCCGGACCACTGGGGCCCCTGTGAGTTCAATGTATGGGTCCGTGATCGGGCGGGGAATACGAGTACTGCCTTCCCGGCTTCGGTGACCCTGCAAAGGCCCCGGGAGTTCTATCTTGTCCTGGATTACTCGGGGAGCATGCTGGGCGACACCCCCTGGGAGGGAGAAGACACCCCGAAGATCGATATCCTCCAGAGCTGCGTCAATTGCCTCGTGGAACTGTCAAGCCTCTGGGATCCGGCGGGAGAAAACGACCGGATCGGGGTGATAAAATTCCATAACACCGTCTTTCCCGTGGCCTTCAACGGCAACCAGACGGGAAAGCTCCTGCAAAACGTGGATCAACAGAACACAAGCACCCTGGAAACCATCGCAGCCAGCCTGGATGAAGGTTGCGAAAGCGGCAACCTGACGGGGATGGGAGCAGGCCTGGCCGAAGCCCTGCACCGCCTGGCCTATGGCGAAACGGACGAAGCCCACGGCAGCCGCCGGGCGGTGTTCCTGATCAGTGACGGTATCCAGAACCTTCTTCCTTTTGTAAAGGCCACGGGGAGCGGAACGGGACATTCGGTCCTCATCGATAATACGAACCCCGAAGGCCTGCGGGTGGCCGGGAATACCGGATACGGGAATATCCCTGTAGAGTTCAACCAGACCGGTGCGGGGGGTAAACTCTGCTATCCCTGGATATACACCCTGGGAATCGGAACCTATGCCCACTGGCAGGAGACCCTGGAAAAGACCGCCGCCGCCGGCGGGGGCGCCTGGATCGCCAACCCGGAGGCCCTCACCGCGGTGGAAAACTTTTTTAATACCGCACTGCCTTTAATCTACCAAGGGAACTCTCCCCAGCTTATTTTCAGCGCCCGCCGCGATTACACCCCCGGGGGAGGCACCGGGGAAAGAACCTTCCGCTTTATCGTCAATAAATCGGTTTCGTCCCTGGCAATAAAGCTCGTATGGGGGGGCGGAACCGATCTCACCTTTATGCTATGGAAGGATAATGTCCGGGTGGGTCGGTTCGATAAGAACGGGAGCGGATTCGGCTATGAAGTGACCGTTCTCCGTTTCCCCCACCGGGAGGTTCATTTTTATCCTCCTTTCGAAGGTGCTCCTTTCGGAAAAGGGGAAAAGACTCCGTACGACACCCTGTCTATTCCCTTCTATACCCAGGTAGAGCCGGAAGGTGAATGGAAAATCCAGATCTGTCCCAGGGGCACCAATACCGCGGTGCAAACCATCCCCTACTGCCTTTCCGTGTTCGTGGAAGAGAAGGAGCTGGAATTCGATTTCTCCGGGATTCCTTCCGTCATTACCGCCGGAGAAACCCTTACCTTCAATGTGGATATATTCGAACATCACAAGCCCCTCAAATCCCAGTATTCGGTCCTGAGTACGGTGAGAAAACCGAAAACACCCCCGGGCAACCTGCTTTCTCAATTCCAGCCCCCGAATTTCGAGGCGTTATATCGCAAAGAACTCAAAACCAGGCAGATCAGCAGGGCTGAATATAAAACCGAACTTCTTCTTCGGGACCCGGAACTCCGCCGGAGGGCTCAGGAGGTGGAGATTGAGGTGGTCCCCTGCGTATCCCTTTGGAAAACCGCAGGAGGGAAGCGGAAAGAGGCTAGGAAGCCCCGGTTCCGAGGTGCCACCCGAAACACCAAAACGCCGGGGATCTACCAGGTGGAACTGGATATCCGGGGCACTGGAAAATTGTCGGGATCCTTTCAGCGAAAGATTACACGATCGATCCTCGTTCGATTCAAGGTTCACGGGGAGAAAACCCTGAAGACCCTGCGGGTGCAGACCGCCGGGAAAAACATCGCTATATCGATTGTTCCCACCGACGGTGAAGGAAATCTCCTGGGTCCCGGATGGGATTCCATGGTGTCGCTGACGATAGGGAAGAAACAGCTTTATCCCGAAGACAGGATGGACGGTGTATATGAATACCTGATCCCAAAAGCGGACCTGCAGAAACCGTCGGGGAAAAAACTCTCCCTTTCAGTCATGGACCGGGTACTCTTCGAAGGCACCCTCGAGGATCTGGGAAAAGCGGGAAAACCCTAGGCTCTCCGCTCACCGGCCCCCTATATGGAACCCTGAAGATAGTGTACTATGGGCGCCATGACCTTCGAAACCGCCCGCCAGCGGGCAGATGTAATCATGGAAATCCGCCGCTTTTTTTCAGGCCTGGGGTATCTGGAGGTGGATACTCCCCTGCTATCCCCCCACCTGATTCCGGAAAGCTCCATCGAGGTCTTTGCTTCTACCCTCCTTCGCCCCGACGGGTACCGGAAAGACCTCTACCTGGTTCCCTCGCCGGAGGTATGGATGAAGCCCCTTATCGCCCAGGGGTACGGCAGCATCTTCCAGATCTGCAAGTGTTTTCGTAACGGTGAACAGCAGGGCAGGCAGCACAACAGTGAGTTCACCATGCTGGAGTGGTATACCGTCGACAGCGGTTCGGAAGAGAATATCGGCCTTACCGAGGAGCTCTTCCGGCGTCTCATTCCCTTGGGCCTGCCCGAATACGCTTATCCCCCTTTCCGGCGCCTTTCGGTGGACCAGGCTTGTGAAGAGTATGCCGGTATCGTTCCCACGGACTACCCCGAGGCGGAAGATCTGGCTGAAGCCGCCCGCGGTTTAAGCCTTTCCCCGGCCGCCGAGGAGACCTGGGAGTCGGTCTTCAACCGCATCTTCGTCCAGTTTGTGGAGGGGGCCCTTCCCCAGGACAAGCCGCTGGTTCTCTATGACTACCCGGCGAGGATTCCCACCTTGGCGGCCGGCCGGGGAGACGGGCGGCACAGCGACCGCTGGGAGCTCTACGCCGGAGGCTTCGAATGCGCCAACTGTTTCGCCGAAGAAACCGATTACCGCCGCGTCGAGAGCTATTTCCGCCAGGAAGCGAAAGCCAAGGCAGCCTCCCCGGTCCCTCATGCGGTAAATCCCCGCTGGACCGAAATGTACCGCCGGGAACATCCCCGCCTATCCGGTGTGGCCATGGGAGTGGACCGGCTCATCGCCCTTACCCTGGGGAAGACCTCCATCGACGGGGTGATTTTCTTTCCTCTTTGTGATATACTAGACGAATAATTCTACCCAATCAATCAAAGGATTCATACACTATGAAAGCTGGAGCGATCGATAAAGGCACATGTCTTCTGATAAAAGGAGACCCCTTCCTGGTAGTGGAAAGGGAATTTGTAAACCCCGGGAAAGGGTCCGCCTTCGTACGTCTCAAGGTAAAAAATCTTATCAACGGGCAGGTATTGAAACCGGTTATGAAAAGCCAGGACACCGTCGAAGAGGTCAACGTATCGGACCGGCCCTGCCAGTACCTCTATGCGGATGATGAAAGTATTCATTTCATGGACACTGACAGTTTTGAACAGTTCACCGTTCCCGTGGAAGACTTCGACGACAAGCGGCTGCTGATGAAAGACGGCGAAACCTACACCGTGATCATGTGGGAAGATAAACCCATCGACATCAAGATACCCTACAAGGTGGTCTATACCGTCACCGAGGCCCAGGACGCGGTAAAAGGAGACACCGTTACAGGAGCGACAAAGACCGTGACGGTGGAAACAGGACTGACGGTAAAGGTGCCCATCTTTATAAAGCAGGGCGAGAAGATCCTCGTCAATACCGAAACCCTGGAGTACGTGGAACGGGTAAACGACTGACTTCTCCGGAACACCGCTGCATTCACAAAAAGGTTTCCTTTCGCTACCGGAGAGAGGAACTGTTTTTTTATCTCTCCCAGGGCCTTTTTTCCAGTTATTCCGTGGACCTGGGAACCCGACTGCTGTTAAAACACCTCTCTGCCTTGCCCCTGCCGGCGGAAGCCCTTGTTCTGGACACCGGGTGCGGCACCGGGGTTATCGGCTGCTGTCTGAAAAAACACAACCCCGCTTTAAAGGTGGCCTTCCGGGATATGGACGCCCTGGCCTTGGAATTCACCCGAATGAACCTGCAGCTGAATCATCTGGAACCCTCGGGGGTTGAGAGCGGTCTTCTGACGGTAGAAGACCGGCGCTTCGATCTGATCGTATCCAACCTGCCCGCCAAGGCGGGATTACCGGTCCTGGAAGATTTTTTCCGGAACTGTTCCAGCATGCTCACCCCCGGCGGCACCGCCGCCGTGGTTATCGTTGCTCCTCTGGCCGAAACAGCGGACCTGTGGATTCGCCGTTACGGCTATATCATCACCAAAGAAGAACACACGGCGAACCACAGTGTCTTTTTCTTCATTCCCGGTAAAACCCCCGGGGCATCCCTTCCCGGAGGGCTTCACCCCTATCTTCGAAAAAACACAACCTTCCTGTTGGCCGGCAAGCCCCTGAACCTTCAGACGGTGTACGGCCTTGGTGAGTTCGACACACCGTCTTACGCCTCCTGTCTGGCGGCGGAACTTCTGGCTCCTATCAGGCTCTCCGGTTCCGCCCTGTTTTACAATCCGGCCCAGGGGCTGTTGCCCTGTTTCGTGGCCGCCGGTAAGGATCAAAAACCGGAAAACCTTTTCCTGGCTGGACGAAATCTGCTCAGTCTTCTGATATCGGCAGAGAACGCACAAAAGACGGGGGTGCCTGCCGGAATCCTTCATGTCCCCACGGTGGAAACCCTCGTAAAACAGTTACCCCCGAAAAGCCTTTCCCTCCTGGCTGCCTTTCCCGATTCGGCAGGCTGCACCGGAGAAGAAGAAGCCTTAACAGAAACCGCCCGGCAGGTTCTCAAGCCCGGAGGGTATTTCCTGGTAACGGGAAAAAGCAGCGACCTGGCGAGGTTAGAAAAACTGGGGAAGGGCTTCCTCAGAAGACAGCATAAAAAGAATCGCGGCTACCGGAGTATTCTTTTCACCCCTTGATCTTTCCGTGAAACGAGCATACCATACAAAACTACTAAGATTTACAAGAAGGTGACTTCATGAGAGTAACGACAAAAGGCCGATACGGCCTCCGGGCTATCCTTGAACTGGCTAACCGCGGGGAGGATACACCGGTTTCCATTAAAGCCATTGCAGAAAAGGAAAATTTGTCGCCGGAATTTCTGGAACAGATTTTCTTCCGCCTTCGAAAAGCCGGGCTTATCAGTTCAACCCGCGGACCGGGAGGTGGGTTTACCATTTCCCTTCCTTTGGAGGAGCTGACCATCCGGCGAATCTTCGATGCCGTGGGGGAAGACCTCTCCCTGGCTCCCTGTCTTCGGCCGGAAGAAGC
>JAFGDJ010000157.1 GCA_016932135.1 Spirochaetales bacterium | reverse complement strand
GAAGTCTTTGACGCCTTTCTAAAGGTCTCCGGTTCCGACATGGACCTGGAAGCCGTGGAAGAGCTGGAGGAAATTGAAGAAGAGGTCTCAGCCGCGGCTTCCCCGGTGAAAGGGCGGGTTCTGGTGGCGGAAGATCACCAGGTCAATCAAATGCTGTTTAAAACGATTCTTGAGCACGAGGGGTATACCGTGGAGGTGGCTTCCAACGGAAAGGAAGCCCTGGAAGCCGTAAAGCAGGACAGCTACCAGGTTATTTTCATGGATGTACAGATGCCCGAAATGAACGGCTATGAGGCTTCCACGGCGATACGGAATTTGGGGATAAAGACTCCTATTATCGCGGTGACCGCCAGCGCCATTAAAGGGGAGCGGGAGAAATGTTTTGAGGTGGGAATGAATGATTTTCTCACCAAACCGTTTAAAAAGCAGGATATCTTGCCGGTATTGGACCGCTGGACCGGGGAGAAGGGGGAAGCTCCGGTAGACGAGATTGCTGAACTTGAATCGATCCCCGAGGATATGGTGGTTTTCGACTATGATGAAGCGGTGAATACCTTTATGGGAAATGAAGGAGTCGTAAAGAAGGTCCTGGCCTCCTATCTCGATAAAGTGGAAAACCAGCTGGTCCTTTTACGGCAGGCCCTGGAGAAAAAGGACCTGGAGACCCTGCGGATGGAGGCTCACTCCATTAAAGGAAGCGGTTATAACCTGCAGGCCCAGGAAATCGGGAAAAAAGCGGAAAAACTGGAACACGCCGCCCGGGATGGAGACCTGGAAAGCTGTCCGGAATTCATTCATGAAGTTGACCAGGCCTTTCAGCGCTTAAAAAAGATCGCCGCCGGCCGCCTAAAAGACTAAAAAGAAGTAAAAACAACCTTTGGAAACCCGGCTTCCTGTAAGAGGCGGCGGATAACCGCTTCACCCCGAAGCCGTGCCGCATCGAGAATGCCCTCTTGTAAAACCCTGGAAGAAATTCTCCGCCGGATAAAAGATGTCAGAAGCCGCCATTGTTCCGGTTCGATCTGCATATCCGGGTAGGGATAGGTGGCGCTGGAGCTGTCTTCGATAATGACGTCCAGGATGGTTGACGGGGGCATCACCAGTACCAGGGTTCCGTCTTCCTGAAGCCGAAGGGCCTGTTGCGTATTGTCTCCGTAAAGTTGAGGATTCTCATATACAGTACCGCTAAGGTCGAAACCTCCCTTGACGATACTGGTCACCACGACAAAGTCGAATCCTCCCCGGTAGGGGGAAAGGCCCAGGCGGCCGCACAGATCGTAGACTTCCAGGTTTAATCTGTCTTCGTCGGTAAGCCGGACACCGTCCCGACGCTTCCGCAGCAAAGGCTCCCAGAGCAGCCCCTGGGGAATGAAGTCGTGGGGAAATACCGATTTATGGATATACTCCACGGTATGAAGGGCAAAGACGTCTTTTACCTCGGTCAACACCGCTGCGGAGGAGGCGGTGCTGTCGGTTCTGATCAGACCGAAATCGAGTTGAAACAGCGGATCGGCGACCAGCAGAAAGATGAGGGCCAATAGACCGAGAATGAGAAGAACCGTTAGTGATCCCGGCAGCCGGAAGGTCTTTTTTCTAGCCACGGGAGGCCTCCGGGGGGCGGAATTCCTCAAAAACAACGGTGGTGTAGCCGGAAAGCTGTAAAAAATTTTCGATGATCTTCCTGACATTTTCTTCCGCTTTGTCCAGAATTCCCCGCCGAATGGCGTCATCGATGAGTTCCCCCTTCTTGCGCTCGATCTCATCATAATAATCCAGCCGGGAAACCTGGTCTCCGTATTCCTTGATGAAGTACTGTTCGATGGAGTCCTCATCCGCGTCGGCCAGCAGGATACCCGCAGGAGGGAGTGATACCTTCACCGCGTTCCGGGAGAGTTGTTCCACCTCGAAGCCGGCGGAAAGGTCGATACCGGCCTGGATCCGGATATCCACGGCAAAGAGAACCCGGGTGTCCACTACGGGGATGGCTAGAAAGCTGGTTTTTCGGTCGATATAGATGATGTCTCGATAGACATGTTCGTACCCGGGAATTTCACAGATATCCTGAATATGACTTTTCAGCTCTCCCACCGGGGGAGGTTTCCTGAATTCACAGCTCGGGGCAGTGAAACAGAAAAAGATCAGAGCCGAAAGAAGAAAATACTTTCTCATAGCTTTACTATGGTCAAAGCGGGAAGGTTTTTCAAGGTTTTCCCGGTGTATTTAAAGCCGCCGCCGGATTACAGGTGTTTTTGTATTTCCTTCAGCAGGTCCCCGTAGGTTTCCACCGCCGGCAGTTCGGGGAATTCGGCTTTCACGTTTTCCGGAGGGCGGAAGAGAACTCCCGCGTCGGCGGTTTTGAGCATGGTGATGTCGTTGTAGGAATCCCCCGACGCGATAACCGAAAGCCCGATGGTTTTAAAGGCTTCCACGGCTTTTCGTTTTCCGTCTTTCTGGCGCAGACGGTAGTCTGCAATGGCACCGGACCCGTCGATAATCAGGGTGTTACAGAACAGGGTGGGCCATTGAAGCTTTTCCATCAAGGGGCGGGCGAACTGGTCGAAGGTGTCCGAAAGAATAACCACCTGGGTCAGGGACCTGAGTTCATTCAGGAATTCCTTGGCCCCCTCCAGGGGGTCCATGCCTCCGATGACCCTTTGAATATCCTTCAGCTTGAGATTGTGCCGGTCCAGAATGCCGATACGCTTTTTCATCAGCACATCGTAATCGGAGATATCCCGGGTGGTGAGTTTCAGTTCCTCAATACCTGTGGCCAGGGCTACGTTGATCCAGATTTCCGGAACCAGTACCCCTTCGAGATCAAGACATACAAGATGCATAACAGTGCTCCTGGATGGGTTTTCTCATTCATAACAGGTTTACCCTTTCATATCAAGCGGAAGAGTACGCTATGATGGAAAGCCTTAGGTTTCCCGGTCTTCCCGATTCTTTAACGTGCAGAGAACCGACATGATGCGGTGTCGAAGGACTTTTTCCACTTTCAATTCCGCCCCCGGTACGGTGATGCTTTCCCCTGCAGTGGGAATGCGCCCGAGGGTTTCCACGATATACCCCGCCACCGTCTGAGCGTATTTTCCCGAAGGAAGATGGATGTCTAACGTGTCGTTGGCCTGGTGCACCGAGGTGTCGCCCATAATCCGATAGCTTTCTTCACCCACCGCTGTTATCTTCTCATGTCCCCGTTCCTCGTTTTCGTCGTACAATTCTCCCAGGAGCTCTTCGATGATATCCTCCCGGGTGACAATGCCCGCCAGGCCTCCGTATTCATCCAGAACGACGGCAATGTTCAGTTTTTCATTCTTGAATTCCCTGAAGAGAACGTTGAGTTTTTTATTGGCCGCCACGAAAAAGGGTTTCAGCATGATGTCCTTGATCTGAGAATCTTCCTTCCCCGCCAGGGCGGCCTTGATGATGTCGTATTCCAGAACGACCCCGACGATATTTTCCGGGTCTTGTTCATACACCGGAATCCGGGTATAGCCCCGTTTACTGATCAGTTCCATCACGTCCTTGATTTTCTGATTTTTTTCCAGACTGAAGACCTCGGTTCGGTGGGTCATGATGGCCTGAATGGGAACATCGTTTAAGCGGAACACGCTCTTTACCAGTTCCGTTTCGTAGTCTTCCACCACCCCCTGGTCTTCCCCCATCCGGACCAGGTGGAGAATTCCTTCCAGGGATATATGATGGCGCCGGTCACCGGTAAAAAACCGGGTAATCAGAGAAGTGGTAAAGGTAACGAATAGTATTATTGGTTTCAGCAGAAGTGAAAGGAGGTAGATCGCCCAGGCGGATTTTAAGGCCAGGGCTTCGTTTTTTCGTAAGGCTATCTGTTTGGGAGTTACCTCGGAAAAAATAAGGATCACCAGGGTGAGGATTCCCGTCATGATACCGATGAAAGGGCTGCCGAAAAGCTCGATGGTCAGCTGGGTGCTGATGGCTGAGGCGGCGATATTGACCAGGTTGTTTCCGATAAGAATGGTGGTTATCAGGGTGTCGGGTTTTTCCGAGAGAGTTTTGACGATCTGTCCGCGCTTTCCTTTCTCCTTCTCCAGATGTTTCAACTGAATAATCGAGAGGGAGGTAAAGGCTGTCTCGGCGGAGGAAAAAAAGCCTGAAAGACTCAACAGTACAAACAGCAACACTATCTGCAGAGTCATGGCTTAACTGTCCTTAATAAGAGAATAGGGTTGTGGTAAAGGATCTTCGTCGTCCATGGTGCCTCAGTACTATACATGAAAGGCCGCAATTTGGCAAGGATGTGATGGGGGTGCTGGAAATCATGAGAGGTGGGATTTTCCTTTTCCCTTTCAACCTTCTTTTGTATATTTACACTAACAAAGACTACATCTGCAAATCAATTTTCCAGGAGACAGCCATGTCAAAGCATAAATTCAAAACCGAGGTCAATCAGCTTCTTGAGCTGATTATCCACTCCCTCTATTCCCACCGGGAAATCTTCTTGCGGGAGCTTATTTCCAATTCCTCCGACGCCCTGGACAAGCTGAAATACCTTACCCTGACGGATGAAGGTTATAAAAAGCTGCATTTTGACCCGAGAATCGACATTACCTTCGACGAGGACGGGCAGAAAACCCTTTCCGTGGCCGACAACGGTATCGGGATGAACGAAAAGGAACTGGAGGAAAACCTGGGAACCATCGCCCGCTCGGGAACCAAGAATTTTTTAAGCAGTCTTTCCGGAGACGCCAGGAAGGATTCCGGCCTCATCGGCCGGTTCGGTGTGGGGTTTTATTCTTCCTTTATGGCGGCCGAAAGGGTAGAGGTCGTCACCCGGCGAGCCGGGGAAGAACAGGCCTGGAAGTGGGAAAGTGACGGTAAAAACGGTTACACCGTCAGCGAAACCCAGCGGGACAGTTTCGGTACCACGGTGACCCTTTTTCTCAACGAAGACGGCAAGGAATACGCTTCCCGATGGAAAATCGAAGATGTAATTAAAAAATATTCCGACCATATCGCTTTTCCCATTTTCTTAGCCTATGACCAGGCAACCTGGGATAAAGACGGCAAGGAAACGGGGAAAGAGCACAAGGTGGAGCAGATCAACTCCGCGGGGGCCTTGTGGCGGCGAAACAAAAGCGATCTGACCGATGCGGACTACAACGAATTCTACAAGACCATCGGCCACGACACTGAGGACCCCCTGTTGTACATGCACACCAAGGCGGAAGGCACCCAGGAATACACCACCCTTTTCTATGTGCCCAAGACCGCTCCTTTCGACCTCTATCAGGCGGATTACCGCCCGGGGGTGAAACTCTACATCAAACGGGTGTTTATTACCGACGACGCCAAGGAACTGATGCCGGTGTACCTTCGTTTTTTACGAGGTATCATCGATTCGGAGGACCTGCCCCTGAACGTCAGCCGGGAAATCCTTCAGCAGAACAGGATTCTTGCCGGCATCCGGAGCGCTTCGGTGAAAAAGGTGTTGTCCGAACTGAAGAGCCTTTCGGAAACCAACCCGGAGAAGTACACCGAGTTCATCACCCAGTACAACCGGCCCTTGAAGGAGGGGCTCTACGCCGATTTTGCCAACCGGGAAACGCTGCTGGAACTTATTCGATTCAAATCATCGGAGGTCGAGGGCTTTACCGGCCTGGCGGCCTACGCCGAACGCATGAAAGAGGATCAGAAGGCCGTCTACTACATCGCGGGAGCCGACGAGGACACCCTGCGCAACGCTCCCCTTCTACAATCCTATAAAAAGAAAGGTTATGAAGTCCTTATCATGGATGACGAAATCGACGAAATCGTTGTTCCGTCCATCGGAAAGTACAAGGATTTCGAGCTCAAGGCCATCAACCGCTCGGGCACCGATGAGGATCTGAAGACCGATGAGGACAAGAAAAAAGAAAAGGATATTCAGCCTCTGCTGGATAAAATGAAGGATATTCTGGGGGAGAAGGTAAAGAAGGTGGTGGCCGGGGTCCGGTTGACCGAGGCTCCCTCCTGTATCGTGGCCGACGAGAACGACCCCACGGTGAAGCTTCAGCAGATGCTCAAAGCCTTAGGGCAGAAGGATATGCCCGAATTTGTGCCTATTCTGGAGGTCAACCCGGAAAGCGATATTATCCGGAAACTGAAAGACACCAAGGACGAAGAGCTGCTGAAGGATGCCACGGAGCTCCTCCTGGAACAGGCCTACCTGCTGGAGGGTATTGAACCGAAAAAGCCCGCCGAATTCGTCGGCAGGATCAACCGGGTGATGAACCGGGCTCTTTAAGCGGGTTTTACGGCGCCCTTGATCAGCGTCGAGGCTATTCCGGCGGCCAAGGCGGCGTTGTTTTTCACCAGGGCGATGTTGGCGCTTAAACTTTCGCCTCCGGTAAGGCGGACAATTTCTCCCAGGAGAAAGGGGGTTACGGCTTTTCCCGTGATCCCCTCTTTTTTCGCTTTTACCAGAGCATCTTTGATAGCCTTTTCAATTTCCCGGGAATTCATGGCGTGTTCCCGCGGGATGGGATTCGCCACCAGGATCCCCGCCGGGAAACCCAACTGCCGCTGACGGCGCCAGATACAGGCTATCTCCTCGGGAGAGTCCACCCGGTATTCGGTGAAACACCCGCTTTCCCGTGAATAAAAAGATGGAAACTCGTCGGTTCCCACGGTAAGCACCGGTACCCCCCGGGTTTCCAGGTATTCCAGAGTCTTGGGAATATCCAGGATCGATTTCACCCCGGCGCAGACCACCATGACCGCGGTATGGGCCAGTTCATCCAGATCGGCGGACACATCCCAGGTGGCTTCCGCCCCCCGGTGAACCCCGCCCACGCCGCCGGTGGCAAAGACCTCGATTCCCGCGTAATGAGCGCAGATCATAGTGGCCGCCACGGTCACGGCGGCGTCCTTTTCCCTGGCCAGAAGGGGGGCAAAGTCCCTTCTGCTGGCCTTGGCTATGTCCCCGGCCTGAGAAAAAAACTTCAGGTCGTCGTCGGTCATACCGATGAGAATCTTTCCCTTTCGTATGGCGATGGTGGCCGGTACCGCGCCGTTATCCCGTACGGTTTGTTCCACTTCCCGGGCGGTTTCCAGGTTCTGAGGATAGGGCATACCGTGGGATATGATGGTGGATTCCAGGGCCACCAGGGGTTTTCCCTTCCGCAGCCCTTCCGCAGCTTCCGGGGAATATTGGATAAATCTGTTCATACTGGTTTCTCCTTGTTCAGAACCCTCTCCAGGGTTTCCATGGAAAGCTCCTCCGATACCGTTCGGGGGGAACGCAGGGTCACAACCGCGGCGCCGATACCCGTTTTTACCGCTTTCTCTTCGGAGTATCCCCATACCAGGCCGGCCACCAGGCCGGCGGTAAAGGCGTCCCCGGCGCCGTTCTCGTCCGTTACCTCCGTCGGAATGGAGGCGTACAGACGGTTTTCCTCAAGGGTGTGCCCGAGGGCCAGGACCCCCTGGTCCCCCAGGGTCACATAGACCCTCTTTACCCAGGGAAGGGCGCCGGGCTTATGGATGTCCGGGTCACCGCCGGTGAGGGATCGGTACTCCAGGGCGTTGGGGGTCAGGCAGGCCGCGGTTATCTTCAGCTTTTTCAGCCTGGCCGCCTTTTTCACCGACACAGGCTCAATCACCACCGGAACACCGTGCCTCTCCGCTATCCGGGCAGCCTCTTCCAGGGTTTCTTCCGGCAGGTTGGTGTCCAGAATGACAAAGGCGCTGCCGGCTAGAAGGCTTTCGTGGCCGCGGATATACGCCGGGGTTACCAGCTCGGCGGTCCGGGTGTCCGAAAGGGCACAGAAGGCCCGGTGTTCATGATCCGTCAGGGAAAGATACACCCCGGTGGCGGCCTTTGCCGTCCGTTGAAGCTGCGAAATATCCACCCCGGCCTGTTTTGTCAGCTCCTCGACGTACCGGCCGAAGCTGTCGTCCCCTAAGGCGCCCAGAAGGGTCACCCCAACCCCCAGCCGGGATAAGTTTTCAGCGATGTTTCTTCCCACGCCGCCGGGGGATACCTCAATCAGCCCGGGGTTGGACGTTCCGGCCAGGAGATCCCCTTCGGATACCCCTTTGATATCCAGGTGGATGGCTCCGATCACCGTAACGGTTTCCCTCAGGCCGCTTTTCATCAGGGTTTCAGTTCCCGGATAATCCGACAGACGTCGTTGATTTCTTCACCCGTTACCGCCAGGGAGGTGACCATCCGGATGGAATAATCCCCTGTGGTGTTGCAGAGAACTCCCCGCTTCTTCAAGGCTTGGACCACCGCGTCCGCCCTGTACCCGGCGGTGTTGAAGATGATGATGTTTGTCTCCACCCGGTCCAGGTCCAGTTGAACCCAGGGTGCCTCAATAAGAGCCTTGGCCAGGGTCCGGGCGTTCTGGTGGTCCTCTTCAAGGCGTTCCACGTTGTGTTCCAGGGCCCAGAGACCCGCGGCGGCCAGGATGCCCGCCTGCCGCATACCCCCGCCCAGGAGTTTCCTGACCCGCCGGGCTTCTTCGATGAAGTCCTTGCTTCCGCAGAGAAGACTCCCCACCGGGGCTCCTAAGCCCTTGGAGAGGCAGAAGGTCACCGTGTCGGTGAAGGAACAGATCTTCCGCACCGAGAGGTCCGAGGCTAGGGCGGCGTTGAAAACCCGGGCGCCGTCCATGTGCACGAGAAGACTGTATTTTTTCGCGAAATCCCATACCCCCTTCAGGTCTTGCAGGGAATAACAACTCCCGCTTTCCCGGTTGTGGGTGTTTTCGATTTCCACCATGGTAACCCTGGGCATGTAGTAGATATCCGGCCGCAGGTGTTTGGCCAGGTTTTCCGGTGTCAGAATACCCCGTTCACCCTTTACCGGCACCAGAGCGACGCCGGCAATGGACGCGGCGGAATTGAGTTCGTAATGCAGAATGTGACTTTTTTCATGGGTTAACACCTCGTTTCCCCTGCCGCCGTTCACGTAGAGAGCGATGAGGTTTCCCATGGATCCGGAAGGCACGAAGAGGGCGTCCCTCTTCCCCGTTATTTTAGCCCCCTGTCGCTGCAGTTCGTTCACCGAAGGGTCTTCGCCGTAGACGTCGTCCCCCACCTCGGCACGGTACATGGCTTTGCGCATTTCTCTGCCGGGACAGGTAATGGTGTCACTTCTGAGGTCGTAGATTTTCACGGTATGGTCTCCTTTACTTGAAGATATTGTACGAAAAGAACGATGAGCTGTCAAAGCGTTT
>JAFGDJ010000156.1 GCA_016932135.1 Spirochaetales bacterium | reverse complement strand
CTACGGGCGTATTCTTTTCGATTTCCGGCTGCCCCGGGCGCTAACCGCTCTTTTAGCGGGAGCCGCCCTGGGGGTGAGCGGTCTGTTTATGCAAACCCTTTTCCGGAACCCCCTGGCGGGTCCGTCGGTCCTGGGGCTGAACGCCGGGGCGAGCCTGGGTGTTGCCCTGGTGGTACTGGCCGTGGGGGCCAACACCGGCTCGCTGGTTTTTACCGGGGGATTATCCCTCCTCGCCCGGCTTGGAATAACCACCGCTGCCGTGGCAGGGTCGTTCATGGTTCTCCTGTTGATTCTGTTTGTTTCCCGGCGGGTGGATAATATGATGACCCTTCTCATTCTGGGGATCATGTTCGGATATGCCGCCAACGCGGTGGTGAGCATCCTTATGCACTTCAGCGTAGCCGAGCGGGTGCAGAGTTATGTCTCCTGGTCCTTCGGAAGTTTCGGCGGGGTTTCTCCCCGGGACCTGAAGGTCTTCCTCCCCGTGATCCTTTTCAGCCTGGTTTCATCGACCCTCTTCACCAAACCTCTGGACGCCCTGCTTTTAGGGAGCGTCTATGCCGAGAGCATGGGGCTGGAAGTGCGGCGGAACAGAAGAATCATCATTTTTTTCACGGCCCTTCTCTCCGGAACCGTCACCGCCTACTGCGGTCCGGTTACGTTCCTCGGTATTGCCGTGCCGCATCTGGCCCGGGGGATCTTCCGGGCCTCGGAGCATCGGATTATTCTTCCGGCCACCGTTTTTCTAGGTGCCGCCGTGGCTCTGGCGGCGGACTTTCTGTCCCACCTGCCGGGAACGCGGATGGTTCTTCCGTTGAACGCCGTGACGTCCCTGCTGGGAGCCCCGGTGCTCATCTGGGTTATCCTGAAAGAACGCGGCCTTCGGGAGGATTTCTGATGGACGGCGCCGCTGTTCTGAGGGCTGAAGAGCTGACTGTCGGCTACCAAAGGGGACCGAAGGTTCAAAGAGAGGTTATGGCGGGTATTTCCTGCACGCTTTCCCTGGGGGAAATGGTCGCCCTTATCGGGCCCAATGGCATCGGAAAATCAACCCTCCTGAGAACTCTTTGCGGTCTTCAGCCGGCACAGCGGGGAAAAGTGTTTCTCCGGAACCGGGACATCCGGGAGTTCAGCACCCAGGAGAGGGCGGTTGAACTGAGCGTGGTGCTGACCCAGCGGGTTCAGGCGGGGTCGTTAAGGGTCTTTTCCCTGGTCGGTTTGGGAAGATACCCCCACACCCCCTGGCGGGGAGCCCTGGGGAAACGGGACCGGGAGGTGGTGGAGGAAGCCTTGAGGATGACCGACACCCTTCCTTTGGCTCACCGCTGTGTTTCCGAGCTTTCCGACGGAGAAAGGCAGAAGGTCATGCTGGCCCGGGCTCTTGCCCAGGAGCCCACCGTTTTAGTCCTGGACGAACCGACGGCTTTCCTCGATCTGCCCAGGCGGGTGGAGATTGTGGGAATTTTGAAAAAATTGACCCGGGAAAAGGGTATCGCCATTCTTCTTTCCACCCATGACCTTGATCTGGCCTTAAAAACCGCCGACCGGTTATGGCTCATGTCCGAAGCCGGCCTGTCCGCGGGAGCCCCGGAAGACCTGGTGCTGAACGGAACCTTGGAACACACTTTTTCCGGCCATGGCCTGGTATTCAACCCCGCCGACGGTCAGTTTGTCCTGCATGAGGGCCATGGCAAACCGGTTTACCTCTCCGGTGAGGGAATCGAAGCCCTCTGGACCCGCCGTTCCCTGGAACGGGAGGGGTATTCCGTTCTCGCGGGAATCGGTCGGCCCACGGTTCGTGTGGAAAGGTCCGCGGAGGAACAAACCTTCTGGGTGGTGGAGGTCGACGGATCAACCGTCGCGTGCAGAACCATTCTCGATATGATCATCGCCTTGAGGCAAGGAACCCCCCGGGATTAACTTGAACTGTCGGTCATTGACTTTTCCGCCCCGGCTGTTTATCGTTTTGTATCTTTCAATGTCAAGGAGCCGGTAGTGGAAAACAAGGCTGATGTAAAGGGAAATATTGAAGAGTATGTTCATCTTTCCTTTTTCGTCGATGTCGGCAAAGCTATCGTATCGGCCAAAGGGCTTTCCGATATCCTGAACCGGATAATGGAGCAGATCGGAAAGATCTTCTGCCCCTTGAACTGGTCTCTTCTGCTGAAAGACCCCCGGGCCGATGAACTGGTGTTCAAGGTCGTCGTCGGCGAGGCGGCGGACGTTCTCCGGGAAACCAGGATTTCTACCCAAGAGGGTATTTCCGGGTGGATAGCCCGGACCGGGCAGTCGGTTATTATCGAGGATGTTTCAAAGGATAAACGCTTCAATGACCGGATCGACAGGATAACGGGGTTTACCACCAGCTCGATTATCGGGGTCCCCTTGAAAACCGGTGACAAGGTTCTCGGGGTGATTGAACTGATTAATAAACTCAACGGCCAGGCCTTTACACCCTTTGAATTGAAGGTTTTATCCACCATCGCCGATTTCGCCGCTATCGCCATCGAGAAGGAATATTATATCCGGGCTATCCGCAAAATATCCCGACAGGACCACCTGACCGGTTGTCTCAACCGGCGGAGCATGGATATTATCCTTTCCCGGGAAATGGAGCGGAGCCGGCGTCGAAAAATACCCCTGTCGATCCTGATGCTGGATATCGATGATTTTAAGAAAATCAACGATATCTACGGACATCTGCACGGGGATGAAGTGCTGAAGGTCTGCGCCGATACGTTGTTCCGCAATGTCCGGAAGATCGATTACGTGGTTCGGTACGGGGGGGACGAATTTGCCGTTATCATGCCCGACACGGACGCCGAGGCGGCTGAAGGAGTGCGGGAGAGAATTGTGAAGGAGATAGCAGAAAGGGAGCAGTCCCGGGAGCGGTACCGTTTTTCGGCCAGCGTCGGAGTCAGCACCACCGACGCCGAAGGTGAATTGGATGTAAACGGCCTGCTGGCTAAGACGGATCAGGACATGTACTTTCAGAAGGAACGGAAGGAACCTCTCTATATCGATGAAAACCTTTTTGATTTTTTAGAGGATGAGGATATCGATCCCGATCCTGAACTGATTCTTTAGGTGCGGGTATGGTAGTTATTCCAGCCATTGATATTATCGAAGGTCGATGCGTCCGGCTCAGAAGGGGAGATTTTGCCGATCGGGCGGTGTACCACGCCGATCCTGTGGAGCAGGCGGTTTCCTTTCAGCGCTCCGGGGCCGTGAGAATACACCTGGTCGATCTGGACGCCGCCCGGGGCAGCGGCAATAACCGGGCGGTTATTGCCGGTCTGCGCAAGCGGGTGTCTGCGGTGCTGGAGGTCGGCGGCGGTATCAGAACCGAGGATGACGTGAAAGAATTGCTTGATCTGGGGGTAGACCGCCTTATCCTGGGCACGGTGTTTGTCCGAGACCCCGATATTCTGAGCCGCTGGACAGATCTCTACGGCCGGAAGTTTATCGCCGGCCTGGACGCTTGTGGGGGAGAGGCCAAAACTTCCGGCTGGACGGAAGGTTCGGGAAAAAGCGCCGAAGCTCTCGCCCTTGCCGCGGCGGAAGCCGGGGCCACGGCGATCATCTATACCGACATACAGCGGGACGGCACCCTCGCCGGCCCGGATATTGAAGGAACCCTGGGCATCGCCCGGGTCTCCGCCCTGCCGGTGATCCTTTCCGGGGGAATAGGGTTCCTGGAACACCTGAAAGCCGTATATGAAAGACGCAACGAAGGTATAGCCGGGGTAATAACCGGAAAGGCTCTGTACGAGGGTAAACTGTCCCTGGAAGAAGCCTTGCAGTATTGTCAGGATAAGGAAGAGGAGGCACGGATATGGTAGAGGATAAGGAGACCCTTCCCCTGATTGTCACCGGTCCCGCCGGCCGGGTGCTGGGACTGTTCCGGATGAATCACAAGGCCTATACCAAGAGCCTGGAAAGCGGCAGGCTGTGGCATGTCCACGGCGAAACGGGAAGGGTGCTGCCCCTGGATGTGCCGGGAACCATGACGTTCCTTCACGCGGGAAAGGAGTGGTTCGATGCCGGGGTTTCTTCCGATACGGCCCCGGCCGGCGACCCTTCCGAAGCCCCTCCGGCGCCGGGAGTCGCCTCGGGGGTGCTGGAAGCCCTGGCCACCGTTATTGCCCAACGACGGAAGGACATGCCGGAGGGCTCCTATACCACCCACCTGTTCGCTTCGGGAACCGACAAGATAAAGAAAAAACTCGGTGAAGAGGCGGTGGAACTGATCCTGGCTAAAGGCACGAAGGATATCACCTACGAAGCGGCGGATCTGCTGTACCACCTGCTGGTCTTTCTGGAGGACGCAGGGATTTCTTTAAGCGAGGTCTTTACCGAACTCCGCCGGCGGGGATAGGAACTATCCCGCCTCGCCCCAGGCCTGTAGAATCTTTTCGCCCATTTCGGCGGTGCCGACCTGCTTCATTCCTTCGGACATAATGTCTTGAGTTCTGTACCCTTCAGCCAGAACCCTTTCCACAGCCTTCATGGTTCGGCCGTAAGCCTCGGGGATACCGAAACTGTAGGTCAGCAGCATGGCCGCCGACAGAATCTGGGCGATCGGGTTGGCTATGCCTTTTCCCGCGATATCCGGGGCGCTGCCCCCGGCGGGCTCGTACAGGCCGAAAGATCCCTGGCCTAGTGAAGCACTGGGCAGCATCCCCATGGAACCGGTGATCATGGCCGCTTCGTCGGAGATAATATCCCCAAACATATTGCCGCAAAGGAGCACGTCGAACTGCCTCGGATTTTTTACCAGCTGCATGGCGGCGTTATCCACATAGAGGTGCTGCAGCTCCACCTCCGGGTAGCCTTCAGCCACTTCCTTGACCACTTTCCGCCAGAGGACCATGGTATTGAGGACATTGGCCTTGTCCACCGACGTAACCTTGTTCCGCCGCTTTTTCGCCGTTTCAAAAGCCGTCACGGCGATTCGGCGGATCTCTTCCCGGGTGTACACCATGGTGTCGAAACCCCGGTCGTCGGTCATACCCTTGGGCTCACCGAAATAAATCCCGCCGGTTAGCTCCCGGACCACCAGGATATCCAGGCCGTCGCCTATAATAGAGTCTTTCAGGGGCGACGCCGATACGAGCTGGGGAAAGATCAAAGCCGGCCGAAGATTGGCGTAGAGTTTGAAATGTTTGCGCAGAGGCAGCAGGGCCGCCCGCTCGGGCTGCTCGGCCGGGGGCAGATGCTCCCACTTCGGGCCGCCCACGGAGCCGAAAAGCACGGCGTCGGCCTCTTCGCAGGCTCGTAAGGTCTCCTCCGGGAGGGCTTTTCCCTGGGAATCGATGGCCGCGCCCCCCACGTCGGCGAAGGTCTTTTCCGTTTGTATTCCGTATTCCTCACAGGCTCTGTCCAAGAGCCGGCAAGCCTGTTCCATCACCTCCGGACCGATACCGTCGCCCGGAAGAACCGCGATTCGTTTCGTCTTCATGAAACGACACTGTATAGATTTCCGGCGCTTGATGCAATAAGGAGGTTTCGCTTAGGTACTGTCCCCCGCCGGCGGCCTGGAAACCGTGAAGCTGAAAGGACGGTTTATCTTTCCTTAGACTGCCTGAATTCCGTCAGAAGGGCTTCCATCTCCGAGTAAAGCTCCCGTGAAACGGTTGTTCCGATGATACTATGGTACCCCCGGGAACTTACGTCTCTCCATTCCCGCATCACCGGCTCCGGCACGGGAACCACCCGCACATTCATGCCGCGCATGAGAGCCACTGCTTCGGCTTCCAGCGCCATAATCTGCTCCTCCACCGGGGTGAGGATCTCCTGGGCAGCCTGAAGCATTTCCGCCCGAAGGTCGGCGGGTATCCGGTTCCACACCCGGGTATCTATCAACAGGGCTCCCAGCAGGGGCGCGAAAGCGACATCCATCATGTTCGGCGCCAGGGGGAACCATTGGTAGGCCGCCGCCATGAGGGGAGCGCTGACGATGGCGTCCACCATCCCGGTCTGCAGGCCGGTAAGGAAATCATTGCTCGAGAGGGATACGATGTTGAACCCCATGGAACGCCAGATCTGTTGAAAGGTGTTGTTTTCTATCGGCAGGGCGAGTTTATGGGTCCGCAGATCCGCGGGGGTAGCCGCCGGGTGTTTGGAGAAAATACGCAGCCACCCGGCCCGCTGCCAGGCGATGACCGTAAACCCCTTTTCCTCCAAGAGAGCGTTCAACCGGGAATTCATTTTTTCAAGGAGATAGGACAGTTCTTCTTCGCTCTGTATGAAGAGGGGCAGGGAGAGGGCCAGGGTATCTGAAGAGATATCGGACAAGCCGCTGCCGGTAAGGACCACAGCCTGCAGATGGCCGATCCGGGTCTTCCGGATCATATCCTCTTCCGTTCCGGCTATACCCCCCATATAGGGCCTTAAGCGGTATCTTCCCCCGGAAAGATCACTCCATCGGTTCGACAGCTCCTGAAGAGCGTAATCCCACGGACTGCCGGGAGGTATGGTGGTTCCCAGTTTTATTTCCTGGGAATAAAGGGCTGCCGGCAGCAGGAGGAGTATGAAAAAAGCCGTAAGAAATCTTTTCGAGATCACCGGAGCCTCCTTTTGGTGAAGGTGGAGGATAGTAAGAATATAATAAAGCCCCAGGTGTCCGGGGTCAAGAAATCACCAATTTTTCTGTACGTACCGGCCTGTTTAGGATAGTATCAATGCTGGAAGGAGAACATCATGGAAGGAACGGAGAGAATCGGAGCCCGAAACTGGACCCTTATCTGGATCATCGGAATGATCGGACAGCTGGTATGGAACGTCGAAAATTCACTCTTTAACACCTTCGTGTATCGGGTAGCGGACAAAAACGCTGAAATCATCATCCAGTGGATGGTGGCGGCCAGCGCCACGGCCACCACCATATCCACTCTGCTTATCGGCACCTGGAGCGACAGGATCGGTAAAAGAAGACCCTTTATCGGCTTCGGATACATTCTCTGGGGGATTTTTACCATCGGTTTCGGAGCGACCCGGTTTCTTCCGGTGATGTACATCGGGGCCGCTTTGATTATCACCGACGTGTTTATGAGTTTCTGCGGTTCCGTGGGAAACGACGCGGGGTTCAACGCCTGGACCACCGATATCACCACGGTTCACAACAGGGGGCGTCTGGGCGGAGCCCTGGCGGTGATGCCGGTTATAGCAACCATTGTCGGAACCGCGGGTTTCGGAATTGTCGTGGACGGTATAAAGGGGTCTCCTTTTTCCGGGATCGGCTATTTCCCCTTTTTTATCGTGATTGGTATCATCGCCATGCTGGTAGGTATCTTCAGCCTGTGCGCTGTCCGTGAAGGTCCGGCGCTGAAACCCGCGAAAGAGGGAAAGGGATACTGGATTCAGTTTGCCGAAGCCTTCCGCTTAAAAGAGTTTATGAAAAACCGTGAGCTCTTCTGGGTATTCATCGTTATGGTGACTTATTTTATTGGTTTTAATGTGTATTTTCCTTTTATCATGCCCTATTTTGAACACACCCTGGGCCTGGGGCTCGGATTGGCCGGTATCATCACCGGAGCCGGTTTGGGGCTTGCCGTTGTTTTTACCATTCCCGCCGCTCGCTTCATCGATCGGGGAAAGGGAAGTATTATCATAATCTTAGCGGTGGTGGTCAATTTAATCGGGCTCTTCATTATTTCCTTTGCCGAAGGATCCCAAATTCCTCTGCTTATCCTCGGCACCCTGGGAGCGGGAACGGGATATGTGTTGGTGCTGCAGACTCTGACCGCCTGGGTGAAGAATCTCTATCCTGATGATCGGCGGGGGCAGTATGAGGGAATCCGCCTGATCTTTTTTGTCTGTCTTCCCATGGTTATCGGTCCTGCCATAGGAACACCCCTGGTAACGAATTTCGGAAAAGCCCTGCTCATCGACGGCCGGCATCAGATGGTCCCCGGAGGATTGTTGTTTCAGGTCTCGGCGGTGGTTACTTTCCTTTCCCTCCTTCCTCTCCTGGGGGTTTGGAAAGTACGGAGGCGGCAGGGATGAAGCCGGAGTACGATACGGTCGTTATCGGCGGCGGTACCGCCGGGAGTTATTTCGCTCGACGGCTGGCTGAAGCCGGACACTCCGTTCTGGTTGTTGAAAAGGACCGGTATGAGGATGTGGGAAAACGCCTGGACGTCTTTCATATCGACCTGGACAAGTTTGAACGATACAGTGTTCCACGGCCGGAACCGGGAGATCCCGATTTTATCCGGATAATGGAGAAAAGCGTCAGCCTTTCCCCGGAAGGGCTGTACCCGAAAGATACCAACTATCCCTTTCTGGCTTCCAGGCTTACCCCTTTTCTCCATCGTCTGCATGCCTGGGCTAAAGAAGCCGGCGTGGATTTTCAGTATGAAACAAGCTTTACCGGTTTTGAATTCGACGATGCCGGCAGAATATCCGGGGTTCGTTGCAGGACCGGAGAAGGTGAACGGGTCCTTCGGACGCGCCTGGCAGCCGACTGTTCGGGTATCGGAGCGGTCGGACGAAGGGCTCTTCCGGAAGACTACGGCATGGAGACCGACCCCGCCTCGCCTGAAGATTCGTTCTACGTGGTTCTTCGTTACGGAAGGCTGAAAAACCCCGAAAGGGACCGGGTCCTCCTTCCCCGGGGCTGGACCTGCTACAAAACCTGGATTGCCCCCCAGGCGGACCCCGACGGTATCATTATCGGCATCGGTCAGCCGTGGTCCTTTAACGAGGCTGAAAGGGTGTATGCCGAGTTCGCTGAGCGGATCGAACTGCCGGAATGTGAATTGACCCATATCGAGCGGGGCCGGACCCCCTACAGGCGGCCTCCTTATTCCCTGGTAGCGGACGGCTTTGTTGTTCTGGGCGACAGCGCCTGTATCACGAAACCCTTTTCCGGAGAGGGGATAACGGCGGCCTGGGAAGCCGTGTCTGTCGCCGCGGAGGTGGTCTCCGATGCCCTGAAGCAATCCGGTTACGTGGATACAAAACGTCTCTGGCCCGCGAACACCCGGTACTTCCGCGGTCAGGGAGCCAAATTCGCCGCCCTTCTGGGAACCCTTCCGGGGGCCGCCGGGCTTGGACGAAAGGAAAATTCCTACCTTTTCCGAAAGGACGTTATTTTTTCCACAAAAGATTTTACCGCCATGAACACCGACTATGAGGTATCCATGTCTTTCGGAAGAACGTTGAAGGTGGCTCTTGTTCTCCTTTGGGGAGTCCTGACCGGCCGCTTTTCCTTTCCGGCTTTTCGGGGGCTGCTGAAATCTCTCTCCCTCTCCGGGGTTTTGAAACGCCATTACGAGGACTTCCCCGGGTCCCCAGAGGGCTTTTCCTCGTGGGTTGAAAAAGCGGCGGATCTCTGGAAGAAAAATCTTTGATTTTTCCTGTTCATGCCTTATAATTGCTTCAAACAATCTGCTGTCGCAGCTGAGAGTATGCCTTCTGTTGAAATGTGAATTCCCGGTCTTCAGGCCGGATATTTGTTTCTTCAAGGAGGACTGTATGGCGGAAAGCGGTCAGGTCTTCGCGCGGAAAGCCAGCGGGCTTACCAGGGAAGCGGGGCTCCTGGATACCACCTACTTCGGTATCATGAACAACGCCGTTCCTGTTTCCATCTGGCTTACTATCTCGGGGTTCGCGTGGCTTCCCGGGGCTAACCTCACCATTGCTTCCCTGTTGACGCTGGTTCTCGTGGTCTTCGGTTTCGCCTTTGTCTGGGGAATCCTGGGCGGGTCAATGCCGAGAAGCGGCGGGAGCTACGTGTACAACTCCCGGATCATTCATCCGATTATCGGACTGGGGGTGAGCTTCTGTAACGCCGGGTTCGTGATGCTCGCCTGGATCTGGGTGCTGGCTCCCTGGATCGGTGAGGTGGGGCTGCCGATCCTGATGGGGTGCCTGGGTGTTGATCCGGTGGCGGTGGAGTGGTTCACCTACGGCTGGGGATTGTATATCATTACCACGGTGGTGAACATTCTCGCTCTGCTGGTGGTGATGGGGGGAATGAAAACCTATTTCAGGGTCCAGAAGGTCTTCGTCACCTGGTCCCTTATCGGTGCCACCATCGCTGGAATTATCATTACCGCTACCAGTCACGAAGAATTCGTCGGCGTCTGGAACGAAGCGGCGGCGACCTTCGATTCCCTGGACTTCAATGCCACGATTCAGGCGGTGAAGGTTGAAATGGGCGGTATTCCTGAGACCTGGAACTGGCAGTCCACCCTGGGGCTGATGCTTCCCATCAGCTGGATCGCCGTGTACGGGTACATCATCACCTTCATCGGCGGCGAGGTAAAAAGCCCTCGGAAGAATATCTTCATCGCCCAGATTCTCAACGCCGTGGTGTGTATCGTGTTCCTTCTCTGGGTCGGCGGGGCGTATATCAGGATGCTCGGCTGGGAGGGGGTTCACGCCGTCAGCTGGATCACCGAAGAAGGCCTGGAGGGGTATGCCTTTCCCTTCGACGCCACCTACATCAACCTGGCGTCCCTGCTGGTAGGCTTTAACAAGCTTCTGGGGATCATTATGGCGGGTTCCTTTATCGTGGCGGATTTTCTCTGGGTTTCCTTCTCTTACCTCGCCTGGAGCCGGGCCGCCTTTGCCTGGGGAATGGACCGCCTGGGTCCCCGGTGGTTCACCGACATCTCTCCCCGGTTCAACCAGCCGGTGAAACTGCTCCTGGTGATGTTCGTGGCCGCCCAGCTGGCCATCACCCAGTATGCCATGAACCCGGAGTATCTCGGGTCCATATCGGTGGAGGTAATGCAGCTGGTTTCGGTCTTCGGCGTTACAGCCATTTCCTGTATGATCTTCCCTTACGTCAAGAAAGTTCGGCACATCTGGGACGCTTCGCCCTATAAGGGTTGGAAGTTCCTGGGGATTCCCGTGGCTACCCTCACCGGTCTTGTAGCCCTGGGCCTGGTAGTTCTCCTGGTGATTTCCTATTACATCAACGAAGCCTTCGCCTTCATGCACACCTGGTGGACCTTGATCTATATCCTGGTGTGGGTCGCCGGTATTGTCTGGTACCTGGCCTGGAAGGGGGTGCAGAAAAAGAAGGGCATCGACGTTACCATGGCGTTCAAGGAGATTCCTCCGGAGTAATAGGTTTTACGCCCGGGACCGAAAGGTCCCGGGAATGTTTTTCATTCCACTGCCAAGACAAAGGATAGGCTATGCTGAAAATACTGTTTGTTGCCGATCTGCACGGATCGGAAACCTGTTACAGAAAGTTTTTAAACGCCCTGAAGATGTACAACGTGGACGCGGGCATCGTAATGGGCGACCTGATCGGAAAGATGCTTAACCCTATCATCCTGCAGCCCGACGGATCCTATATCACGTATATCCTGGGCTCCAAACGACTTGCCCGGGGCGAGGAAGAGCTGGCCAAACTTCAGAAGGACATCGCTTCCATGGGGAATTATTCCTTTATAACCAACCCGGAGGAGATGGAAGAGCTGAAAAAGGAAGGCAAAACCATCGAAGGCAGGATAGACGAACGGGCCACAAAACTTTCCTTGAGCACCGGAAAGGTGGAAGATGTGTTCCGGACCAAGGTAAACGAACGGATGCGCGACTGGATGGCCCTGGCGGACGAACGGTTGGCGGGAACGGGAATAGACGTGTTTATGTGTCCCGGTAATGACGATATCATGGAAATTGACGATATCATTCGAGGCTCGGAAAGCATTGTGTTCGCCGACGATAACAAGGTAATGGTGAAGGATTACGAAATGATTTCCTCTTCCTGGTCCAATCCCACCCCCTGGGATACCGAGCGGGAATGCAGCGAGGAAGATCTGGAGGCGAAACTGGAGGTCCTGGCGGCTCAGGTGGACAGGCCGGAAACATCTTTCTTCAATTTCCATGTTCCTCCCTACGACACGCTGATAGACCAGGCGCCGAAACTGTCGAAAGATCTCATTCCTTCCACCGACGAGACGATTCCCGCGGGCAGCAAAGCGGTATCTGCGGTCATCATGAAGCATCAGCCTCTGCTGGGGCTTCACGGACATATCCATGAATCCAGGGGAGTGGTAAAGCTGGGAAGGACCCAGTGTTTCAACCCGGGGAGTGAATACTCCGAGGGAATCTTACGGGGTGTTATCCTGATGCTGAAGAAGGAAAAACTCAAAGACTTCATGTTCATTTCCGGTTGAAGGAGAGCGAGAAAATGGGCGAATTCAGACTACCCTCCGAAATTTCCGAAGAAGAGTGGCCCGCCCCGGAGGTTTTCACCGGGGAGGCGAAACGGCTGGCCGACGAAGCCGCCGCGGAAGGCCTGGTGCTGCGGGTCATGGGCGGTATGGCCATTCATCTGCACAGCCTGGATTATAAGGATCTCTGGCAGCGGCTCGGCAGGCTGGGGAAAAAAGTCTTTACCGATATCGATTTTGTGGCCTACGGCAAACATCGAATCAAGCTGCTGAAGTTTTTTGAAAAGCAGGGTTACCAGATCAACCAGCGGCTGCTCTATCATTATGGAAAAACCCGGCAGATCTACTACGGTCCGAAGATCCCCATGGTGGAGATTTTTTATGATAAACTCTCCATGAACCACGAGATTGATTACGCGGGCAGACTGGAGAAGGATTTTCCCACCCTGCCTCCGGCGGAACTGCTTTTGCAGAAACTGCAGATGGTTCACATGAACGAAAAGGACATCAAGGACGCGGTTGTTCTTGTAAGGGCTCACCCGGTCGGTCCGGGGGATGAAAACATGATAAACACCGAGGTTCTGACCGGTACCCTCTCCGGAGACTGGGGTTTTTATCACACCTCCGTGGAAAACCTCGGAAAGATCAGAGACTCGCTGACCAGGTACGATGTCTTAAGCGATGATGACCGGAAAGTCGTGGCGGAGCGCCTGGACCTGCTCCTTGCCGGGCTGGAGGAGGCCCCGAAGTCCCTGAAGTGGAAGATGCGCGCCAAGCTGGGAACGAAAAAGAAGTGGTACAACGAGGTTGACGATTGGGACGTTATCGAAAATCCGGCGGAATAAACGATACCCTGGAGGATTTGAAGTATCTTATCCGTCAATTGGACGGCATCAGGGCCTTTCGCAGGACCGATCCGGCGCCCCTGGCGGAGAAGATGAAGTATTACGGCTTTGGAGATCTCTATGGCCGGATCGGTCCGGATATTGAACGAATTGTTTTTCTTCCCAACCAGCTGCCTGTTATCCGATCCCTGGTGCAGGTGACCGGAGCCTTGCGTTCTCTTTTTATGGTTTGTCTTTTTTCCATCCTTTTGGCGGTCCTCATGCGGGCCGGTATATTTCCCGTGGTCCGCCCCTGGATTTACCGCCTTTTTCTTTACATTCCCTCGGTTATCCTGGTGGGTTTTGCGGTGCTGGACTTTCTCCTCCGGCGGCTCATCGCCGGATACGAAAAGAAGCACCCGAACCTGCATAACGATGAAAAAGAGCGCCTCCGGGACGCGGTGGGGCGCCTTATCCCCAGGCTGTACCGGGAGCTGAGGGAAAGGAATGTTTCCCCGGAGGATTTTCCCATGGTCCTGTACCACAACGACTATCCGGGGATCAGGATTGTAAAAAGTCGGAACGAAAGGGTTCTGGTACTGTTTCGAAAAAAATACCTTACCTACGTGGGGGTGATCAGCGGTAAAGGGAAATCCTGAGGGTTCAGGGTTTTCGACCCGGCTCTTTCAATCCCTTTATAAGATACGCCGCCCCTTCTTCGGTGAGCCCCAACCGGTCCAGTTCTTTCTCCCAGGATTCCAAGTCTCCGTATCCGGCGGCATAGCCGTTCAGCCGCGCCGCCGCCGTGGAATCGACGATGGCCTGACGATCGGGGTATCGGGCCAGAATTTCTTTGAGAAGTACCCGGTCCGACTGGAGATAGTATTTCTGGTGATATAGCTCCGCCGGAGTAAATTCTCTCAAGGGGGCGATGACCGTGGTGAAACGCGCGCCCCGGATCCCTTCTTCTTCGGCTAGAGAAGCTTCGGCCTGACGGCGCTGATCTTCACTGTGGTAAAGGATCATGGAACGGTATTGACCGTAGGCTCCGCCGTAGACGGGGTTGTGGGCGCTCCAGAACACCTTCAGCAGATCTCCGTAGCTCAAGACTGAAGGGTCGAAATCGATCTGTATCGTTTCGGCATGGTCTCCGATATTGTCGTAGGTGGGGTCGCCGGTGGTTCCCCCGGCGTAACCCACGCGGGTCCTGATAACTCCTTCTAACTGCCCGAACCGGGCATCGGGTCCCCAGAATCACCCAAGGGCAAAGGTTGCTCTTTCCACCTCCTGTGGCAGGAGAAGATCAATAGGCGGCGGGTCAGCCGTGCCTGGCTGAGGGTATTGAGAACCTTCCCTGTTTCCGGATGCCGGAAGGGAGAACACAGCCACAGCCAGAAGGCCAAGGACAGTTGAAATCTTTTTCATGGGGACCTCCGGGAGAGCATCTTCCCTTCCTCAAAGAGCGGCTACCGCCGCGTCGTAATCCGGTTCCTGGGTGATCTCCGGAACCTGCTCGGTATAGATCACTCTGTTTTCTTCATCCAGTATCACCACCGCCCGGGAAAGCAGTCCCTTCATCGGGCCGTCGATAATTTCAACGCCGTAGTCCCGGCCGAAACCGCCGGACCGGAAAGCCGACAGGGTCACCACATTGTTCACCCCTTCGGCCTGACAGAAACGCTGCATAGCAAAGGGAAGATCATGACTGATGGTAAGAATCACCGTGTTTTCCAGGGTGTGAGCCCGCCGGTCGAAGGTTTTTGCCGATGCCGCGCAGACCCCGGTATCGAGACTGGGAACAATGTTGAGGATCTTCTTTTTCCCGCGGTAGGTCTCAAGACTTACATCCTCCAGGCTTCCGGTGGTCAGAGTAAAGCCGGGGGCTTTGCTTCCTTTTCCGGGAAGGTTTCCCGAGGTGTGTATGGGGTTTCCCTTCAGGGTTATCTGTGCCATAACGATCTCCTTTTTTAGGTAATATGAGCTTATATGGTAAATTACTTATATATTAGTCTAACAGTCAAGAATATTTGAAGAGTTTCTCGGATCAGCCGCCTAGGGTTCTATACAGAATACAGTTGCCGGAAGAAATCGTTCCCCTTGTTGTCCACCATGATGAAGGCCGGGAAGTCCTTGACTTCGATTTTCCAGACGGCTTCCATACCGAGTTCTTCATATTCCAACAGTTCCACGCCGGTGATGTTTTCCCTGGCCAGCAGGGCGGCCGGTCCGCCGATGCTTCCCAGGTAGAAACCGCCGTATTTCTTACAGGCGTCGGTTACTCCTTGAGAACGGTTTCCCTTGGCCACCATAATCAGGCTGCCACCATGCCTCTGGAACAATTCCACGTAGGAATCCATCCGCCCTGCCGTGGTGGGTCCGAAGGACCCCGATGCATAGCCCTCCGGGTTTTTTGCCGGCCCGGCGTAATACACCGGATGGTTCTTCATGTAGTCGGGCAGGCCCTCCCCCCGGTCGATCCGCTCCTTCAGTTTCGCGTGGGCCATATCCCGAGCCACCACGATGGTTCCGTTTAAAAGCAGGCGGGTCTTCACCGGGTACTTGCCCAGCTCGGCGAGCACTTCGGCCATGGGCCTGTTCAAATCGATTCTCACGGAGGTACCTTCTTTTACGCCGCTTTCAATTCCTTCCAGGTGCCGGGAGGGATGTTTGTCCATCTTTTCGATCCAGATTCCATCCTGGTTGATCTTGGCCTTGATGTTCCGGTCGGCGCTGCAGGAAACGGCAAGGCCGACGGGACAGGAAGCGCCGTGGCGAGGCATGCGAATGACCCGGACATCGTGGGCGAAGGCTTTTCCGCCGAACTGCGCCCCGATACCGGTCTCGGCGGCGATTTTTTCAAGTTGCTTTTCCAGCTCCATATCCCGGAAGATTTGCCCGTGTTCGTTTCCTTTAGTCGGAAGGTTGTCGTAGTACCCCGTTGAGGCCAGCTTGGTCACCTTCATACAGGTCTCCGCGCTGGTTCCGCCGATGACAAAGGCGATATGGTACGGGGGGCAGGCCGCGGTACCGAGGTTCTTCATTTTCTCGGTACAGAAGGCAATCAGGCTCTCAGGATTCAAGAGGGCCTTGGTTTCCTGGAACAGGGCGCTCTTGTTGGCGCTGCCCCCGCCCTTGGCGATGAAAAGAAACCTGTATTCATCGCCCGGAGTCGCCATGATATCGATCTGGGCGGGGAGATTGTTCTTTGTGTTGGTTTCCTCGTACATGGTGAGGGGAGCCGTCTGGGAGTAGCGGAAAGCGTTTTTCTTGTAGGCCTCGTACACCCCCTCGGAGATGAGGGCGGCATCGTCACAGCCGGTTACCACCTGTTCTCCCTTGTAGGCCACACAGGTGGCCGTGCCGGTATCCTGGCAGAAAGGCAGCACCCCTTCGGCCGAGATAACGGCGTTTTCCAGCATGACCCGGGCGACATATTTATCGTTATCCGAGGCTTCCGGATCCTTGAGAACCTCGGCAACCATCCTGTTGTGTTTTTCCCGCAGGAAAAAGTTTACCTGGCTCAAGGCTTCTTCGGACAGAAATTTGACGGCTTCCGGGTCAACTTTCAGGAAGACACGGCCGTCGACTTCTATCGTTGAGACCCCGTCTTTCTCGAGCAGTTCGTATTCCGTATCATCTTTCATTTCCGGAATCAGGGGATGATATTCGAACATGATAACTCCTATTGTTTTTTCCCTAGATAGAATCCGTAACTGAAATAATCCTTATACTTTTTGTATTTCCTTATTTCATCCTTTTCACCGTCTACAATATCCCGCGCTCTTTCGGAATTTCCGTGCCTTTCAAGAAAGGCGGCGAAACGCTCTTCCATGGGAGCGTAATACGTATCGATCCAGCTTTTCTCCGGTAGAAAGAAGTATCCCACGGGGGAATACCCGTTTTCTTCCAACAGCCTGATCTTGTTTGACGCCGTATCGATCTCCGGGTATTCGCTCTTCCAGTGTTCTTCAATCTCCTTCGGCCGTTTGTTGGTGAGCCAGGTAATTTCACTGACCGCCAGGTAGCCGCCGGGTTTCAGGTAATCTCGCCATTTCTTTATTCCCGCCTCGAAACCGATGATATAAATCGCCCCTTCCGACCATAGGATATCGAATTCTTCTTTCCCGAAGGGAAGGTCATCCATGGACGCTTCCAGGGTGGTGATTTTGTCCTGTAAGCCCAGGCCTTCGGCCTTGTCGCTCAATCTGTCCAGGAACTCGGGAAACAGATCCACCGCCGTTATATGACTTTTCGTATTCTGAGCCAAGACAATTGTCTGAGCCCCGGAGCCGCAGCCGATATCGGCGATTTTCAGCGTTTTCTTTCCGACGAGGGAAATAAAACTCAGAGCCCGCAAGGTATCGGCGGTGCTGCCGGGTCCCTGCCGTTGGGCGTTCATGTGAAAATCGATCAATAGTTCCAATTCGGTCATGGTGTTCTTCCTCCCATTGTATTGTCGGTTTTTATTTAGGGAAGTCTTTTTGTTTTTTTCTTTTGGTTGTTGACAAGGGCGACCTGTTTTCGTATATTACCACTGGTAATGACCGCTGGTAATTATTGAAGGAGAAAGCATGTCGAAGCAGAAGAAGCTCGATTCGGTAGGCAAAGAAGCCTTTGTCAAGGCTGTCCTGTCTATGCTGGACGAAGGAGTGTCTTTAAGGGAACTCAACCTGCGGACGGTGGCCCGGCGGGTGGGGTGCGCCCACACCAACGCCTACAATTACTTCACCTCCTTCGAGGACCTGTTGTGGTGGAGCCTGAAAGGCGCCCTGGAGTACATGACCGGCATGGTGGACCCGGAACACGGTGACCTGGTCCGTTGGTATGTCGACTTCGCCCTGGACCACCCGGCCTGGTACCGCCTTATATGGCTGGAACAGTTGTCAGGGACTCCTCCGGCCGGCGTGGCGGCTTATCTGCCGGTACCCGCGGACATGTATACCCGGTGGCTTATGATCCGGTTTGGGCGGTCGGAAAAGGCGGCTGCCCTGGAACTGAAGGGCCGTATCCTCCACGGGTATCTGCACGGTGAACTGGCGGCCATCACCGCCGGACGGGTAACCGGCGGCCGGGAAGAACTGACTGAAAGGGTCCTTACCGGGGCGAAAGAGCTTATGAGGCTGCTTTTTAACAACAGCGACATGAAAGGAGTAGAAACGATATGAAACATTCCAAGACGATTACGATTCTGGTTCTATTGATTCTAGTCGCCGCCGGGCTGTCGGCGGCCGTGGGGATTTTTTCCCGCGGCGGAGAGGGGCCTGTGGAGTACGATGCCGTCCGTGGCAGAACGGTGACCATCCACGGGTACGGTGTATACAAACACATGTCCGCCGATGTGGCGGTACAGGGGATCGGGCAGGACTACGTGACCCTCTTCCTTGGTATCCCGCTGCTGGCTGTAGCCCTGGTGTGGGCCCGGCGGGGATCATTACGGGGACGGCTGTTCCTGGCCGGTGTGCTGGGGTATTTCCTGGTGACCTACCTGTTCTATCTGATCATGGGTATGTATAATTTCCTGTTCCTGGTCTATGCCTTCCTCCTGGGAACGACCTTTTTCGCCTTTGCCCTGACCATGCTGGGTTTCGACCTCGAGACCCTGCCCGAAGCCTTCGGCCCGAAAACACCGGTCCGCTTCAGCGGCGGATTCCTCGTCTTCAACACCTTCGCTATTGCCCTCATGTGGCTGTCGGTGGTCCTTCCGCCCCTCCTGGACGGCAGTCTTTACCCGGTGGAGGTGCAGCACTATACCACCCTCATCGTGCAGGGGATGGACCTGGGTCTGTTGCTGCCCCTGTGCTTCGTGTCGGCAATGCTGCTTTTAAAACGACGGCCGGCGGGTTACCTGCTGGGGACGGTGTACCTGGTGTTTCTTTCACTGCTGATGACCGCCCTGGTAGCCAAGATCATCGCCATGGGCACGGTAGGGGCGAACATCATCCCGGCGGTATTCATCATTCCGGTTATCTGCCTGGTGACGCTAGTGTCGGCTTTCAGGATGGTTGGATCAGTGAAAAAACTTGATTGACCTGCCCGTCTTGGTGGAAGTATCTTTGAAACCATGAAAGAGAAAGCGATAGTGTTTTTTTCCCGGAACGGAAGCACCCGGCTTGCCGCAAAGATCATTGCGGAGAAAATTGACGCGGACCTCATCGAACTGAAGGAACAAAAAGCAAAACTTGGTTTTCTGGTTTCCGGTTTCCGGGCATCGATGAAGAAACACGTGACTCCGGCCGGAGACCCCTGGGGACAGATACGTGGGCACTCCACCGTGGTTTTTGGCGCGCCGATCTGGGCGGGGAGCGGGAATCCGGTGATGAACGGTTTTCTGGATAAGGCCGAGCTTTCCGGGAAAAAGGTGTATCTGTTTACGGTGCAGGCAGATCCGGGAAAGGGAAAATCCGATGAAGTATTGGCTTATTACTCCCAAAGGGTGAAAGGTGCCGGCGGAACCGTGGCCGGTGCTTTTTCCCTCACCGGGGCGTCCCCGGGAAAGACCGCGGAAGAGGCTGCCCTGCGGGAGTCCTTGAGCGGCTGGGACCTGCTGAAGTAACCGGCCATGGGTTTGCCTGTGAAACCTCCCCGGCTTGTTTCCCTGTTATTCTCATTGCTTTTCGTCACGGCATGTAGTTACCAACCCCTCTTTTTACCCGGAGATATCGGTTCGGGTGTAGTGATTACCGAAACCCGTCGGGTTATGGAGATACGACCTTCTTCCGGCGAAGTTTCGACGACGGGTCTGCTTTTTTATCCCGGTGGCCTGGTAGACAGTCATGTCTATAATGAGCTTGTGGCGAATTTTGTCGAAACCGCGAGGGTGATCGCCGTGATCGTAAAGATGCCCGGTAACCTGGCGGTCTTCGATATCAATGCCGGCCTTTCGGTTATTAAGGATTATCCTGAGATCAACAGGTGGGTCATCGCCGGCCATTCCCTGGGCGGGTCCATGGCCGCCGCCGTGGTAAAGGACAACCCCGAAGCTTTCGAGGGGCTTGTTTTTATGGATTCCTACCCGGCCGATGGCGACAGTCTTAAGGATTGGTCCGGGGCGGTGCTCTCGTTCTATTCTTCGGTAGAAAAGATCAGCGACCCGGACAGGATGGAGAGAACCCTGGATCTGATCCCGCCGGCCACATGGCTGACGGACACCGCTAGGGTCTATCCCCCGGAGAAAACCAACTATACGGTTATTCACCAGATCGACGGGGGCAGCCATTCCTTTTTCGGCACCTACGGTCCCCAGGCGGGGGATTACGAACCCACGGTTTCCCGTGAAGCCTTTCACGGGGAGGTGATTGATTACATGACCGAATTCTTTTCGGAAAACGGGTGGTTATAAGGTGATGAAAAGAATAGTGCCGCTGTTGTTCCTCCTGGTCGCAGCAGCCTCGCTGCCCGCGGAGAAAACGGCCTGGGCGTTTCGGACGGGAATCAACCTTACCCCCGGTCTGGTCTACAACCGTGTCTGGGACCCGGGGTATAACGGTTCCGCCCTGACCGTCATGTCTCTCCGCCAAAACGGCGGCTTTATCCTGGGGGGCGGTATCGAGGCGGGGTACAATTACACCGGATTCAACCTGCACTTCCCCCTCCGAGCCGGCTTGACTGTTGCCGGCGGGGATTCCCTGACCCTTTCGGCAAACCTGGACCTGATGCCCGGTCTGATCCTCGGCATACCGGCTTCATATTTTCTCTTTGCTCTCGAAGCCTCGATGGAAGCGGTATGGCAGGTATCTCCCTGCCTGGGAATCTCCCTGTCCGCCGGTCCCCGGTATACGGTGAGCCCCGGCTATGGAGAGGCGGTGTCTCCCCTGGAGTTTATCGACCTGACGGTGGGACTTGCGGCGGTAATGGGAAACTAGGAGCTGTTATTCTGCCAGGGATCTTTCAGGATCGAGGTGTACCAGGAAGGATTCCACCGGAAGGCAGCGGATACCGTCAATGATCCGTTCCTTCTCGCCCCGATAGAGAAGAAGGGGTTTGGCTTCCGGGTAGTCGGCCTTGAAGGCTTTCAGGCTTGTCAGGTCTTTTGTTCGTATCCGGTCCGAGTTTTTTACTTCCAGGGCGGCGAAAAGATCGGTCCCGTAGAGGATAAAATCAACCTCCGATCCGGATTTCGTTCTCCAGAAAAAGATCTTTCCATCACGGTTTCCATATTGAAGCCACGCTCCCTTTGTAAGATGTGTCTTCAGATGGAAACAGTCCTGAATTTCCGCGGCCATAAAGGGAAAGGCTTGTTTAAACAGGGCCCGTCCAGCCAGAAGATCGACTCCTTCTCGCTTTAGTTTTCTTGCGCTGGAGCCGGTGAGAATAAAGCGGAGACCTTTATGTTTTTCCATTTACTGATGCACCATGGAAAGCATTGCGGGAACCTTTTGTACTTCGTCGATGATGATAGTGTTTTTTCCCCGGGAAAGGGCAAGTTCGATGGTCTCTTTGATGGTTTCCGGCCGTGTGAGATATCTTCGGTACACCACGTCATCTAAAAGATCAATGAAAATGTATATCATGTCGCCATATTAGAAGCAAAAATGGTAATTATGCCTACAACTTTCTGCAGACGGCTATTCCGCCAGGGGAAACTCTACGATAAAATGGGCGCCTTTATCGGACTCCCACCTCAGAGTGCCGTCTATCTGAGCCGCCAGGGAATCCGCCAGCTGCAGGCCCAGGCCGCTGCCTTGAGCGAGGCTGAAACCCTCGGGAAGGCCGGGGCCGTTGTCCCTTACCCGCAAAGAGACAGCGCCGTCGCTCCTGATTAATGTTACCGTCAGCCGCCCGTTCTCCGTGTTTTTTAAACCGTGTTTGAAGGCGTTCACCACAAGTTCGTCGCAGAGTAAACCGAAGGGTACGGCTCTGTCGATCTGGCAGTATATTTTCTCCACGGAAACCTGGGTCTGTATATTGTGTTTATTATCATGCAGGGAATGAATCAAGCTCACCAGGTTTTCCGTGTAATCCCCCAGTTCAATCTTACTGAGACTCTCGGATTGATAGAGCATTTCGTGCACCAGGGATATGGCGTTGACCCGGGCTTCCAGGACTTTCTTCTCTTCTTCCGGACTCAAAGGAAATTCCGTCTGAAGCCGGATGAGGCTGAGGATAAGCTGCAGATTGTTTTTTACCCGGTGGTGGACCTCTTTCAGCAGAACTTCCTTTTCCTTTAATGAGACACTTAAGGCTTCCGCCTCCTCCAGCAGCATTTTGTCCCGTTTTTCCACTGCTTCCGCCATGTTGTCCAGCGCCCCGGCGATATGTCCCAGGTCCGACGTGTCCCCCTCCAGGTGGATTCTCGAGGACAAATTACCCCTTTGTATTTCCTCGGCCATGGCGATGATACGGGATAGCCGGGATCCGAAAAAGAGCCGTGAAAGCCGAAAGGCCAGGAACAGGGTGATGAGGGACGCCAGAGCCATGATGCCAAGATAGTGGAAGATGATATTCCTGCTTGCCCGGGTAATGGCTTCCTGGGGGACGGCGTAGACCACATACATGTAGGGTTCCTGCTCCGGATCGAGGCGCAGTTTTTTATAGCCGAAATAACGGGATGCGCCGTCGGAACTCACATCCGAAAACATTCCCCGGTCGGGGCCTTCAAGAAGCTTCTTCCACACCCGGGGAACTATCGGGGCGCCGATGGGGTTTGTCTCCTTGGGGGGGTAGAAGTATAACCGCAGGCCCTTTCGGTCCACGATGCCGAGAAAGGAATCCTTCGGTAGATTGAAGGTTTGAAACAGCTCAGCGTAGGACGATAATTTGTACAGGGTGTTGATGATGGCTACCAGGTCTCCGTTGTTGTCATAAACCGGCAGGGAAAAGGCGAAGGAAGGGGTGTCTTCGATCATGCCGATGAGGAATTCCCCGGAGGAAAACCCGCCGGTCTGGATGGCTGCCTGGACGTGGGGCCTTTCGAACAGATCTATCCCGGCAGCCAGGAGAGAGGAAGCGGTAACGATTCCCCGGCTATCCAGCACGGTAAAGTTGAGGTAATCGGGATTCCGGGCGTGGACCGCCTTGAGAATTTCCGTTGTCTGATCCCAGTTCTGTTCCTGGATAGCCGGCAGGGTTCCGAGGGTCGAGAGAATCTGCCTGGTGGCATCGGTAATCCGGGTCTGTATTTCGGCAAAGGCTTCCGCCTGCCGCAGAGCCTCCGTCTGGGCCGCGCTGCGCTGAGCCTGGAGATACTCCATCCCCGTG
>JAFGDJ010000155.1 GCA_016932135.1 Spirochaetales bacterium | reverse complement strand
GGATGAGGAATCACCGGAAGAGATACATGAGGAACTACTGAAAGCCCAGGAGGAACGGAAGGAACTGGAGAAAGTTTTTGAGAGGCTGGGAGAAAATTTCCTTTCCTTTGAAGCCCTTCTCCCGGTGGTGGCTAAACTGGCATCCTTGGTTACCACCAAATCGGAACGCTCCACCATCGATCTGACGCAGAATATCTTTTCCATCGCCGAAGTGAGCAAAGATGTTTCAACAAAAATTCACGAGCTTCTTGTGGAGATGACTCAAGGCGATAGAAGCATGGGAAAGAATATCAGCCGCCTTGAATCCGAGATGGAACGTCTTCGGAAAATGGAGGAAGCATTTTTAGGCATATTACGGGGGTATTACAGTGAGATCCAAACCCTTGGCGGAGCCATCGGAGAAATCAAGAAATTCACTGAAGTCTTAACGGACCTTTCCGAGAGAACCCATATTCTGGCGATCAATGCCTCGGTGGAAGCCGCGCGGGTAGGCGCCCGGGGGGCAGGATTCGCGGTCATCGCCGGCGAAGTTCAGAAACTGGCCGCCCACGCCAAGGAGATTGCCGGAAATATCCGGGGCTTGACCGGCAGGATTGACAAGCAGGTGAATGCCTCGTTTCGGAATCAGGGAGAAATGATTGATCATGCCGTCCACGGAATAAAAGATTCCCAGGGGGATTTGAAGACGGTGGTTGATGTTTTCGCTCCGCAGGTAAGGGTTTTATCGGAATCCATATCGGAATCGAAGCGCCTGTCCGAACATGTTACGGAGAACCTCAACAGTATCACCGTCTCGCTGCAGTTCCAGGATTACATTCGTCAGGTAGTGGAACATATTATTGCTATTCTGACGGAACAGAAGGACGAACTGTTGAAAAAATTTCCGGCGGATAAAGTTGAATCCCAGGAAAAAATTACTATACTAGAAGAGGAAGTAAAGCGGAGGGCGTCCAAATATTTTACTATCCGCGATGAATGGGATGTATTAGGTTTAAAGCTCCAAGAGACGCATAAGAGCGATGATCAGGGCAACTCCGGCACGGAAGAATACCAGGGAGACGTTCTGCTGTTCTAATACAGAGCTTAGGGGGTAGAAGGTGTCGAAAAAGGTGTTATGTGTAGATGATTCTTCAACAATCCGTATGCTGGTAAAGAAGTCGTTGGAACCGGCGGGCTATGAGATTATGGAGGCTGAAAACGGCAAGGATGCTCTGGCGAAATGTTCGCCGGAAGTTTCTCTCTTTCTGGTGGATATTAATATGCCGGAAATGAACGGTTTTGAATTCGTAGAGGAACTGAAAAAACAGGCCGCTTACAAAGATAAACCGATAGTATTTCTTACTACTGAAAGTTCTGCGGAGAAAAAGGATATGGGTAAAAACCTGGGTGTGAAGGGCTGGATTGTAAAACCTTTTGAGCCGTCGGCGTTGTTAAAAATCGCCGATATGTTGACGGGGTAAAGTTATGATTCGTCTTTTAGATGAAAAAATGAGAAGCTATTCCCCGGGAAACCTGGTAGCAGCCCTGGAGATTACGGAATACGCCGAAGAGTTCCTTAAACAAAAGGGTATCCCGGAAGAATTGCGGGGTCTTGTATCCGATATGAAGTCCGTGATGGAGCAGATCATCACCTCAGGCAGCGACGCAGATCTGGAAAAACGATTTTCCGGCCTGGCCGAGACCCTGGCAGCCTACACAAACCGAGCCATGCCCCAGGCCGAGAAGGTCGAAAAAACGGAGAATAGGATCATTATCGAAGACCTGGAAGTCCTGCTTTCCTTTATTCAGGAATCCCAGGATCACCTGGAAAACATCGAGGAAAAGATTCTGAAGATGGAGTCCACGGAAGATCCGGACCTGGTGAACGCCATTTTCAGATCCATGCACACCATTAAGGGGATATCTTCTTTTATCGGTTTAGATAAAATTAAAAATGTAAGTCATGCCTTGGAATCCCTGTTGGATGAACTTCGGGAGCATAATCTCGAAATTTCCTCCGAACTGGTGGATATCCTCCTGGAGGGAACCGACCTGGTGCGAACCATGGTGCAGCACCTCGCGGAGGCTTCCACGGAGCTTGAAAAGACCGACAAGGGATTTGTGTTCTACGAGCCCGATATAGAGATAACTGCTCCGGTGGAAAAAATTAATAAGATAATGAGCAAAGAAAAAAAAACTTCTGAGGCTCAAAAAAAACCCTCTTCTGCCGCCGAAATGGCCATGCCGGAAGAACTTATCACCCAGGAGATGGTGGATAAATTCGTCGAAGAATCCACCGATCTTCTTGAATCCATTGAAAGCACCCTGCTGGAAGTGGAGAAAGATCCTAAAAACACCGAGTTAGTGGACGAAGCCTTCCGCGCGGTCCATACCATCAAAGGAAACGCCGGTTTTTTCTGGTACACCTCCATTGAACGACAGTGCATGGATATAGAAACCATCCTTGATTCCTTTCGCACCGGAAAACAGGTGTTGAACAACCAGATCGTTACAGCTCTCCTGGACGCAGTGGATGTGATCAAACATGTTTTAGCCAAGGTACAAGCAGGAGAAGTGAAACCCGGTCCCGGAACAGAGGCAGCCCACGCCGGAGGTGATGGTGATTCCTATGAAGACAAGCCCCTTGGAGAGGTGTTGGTGGAAATGGGGCTGGCCAGCAGGGATGACGTGGAGCAAGCCCTGGATCTGCAGCAGATGAAGCTGGGTGAACTCCTGGTGGAAGAAGGAAAGATAGAGAAGGAAGCCCTGAATGAAGCCTTGCAGAAGCAGGGGAGGGCTAAGCAGGAAGCCCAGGATCAATTTTCCGCATATAAAATCAAACGGAAGGATATTCGCGTAGACACAGGACGCCTTGATACCCTGTTCAACCTCATGGGTGAGCTTATCACGGCCGAAGCGATGCTTATCGGCAATAGCCAGCTGAAAGAAATGCACATCGAAGGATTCGACAAAGCTGTTACCTACCTGTCCAAGATCACCCGGGAACTTCAGGAGATTACCATGTCCGTGCGGATGATCCCCCTGGATGGTTTATTCAATAAGATGAGAAGACTGGTAAGGGATTTGTCCCGGAAATTCAGTAAAACCGTGAACCTTCATATCAGCGGAGAAGACACGGAAATGGACCGGAACGTAATGGAAGAAATTTCCGACCCCCTGGTTCATATCATCAGAAACGCTATCGACCATGGCCTTGAAGATTCATCCGCCCGCAAGGCTGCCGGGAAAAACGCCATGGGAACCATCCATCTGGGGGCTCGGTACGAGGGAAATGAGATCTGGATATCCGTAGCCGACGACGGTAAAGGTCTGAACCGGGAAAAGATTGTCAAGAAAGCCGTTGATCGGGGAAAAACCCGGGAGGAACTGGAGGCTTTACCGGATAGTGATATATGGGCATTAATCTTCGAACCGGGGTTTTCCACGGCTGAACAGGTTTCGGAGATCTCCGGCCGGGGAGTCGGCATGGATGTGGTCAAGCGAAACCTGGAAAAGCTTCGGGGCAAGATAGATGTTATCAGCACGGAAGGGTTGGGGACTGAGTTTATCATGAAGATTCCTCTTACCCTGGCCATTATAGATGGGGTAACCGTTACCGTGGGGGATATGCTGTATTCCATTCCGATTACGGATATACGAACCTTCTACAAGGCTGAGGATACGCAAGTGACCAGACCGGAAAAAGGAGTGGAAGTTTTAAGGCTTCGGGATGATCTTTTCCCGGTTATTAAGCTGGGGAGCTTTTTTCAAATACCCGACGCAGTTACCAGTTTTGATCAGGGGACCGTTCTTGTCGTCCAGGGGGGCGGTAAAGTCGCGGCTGTGCTGGTGGATGGAATACTTGGCTATAACCAATTAGTGATAAAACCCCTCCCCGGATATATGAGCAAAGCACGGGGAATTTCCGGATGTAGTATCATGGGAGACGGAGACCTGAGCCTGATTATCGATACCGGTTCTCTTCTTTCCTCGGTGTTGGAATAAGGGAGTGAAGGAATATGGAAGGACTTTTGGATATCACTGATCAGGAATTTCGGCAGATCGCCGATTTAGTCTATCAGCGTTTCGGCATCAATCTCAGTGATAAAAAGAAGGTCCTGGTCCGCGGCCGGCTGAACAAACTTTTGAAAACCCACCGGTATGGAAGTTTCAAAGAGTACTATGATGACATCCTGGCGGATACTTCAGGCAAGAATCTTCTCACCTTGATTGACAAGATATCCACGAATCATTCTTTTTTCTTCCGGGAAGCGGATCATTTCACCTACCTTTCCGAGACAGTTCTGCCGGAATTGAGCCAGAAGGGGCATCTGCAAAGCGGTAG
>JAFGDJ010000154.1 GCA_016932135.1 Spirochaetales bacterium | reverse complement strand
GAAGGGCTGATACGGATACTGAGGTTGTAACTAGGATTCAGGGCAAGCTTACCGGCGGCGCCGGCTAATAAACCCATTTCACCCACGGGATACCACTCCCCCGCCGCCGTCACTACGCGCCGCTGGAAATTCGAAACACTCAACCCGAAAAACGCGTCAGCGCCCATTTCAATTTCTTTTGATATCCTGTGGGCATACCCCAGGCCAAGAGCACCGAAAAAATACCTGTGATCCCAGACATCATCGCTGTTGTAGTCTGGCATCTGCACATCTTCATCCAGCACTCCACCCAATACGGTAGGCTCATCCCTTTCATCCGAATCGGCGGAAATATAACCGCCGAGCAGAAAAGGCTGAAGGGCCGGTAAAGGCGGTAAAGGCAGCCGTGCCTGAAAAGAAATCTCATTCATGGCCGTTTTTTTCTCCACCAGCGCGAGGCTCGAAAGAGGCTGATAATTGCCCCCGACTGAAAAGGGATAACGGTAATACATATCAAGGGATTCCTGACAAAAGCTCTGAACCGTACCGCAGGTCAATACAAGCAGGATGAATAGAATGCGGTACCGAGTGAAATAACCCGCGAACATCGTGTTATTCATAGGGCACCTCTTACTATCGGATTATACTACATCCGATAGAAATTGTAATAGTTTTTCCGACAGGCAGGGACCCCCTCGTATAGCTGTTCAACAGAGATACATTCCTTCCTTGACGGGCACCTGACAGAAAACTACAATTGATGATCAGGAGAAAGGATGGACCGGACATACGACGCCGAGTCTGCGAACAAAGAACTGGATCGATTTCATTACACCCCCCCGATACTGATCCTTTATTTCCTGCTGGCCTTCATCATAACCTGGAGTATTCTCATACCGGTTTTTACCGCGGTTCCAGAAGAATTCCATCTCCTTGGTATTATTCCGGCCGCCTTCGGACCCTTTATCGCCGCCATGGTTTCTGTCAGGCTAGGAAACGGTAAGGGATCCTTACGACCCTGGTTCCGCCGCAGGTTCACCTTCCGCGTACCCGTCATCCTGTACCTGTCCGGCGCCTTCTTCCTGCCTGTTCTCGGCATCGGTGTTCTTCACTATCTCCTGTATAGACTCCTGGGGGGAAAACCGGACTTCTCCGAAGCCCTGCCCTGGTACCTTTATCTGCTCTACCTGGTCCCTACGGTCCTCCTTACCGGAGGGAATGAAGAACCCGGCTGGAGAGGCTTCGCGCTCCCCGGCCTGCTTCACTATTTTCACCCGGTCACGGCTTCTGTAATTCTGGGATTCTTCCACGCCCTCTGGCACCTGCCGATGATGGGTCATTACGGGACATCCCTGGGATGGTATCTGTTGAACGTCCTTCCGCTGACGTTCCTGCTGAACTGGTTTTTCCTCACTTCCCGGGGGAGTATTTTTCCCGTCATGCTGCTCCACGCGGGAACCAATGTCATCGGCAGTTTTATCCCGATACCGGAGGATATTTTTTCCGGCTTCGACACTTTTATGATCCTGCGGTCAATAGTCTACTGGATTATGGCGATCGTTCTTCTCATCGCTACAAAAGGCCGGCTGGGATATCAAGCCGCGGCTCCACCGGTGGACACTCCGGATTCCTAGGGAGACCTCCCTTTTATTTCCCCCGATTCATTGCATCTCCGGCATATGGGAACGGTATTTCAGGGGGACAAAGTTCCGCTGCAGGTTCAGGTTACGCCTCTCGGCCAGGGCGGCGGCGGTGAAATAGCTCTTCCACAGCCCCTGGAAGAAGGCGTCTTCGTCCTCCGGCGCCCGGGCTGTGACCCCTGTCTCGAAGGTGAGGTCCCTTTTATTCCAGAAGAGAGCTTCCTTCCTTCGAAGATCATGGATGATCCATGCCTGGTCGGCGAACCGGGCGCGAAAATGCGCGGCGGTCAGGGGAAGGATCCGGCATTCCGGCTCCATGGGGGCGTAGTAGATGTCGGCGTATTTGACGAACCGGAGGATACCTAGAAACTTCTGAGCCTCCCGGGCCGTTCTTCCGGCGGCCCGGACCACCGCCGCGACCTCCGGTAGGTCCAGTCGGTGAAGGAGTTCCGCTTCTCCGCCGTCCATCAACCGCCGGATGAACAGGTAGAGCATGTCTTCCCGGCCGCCGGCGTCGGAGAGAAACGCCCGGAGGACTGTTTTCCACACCTCGTCACCGCCCCTTCGCATAACACCCCGGGCTACCCTTTCCGCCCGTTCCTCCGAAAGGGGAACCGTCAAGCCGCTGTTAAAAAGCTCCGGCTCCTGTTCAGGTGCGCGGAGGCATCGGAAACGGGGCTGACGCAGTTTCAGCCGGTAGGCTTCGAACACGGCGCTCAGGTAGCCTGAGAGCCCCCCTTCCTCGGGGTGCTCGTAAGGGTACATCAGCACTGTCAAAACGGAAGCTCCAGCTGGGAAGATCGACCCGGTAACGTCGGCAGCGGTGCATCGGTGAGAAGATTCCGTAAGACCAGGGGATTGTCCGGAAAGGGTTCGTAAGCCCTGCCGCCGCAGGTGATGAAAAACTTCGCCCGCTTCATCACCACCCCGGTCTTTTTCAAAGCATCAAAGTTCAAGCCCCCGGCACGCCGGGCATCCATGATCCGCCGGGCCGAGATGACCCCGATGCCCGGCACCCTGAGAAGAGTATCGTAGTCGGCCTTCCGCATATCCACGGGATAGAGGCCGTAGTTCGCCAGGGCCCAGGCGGTTTTCGGGTCCAGGTCCTCCTCCAGGTTTCCTCTGTCCCCGGAAAACAGCTCCTCCGCCCGAAAGCGGTAGAAACGAAGCAGCCAGTCCGCCTGGTACAGCCGATGCTCCCTTTTCAGCGGGGGTTTCCCCGCCCCGGGAAGCCTGGGGTCACAGTTCACCGGAATGTAGGCCGAGTAATACACCCGCTTCAGGCCGAACCGGCGGTACAGCCCTTCGGCCAGGCGGATGATCCGGCTGTCCGATTCGGGAGAAGCCCCCACGATCATCTGGGTGCTCTGCCCCGCGGGGATAAAGGGGTGGGCGGACCGGGACGGCCGGTAGGGCACCGGGTAATCCCTCACCATGTCGGGAGCCCTCTCGTCGATCCGGTAAGGCGACGGAAGCCGCTTTCCTCCTCCTGAAAGGGACAGGTCGTCCATCAGCGCCATGGGACCGAGAACCGACGAACGGCTTTTCTCCGGCGCCAGGATCCTTAAGGATTCCTCCGAAGGCAGCTCGATGTTCACGCTCATCCGATCGGCGTAGTATCCCGTCTCCTGGATGAGCCGGGCCGAGGCGCCGGGAATCGCCTTGACGTGGATATAGCCGTTGAAACCCCGCTCGGACCGGAGGTTTTTCACCACGGCGAGCATCCTTGCCATGGTATGATCCGGGTCCCCGGCGATGCCGGAACTTAAGAAGAGCCCTTCGATATAATTCCGCCGGTAGAAGCCGATGGTCAGGTCCACCAGTTCGGTGACCGAAAAAGATACGCGGGGGACATCGTTGGACCGGCGGTTGATACAGTAGGCGCAGTCGTACACGCAGACGTTGGTCAGCAGCACCTTCAGCAGGGAGATGCACCGGCCGTCGGTACCCCAGGCGTGACAGATCCCCGATGGAGCTGCCGAACCGACACCCCCCGGCGCCGCGGCGGTTCCCCGGCCGGTGCTTCCGGAAGAGGCGCAGGAGGCGTCGTACTTGGCCGCGTCGCCGAGGATGGACAGTTTCCAGGCAATATCTTTCATAGCTTAACGGATGTTAAGTATACATAAGAATAGTTGATTTGTACAGAGGTTTTATCCGATAGGTTCCCAAAAACTTGTTCCCGACGAAAAATCCGGTCAGCATAGCACGGCCCGGAAAGATATTTTTCTGAAAATCCCATACAACCACATTTATTTTCACTTTTTTTCAAGGGTTCTCACATATTTTCGCCTCAACTCGACTGTTTTTCCTTGACAGCAATCCGGATTGTGGCGATACTAGTACTGTATTTAGACGACTCCCCGGCATTAAGCCGGTTAGGCAGCCTTCATGGCTGCCTGCTTTTTAAGAAACCGTATGAATAATAGAAGTATCATTTACATTGACGGCTTCAATCTCTATTACGGCGCTTTAAAAAATACATCCTATAAGTGGCTTAATGTTGAAAAGCTCTTTTCACTTCTTAGGCAGGATGATGATATTCAGAAAATTAAGTATTTTACTGCTCTCATTACCGGAAACCATCAGGACAGGCAAATTACTTACCTTCAGGCATTAAAGACCTGCAAGAAAGTAGAACCAATCTATGGTCTTTTTAAACTGAAATCGATCGTATGCCAGGTACGAAACTGCCGTTATCATGGAAACAAAATATTTCAAGTCCCGGAAGAGAAGAAAACCGATGTCAATATTGCCGTACACATCATCGATGATGCCTATAACAACCTTATGGATAGGATTATTCTTGTAAGCGGAGATTCCGACCTCGTCCCTGCTTTAAGATTGGTCAGAAAGTTGTTCCCTCATATTAAAATATCGGTTTATATTCCGGCGAATGTTCCTATCAGAGGGGCCGCCCGTCAGTTGAGAGATCTATCACACAAGCATAGTATTTTACCGAACAATCTGTTGCGCCTATCCCAATTCCCGGAAGAACTTACACTTTCAGATGGATCAGTTATCCATAAGCCCATTGATTGGTGAATAGTATCATGATGTTCCCGTCCAAATAAACTACCGGAGACCGGACCCTGGAGGGCGCTTTAGCGCCCGGAAGAGCCCGGATTGAGTTGATTGTAACACTTGTTATTTAACCGGAGACCGGATTTTGAGGAGCAAAACCCGGCTTGTAAGCATGGTTCGTTCTTGGAACAGACTACCGGAGACCGGATACCGAAGGTACCCGGCTTGTAAGCGTGGTTCGTTCTTGGAACAGACTACCG
>JAFGDJ010000153.1 GCA_016932135.1 Spirochaetales bacterium | reverse complement strand
CCGCGGCTCCGGAAAAAGCCCCCTTCTCATATCCGAAGAGCTCGCTTTCCAGGAGTTCCGAGGGTATGGCGGCGCAGTTGATCCCCACGAAGGGTTTCCCGGCGTAACACCCCGATGAAGAAATGCACCGGGCCACCTTCTCTTTTCCTGTCCCGCTTTCTCCCAGAATAAGGATCGGGATGGTACTGGAGGCTACTTTCCGCAAGGTGTTCATTACCAGTTTCATGGCGGGGCTTCGAAAGATAAAATCGTCGTTCTTTCCGAAATCCTCGGTCTGCAACTTCTTTGTGCCCACGGACCGGTAAAATTTATTGGTGATATCCACGATGTCCTGATTTGAAAAGGGTTTCATGAGATAGTCGGTGGCTCCGGCTTTCATGGCTTCCACGGCATTTCCCACGGTGGCGTAGGCGGTGATCATGACACTCTTCGTTTCATTGGAATCGATGGCCTTGAGAATTTCTATACCGTTCTTATCGGGGAGCTTGTAATCGATAAAAACCAGGGAATAGGTTTCTTCCCCCAGTTTCCTGACGGCTTCCTCCGCCGTGGAAGCCGTGCGGACGGAAAACCCCTCGATTTCCAATACCTTGGCCAGGCCTTCTCTTAAGCCTTCTTCGTCGTCGATAATTAACACGGAATAATCATTCTTTTTCATGCTGCACCGCTGGAAAGGTTAGCGTGACGACGGTTCCCTTTCCCTCCTCGCTTTCAATGGATATGGAGCCCTGGTGTTTCACGGCTATCTCTTTGCAGAGGGATAACCCGAGACCGGTGTTGGCACCGCTTTTATTGGTATAAAAGGGTTCGAAGACCCTTTCCAGATCGTGTTTCGAAATACCTCTGCCGTTGTCTCGGATGTTCACTACGGCGTTTCCCGGGACCTCTTCTACAGATATATCAATGTGCCCGTTAGCGGAATCTACGGCTTCCACGGCGTTTTTGATAATATTCAGAAAAAGCTGTTTCATCATGAGGAGGTTTCCCTTCACCGTCACCGCTCCATTGCTGCCACTGCAGGTCACGAGGATATTTTTCTGTTTCATCATGGGTTCCAGAAGGGTCACAATCTGCCGGCATATCTCCACCAGATTACAGTCGGTGGTGTCGACCTTGTCATCCTTGATGAATTGCAGAAGGTTTCGCACGAGATTGTGTATCCTCAAGGTTTCACTTTCTATCCGATTGAGGAAGCTTGCTTTTTCTTCCTTGTTTAACTTTTTCCCTTTCAAGAGATCGATGTGGTTGAGCATCACAGTAATGGGATTGTTTATTTCGTGGGCCAGGTAGGCGTAGACCTGCCCGATGGTGGCGATTTCCTGGGAACGAAGGAGTTCCTTCTTCAGATTTTCCCGTTCCGTGTTGTTGATGATGACCATGAGGACACCATAAATATCTTTTTTCGCTTCTATGATGGGACACAAATGGATGGAGAAGACGTTTCTCCCCAGCTCCGTTTCGGAGATGAAATCATATTCCTGGGTGGTAAAGACGGCTTGTATCCGTTCTGCGAAAAGAGCCTCATGATCCTGGAAGAACCCGATGGAAAAGAGGGGTTTCCCCGAAAGGTTGTCTTCCAGCTTCAGGATATCCTGGGCACCGTGGTTTATCAGGGTGATCCGGTAATCCCGGTCAACTACCAGGGTATTCACCTGCAGGCTCTGAAGGACCGAATCGATATAGTAGTTCATGATCCGAAGTTCTTTATTTTTATTCTCCAGATTGCTGTTTTTTTCCTGGATGGCGGTAACCATCTGGTTGAAGTTCTCCGACAGTTTTCCCAGTTCGTCTCCTTCCGTTACCGGCAGCCTGTAATCCAGATTGCCGTTGGACACTTCTTCTGTTCCCAGATAGAGTTCGTTGATATTCCTTACAATCCTCACTCCCCAGATAAGGATCAGGGATACCGAAAAGACCACGGAAAAAACCGACAGGATAATAAGGTTTATGCTTTCTCGAAATCCCTGGTATATCGAAACCGGATCTTTGTGGATAAGAGTCAAAGACCCTCCGAAGCCCTCCTGTTCCAAGGATAGCGGCGCTTTTGATACCGCCAGCCGCCTTTGATCCAATCGCAGGGACAGGTGTTCTTCCATGGTATCCGTGGAAGCCAGGAGTCCCTGAATCTCATTTTTCGGCAGGGAGGAAAACACAACCTTGTCTTCCAGACGGACGATGATATCCACTCCGTATTTCAGGGCGTAGCTGTGAAAAAAATTGTTGTCGTACATCTTTTGAATAACTATCAGACCCACCGGACGTTCATCGGTTATCACCGGGCCGCGGTTGGTAATGAAGAGGGTGTTTAAAGATTGGCTGTACTTCGATGTGGTGTAGCCTTCCTTCATATCCTGCGGTTTGTACTCCAGGGGAAGAAAGTTTGTGTTCCCGAAGGAACAGGCAAGCTGAAAATTGGTGGTGTACAACTCGTAGAGGGCAATAATCTCTATGTTGTTTTTCAAAGCATAGGTTCTCAGGTATTCCCGTAAGGGAACCATATCCCATTCCAAAGTGCTGGTACTCAAATAGTTCCGATACTTAGTATGTACATGCACCTTTGTCTTGATATAGTCATCTTCCGCTAACGCGGTGATAAGATTTCCATAGGTTTCTCGGGCAGACGAAATATCTGTATGAATAAGACTGATGATTCGGTCCAGGTATTGCCAGTTTGATCGGATGTTGTTCTTTACGATAGTATAGAGGCTGAGGGTCGCCAGCAGGGCTACGGGAATAAAAATGGCAATGAAGGAAAAAAAGAGAAGCTTTTGTCTCAGACTACGGTTTCTGAACATCTTTCAATCCGTAGAGGCGCCATTCCATCATGAATGGAGATTATTGTACGTTCGTTTAATCTATTTGTCAAATTGAAACGGCGGCAGGATACACAAAGAAACAGAAATACACATTTTGGGTAACTATTCCCACCGGGACGAATAATTACAGGAAGTGAAAGGCGTCTACATTTTAATTCCTTATTAAGAATAGAATTATAAGTTTGAATGAAAAAAGAAATCTTGGCCCGCATTTTGCACTTAACTTACAAACACAAAAAGGAGTTTGGTATGAAAACAAACAGAATTGTCCTGATGGTCCTGGTAATCTGTTGTTTCTTTGTTACCCCGGTATGGTCCGGAGGACAGGAAGAAACAAAAGAAATTACCCTGGTGATGGTGCCGAAACTGGTACATCCCTTCTATGAACCCTGTTATGAGGGCTTCGAGGCGGCAGGAAAAGAGTATGGAGTCAACACCGAGTTTGAGGCCCCTCAGAAGGCCGAGGTTGACCTGCAGGTGAAGGTTATTGAGAACCTGATCGCCCGCGGTGTGGACGGCATCGCTATTTCCGCTACCGATGACACGGGCTTAAAAGGCGTGGTTCGGGAAGCCCTGGACGCGGGAATCATGGTTATCATGTTTGACGCCGACGCTCCCTCCACCGACCGTCTCTGCTATGTGGGAACTAACAACCGGAACGCCGGGAAAGCAGCCGGAGAGAAAATGGTCGAGCTTATGGGACCGGCCGGCGGGAAAACAGCCCTTCTTCTGGCGACCTTAGGCGCTCCGAACCTGCTGGAACGGGCGGAAGAGTTTGCCAAGGTGTTTAAAGCCAGCGGGCCTCAATACAATATTGTCGCCACCGAAGGTTTTGAGTCCGACCTGGCCCAGGCGGTGAACAAAACCGAAGCCCTGCTGCAGACCTATCCCGATATGAGAGCTTTCTTCGGCGTCTCCGCCTACGGTGCCCCGGCGGCTTCCACGGTTCTCCGGGAACAGAACAAGGCCGGAAAGATTCTGGTGGGGAGTTTCGACGATCTGGAAGAAACCTTGAGCGGCATCCGTGACGGCAGTATTCAGTACACCATTGTGCAGAAAACCTTCAACATGGGCTGGCTCTCCGTGGAAACCCTCCTGGACGCGATTGAAGGAAAAGAGGTTCCCGACATGGTGGACACCGGGGTCGTTATTGTCACCAAAGACAATATCGATACCTACATGCAGGATATGAAGAAAGAACTGGAGTAAAGAAAGACCCGGAGCGGTGCTTTCACCGCTCCGGGAATGAAGCGAGGAAAGGAGATATACCATGGCTGATCTGTCTACACCAGCGAATATAACAAAAAAAACCGCCATGCGATCCGAGATAGGCCGGAGACTTATTCAAAGACAGGAAACCGGGGTGTTGCTGGCCTTGGTGATGATGTGCGTCGTTATCACCCTGGTGGCCCCCCGGTTCGCCACAAAACAGAATATGTATCTCCTTTCCCGGCAGATTTCCCTTCTGGCTATTGTAGCCCTGGGGGAATTCTTTACGATTCTTACCGGTGGAATCGATTTATCCGTGGGGTCCATCATCGGTTTCAGCGGGGTTATGTGCGGCTTATCCCTGGCCTCGGGGCTCCCCCCGGGGATAGCCGTTATCCTGGGCCTGGCCGCCGGGTTCGGAGCCGGTCTCTTAACCGGATGGCTGGTGGCGTATGTGGGGCTTACACCCTTTATCCCCACCCTCGGTATGCTGAGTATGGCCCGGGGAGTTATCTGGGTCATCACCAAAGGGTGGCCGGTGACTGAAATTCCCGAAGCCTTCCTTGTTTTAGGCAGGGGCGAGGTGCTGGGAATACCTTTCCCGGTGGTGATCATGATTGTGCTGGCCCTGGTATGTCACGGGGTCTTGAAATACACGATCTTCGGCCGAAGAATTTTCGCCATCGGCGGGAATGAAGAAGCCGCCAGTCTGTCCGGGGTAAATGTAAAACGGATCAAGCTTTTCATTTATGCCATATCGAGTTTCTGTGCGTCCATTACCGGCATCATCATGGTGGCCCGCTTCAATTCCGCCCAGGCGAGCATGGGGGTCTCCTGGGAGCTGGACGCCATAGCTTCGGCGGTCATCGGAGGGGCCTCTCTGGCCGGCGGCGGAGGCAGTGTGATCGGCGTGCTCATCGGGGCTTCCATCATCGGGGTCATACAGAACGGTCTTGTACTGATGAAGGTTTCCTCCTACTGGCAGACCCTCATCATCGGCAGCATCATTATCTTTGCCGCCGTGGTGGATAAACTGAAAGCCCGGCGGGGAATATAACCATGGAGCCATACCTGGTAGAAATGCGGGGAATTCACAAGCAGTTCGGAGGAATCAAAGCTCTGGACGGTGTGGACCTTTGCGTACGAAAGGGTGAAATCCTGGGGCTCCTGGGGGAAAACGGCGCGGGGAAATCAACCCTGATGAAGATCCTCACCGGGGTGCATCAGGCGGATACGGGAGAAGTCCTCTTCGAGGGACGGGAGGTGCGTTTCCAATCCACCCATGAAGCTTACAGCCTGGGGATCAGTATTATCTTTCAGGAATTCAACCTCTGCAGCAACCTCAGTGTGGCGGAAAATATCTTTCTGGGAAAGGAAAACCGGAAACACCGGTGGTTTCTGGATTACCGCAATCAGTACAAGCAGGCCGGGGAAATTTTTCGTCAACTGGATGTGGAGGTGAATCCTTTGTCCCCCGTCCGCTGTCTCGGGGTAGCCCAGATGCAGCTCACTGAGATTGCCAAGGCTCTGGCCGTAAATCCGAAGCTCCTCATTATGGATGAACCGACCTCATCGCTTTCCGAAGTGGAAATCGAGAAGCTTTTTTCGATTATGAAGGATCTGAAAAGCCGGGGTATTGCCGTGATTTTCATCTCTCATAAATTGGAAGAAGTCCTGGAGATAACCGACCGGGTAACGGTGTTACGGGACGGGAAGAACGCCGGAGACATCGACACATCGAAGGCCTCCAGGGAACGGTTGATTACCCTCATGGTGGGGCGGAGTCTGGATGACCTGACAGCCCCCGACAGGGTGAAACCGGAGAAGGAAGAGCCGGTGATGGAGGTGGAAGATTTCTCCGGACCTCCCTTTGTGGAAGGGGTCTCGTTCACCCTCCATCGCGGAGAAATCCTGGGGTTTGCAGGACTGGTGGGGGCCGGCAGGACGGAGCTGGCTCAGCTGATCATCGGATACACAAAGAAAAAGCGGGGAATCCTGCGCCTGGAAGGCAGAGATACGGACATTAAAGGTCCGGTGGACGCCGTGAAAGCAGGGATAGCCTATCTTTCGGAAGACCGGAAAAACCTCGGTCTCAATCTGGCCATGACGGTGAGGGAGAATCTTACCATGTGCATTCACGACCGCTTGAGACGGTGGTTGGTTCTTCTGGATCAGAAAATGGAACGAAGGAGGGCGAACAATCTGGTGGAGAAACTCCATATAAAGATCGACACCCTGGAACAACTGACCAGGAACTTAAGCGGGGGAAACCAGCAGAAGGTCGGCTTCGGCAAGTGGATAGCCACGGAACCGAAGGTCTTGATTCTGGATGAACCCACCCGGGGGATCGATGTGGGTTCCAAGGCGGAAGTGCACCGGATTATCTGCCGGCTGGCCGATGAGGGGGCAGCGGTTATGGTTATCTCTTCGGAACTCCCGGAAATCTTAAAGATTTCCGACAGAATTGTGGTGATGCACGAGGGACGCGTTACCGGCCGGTTTACCCGGCAGGAGGCGACTCAGGAGAACATAATGTCGGCGGCCATATCGACCGCTGAAGTGAAGAAAGGAGTCTGTATATGATTAAACAATTTGATTTCCATGTTCCGGTAAAACTGGTCTTCGGAGAAGGTCGCCATAAAGAGCTGGGACCTCTGGTGCGGCAGTACGGGAAAAAAGCCTTGATAGTAACCACCGGCCCGCTGTTCAAGGAAACCGGGCTGGTACAGCGTCTGCAGGGTATATTGAAGGAAAACGGTGTCGATTCCCTGCATTTCGGTGATGTTTCTCCCAATCCCTTGAGCACCCAGGTGGATGCCGGGGCGGCGGTGGCAAAAAAAGAGGGTGTGGATGTCTTTATCGGCCTGGGCGGCGGCAGCGCCATCGACGCGGCCAAAGGGATGGCGATCTCCGTGGGCCATAACCGGCCTATCTGGGACTTCTGTATCGGCGAGAAGGTGGCGGAGATTACGGAAAAAACCCTGCCGATTATCGCGGTGACCACCACCTCGGGCACCGGGAGCGAAGGAACCCAATGGGCGGTGATCACCAATCCGAAAACAAAGGAAAAACCGGGGATCGGCAACGAGTACACCTTCGCCAAGGTGGCCATGGTGGACCCGGAACTCATGGAGTCCATGCCTCCCCGGATTACCGCCTCCACCGGCTTCGATACTTTCGCTCACGCCATGGAAGCCTACACCAGCAGAATCGCCACTCCCATTACCGACATGTACTGCGAGACCGCCATTCGCCTGGTGGGCCGTTACCTCCGGCGGGTGGTCCGGGACGGCAACGACCGTGAAGCCCGGAACGGTATGGCCCTGGCCAACACCCTGGCGGGATTTTCCATTGCCGTGGCGGTGGTTACCACCTGTCACGCCTTAGGTCACGTGGTGGGGGGTATATGCGGGACAACCCACGGAGAAACCCTGGCGGTAATGACTCCCCACACCATGCGATTTTCCATGCGCTATAACATCGAAAAATACCGGCGTATCGGCATGCTCCTGCGGGATGAATGTACCTGTCCGGAAAAGGACGCTCTGGAAGACGGGGTGAGAGAAGTGGAAACCCTTATCCGGGATATCGGCCTGAAAACTCACCTGGCCGAGCTGGGAGTCAAGAAGGAAGAGCTGAAAGCCATTGCCGACGGTGTGTACAGCTATATGAACTTCAATATCGATATCGATCCCCGGTTTCCCAGTAAGGAGGAATTACTGAACCTCCTGGAACTTTCATACTGAGATCGGAGAGGGATAAGGAAGACAGTTATGGCGGGATACATGGAAGCTGTTCTGGATATTGATCTTTCCACCGGCGGAATAACGACTCTGAAAGTGGACGAAACGCTTCGCCGGCAGTTTCTCGGAGGTTCGGGCCTTGGAGCCGCCATGCTTCTGGATATGGGGGTGGAGGGGGTAGATCCCCTCTCTCCCGAGAATCCCTTGATCTTCATGACCGGCCCGGTTACCGCCTCGGGGCTCTTTAACAGCGACCGGTTCGAAGTGGTAACCCGTTCACCCCTGACGGGAATTTTCGCCGAAGCCAGCGCCGGCGGTTACTGGGGAGGGGTTTTTAAGCGCTGCGGTTACGACGGCCTGATTATCCGGGGAAAAGCCTCTTCTCCGGTATACCTGGCTCTTCTGGACGGCCGTGTCGAGATTAAGGACGCCGCCGGCCTCTGGGGGCAGGACACCTTCCGGGCCACGGAGCGGCTCATCGATGAAGGGGGCAAGGGCTCCCGGGCTTTGGTTATCGGGCCGGCGGGGGAGCACTGTGTTCCCCTGGCGTGTATCATTGCCGATGGAAAACACGGCCGGGCCCTGGGCCGCTGCGGCGTCGGGGCGGTAATGGGATCAAAGCTTCTCAAAGGCATTGTGGTCCGGGGGGATACACCGGTACCGGTGGCTGATAAAAAGATTATTACCGAGATCAACCGGCGGATGGCCCCCTTGATCCGGGAAAACATGGCCGGGGTGTCCAAATACGGTACCTGCGGCGGCCTGGCGGACTCGGAAGCCCTGGGGAACCTGCCCATCCGAAACTGGGGGCAGGGGTCCTGGCCGGAAGGTGCTGAAAAACTCACCGGTACTACCCTGGCGGACAGGAGGCTCACCGGGACCTACAAATGCGGTTCCTGCATGATCGGCTGCGGCCGGGTGGTAAAAGCCCGAGGCGGCCCCGATGACGGCCGGGAGATAGCCGGACCGGAATATGAAACCCTGGGGCTCCTGGGGACAAACCTGATGAACGACGATCTGGATACGGTAATCAAGGCCAACGAACTGTGCAACCGTTTCGGCCTGGACACCATTTCCGTGGGCGGAGTGATCGGTTTTGCCATGGAAGCCTGGGAAAGGGGGCTTATCGGACCGGGTGACACCGGCGGACTGGCCCTGGAATGGGGGAGCGGTGGTGCAATTGTGGCCCTCATCGAGATGATAGCAGACAGAAAAGGAGTGGGAGAGCTCCTTGGCAGGGGTGTGCGGGCCGCGGCGGCGGAACTCGGCGGGGAGGCGGTGGAGTTCGCCGCGGAGATCAAAGGCTTAGAACCCCCGGCTCATGACGGCAGGGCGAAGTTCACCGCCGCCGTGGGCATGGCCACCTCCAACCGGGGGGCCTGTCATCTTTCCGGCTTTGCCCACGACTTTGAGGAAGGGGCGGTGCTGGAAGACCTGGGTTCCCCGGCGCTGACCGATAGGTTTACCCCGGTGGGAAAGGCGGAGAATGTGTTCCGGATGCAGAACCTCATGGGAATCCTGGATTCCGCCGTGATATGCAAGTTTGCACTTTTTGGGGGATTGACGGTGAACCCGATTATTTCCGCCATCAACGCCGTCACCGGCTGGAGCCTGGACAGGGATGCTTTCTTTACCCTGGGTGAGCGGATTTTCAATGTCAAGAGAATCTACAACAACCGGCTGGGAATCGGCAGGAAGGACGATACCCTGCCGGTGAGAATGCTTCGAAAGATCCGGGGGGGCGGTACCACCGTGATTCCCCCGCTGTACGATATGTTGAACCAGTATTACGACTATCGGGGGTGGGATGAATTCGGGAAGCCCACGCCGGAAAAACTCGTTCAACTGGGTCTGGAAAAATACGTGGAACCATAAGGCGGTGTGAATGATGGATATAAAACGGGAAAACCGGGCGAAGTATGACTTTAAGGGAAAAACGGTCCTGGTGACCGGCGCGACCAAAGGTATCGGCAGGGGTGTGGTTCTGGGCTTTGCCGCGGCCGGGGCGGATATCTGCGCCGCCGCCCGGGAAGCGGATGAACTGGAAACCCTGAAGCGGGAGGTTTCCGCCCTGGGGGTGCGCTGTCTGGTGTGCCCCGGTGATCTGTCCGTGGTCGCCGAATGCCGCCGGGTGGCGGAGTATTTCCTTTCCGAGGCCGAGAAGGTGGATATTCTCATCAATAACGCCGGCATGAGCATCACCGAACCGCTGCTGGAATTGAATTTCGATCACTGGGACACAATTCTTGCGTTGAACCTCCGGGCTCCGGCGGTGATGGGGCAGGTTGTCGGGGGCGCCATGGTTCGCCGGGGGGAAGGAAATATCGTCAATATGGCCAGTAACGCCGGCATCGGGGGCATCGTCGAACACGCCTCCTACTGTTCCAGCAAATTCGGTCTTCTAGGCCTCACCAAGGTAATGGCGCTGGAACTGGGACCCCTGGGGGTGCGGGTCAACGCCGTGGCTCCCACGGTGGTTTTAACACCCATGGGAACCAGGGTCTGGGGAGATCCGGCCAAGGCCGATCCGGTGAAGGCAAAAATCCCCCTGCATCGTTTCGCCTATCCGGAAGAGATCACCGACACGGTGATGTTTCTGGCCTCCGGGTCTTCTTCCATGATTCACGGTGAAACCATCGTGGTGGACGGAGGGGCTCATGCGGGACTGTACTAATACCCCCCGTTCCTGCCTGATCACCGGTGCAGCCGGTGTCCTGGGGAAAGCCGCGGCCGTGGGACTTCTGGAGATGGGCCATTCGGTGATCCTGGCGGACCTGCATGAAGAGGGCATGCTGGATCTGAAGCGGTCCTACGGGGACAGGGTTCACACCCTGGTGATGGATCTCTCCCGGCCCGCAGACCTGGAGGCGGCATGCCGTCGTCTGCTGGATCAGGGGCTCCGGGTGGATGTGCTGGTGAATAACGCCGGCATTCTCACGACGAATAAGGTGGATGCCACCAGCCTGGAAGAGTGGGAACATATCATGGCGGTCAATCTCACGGCGAGTTTCTGCCTGGCCAAGGCCTTTATTCCCGATATGAGGGAGCGCCGATGGGGCAGGATCATCAATGTATCCTCCCTGGCTGCCAAGACCGGGGGCCTGACGGCGGGGACAGCCTATTCGGTGTCCAAGGGTGCCATGATCGCCCTGACCTTTACCCTGGCGGCAGAGCTTGCGTCCTACGGTATTACCGTCAACGGTATAGCCCCGGCTTACATCATGACACCCATGGTAAGCCAACAGTTGACTCAGGAACAGCGGGATACCATCCTCGGCAAGATACCGGTTTCCCGGTTCTGCGAACCCGAGGAAGTTGCCCATACCGTCACTTTTCTTGTTGATGAGAGAGCCGGTTTCATTACCGGTGAGATAATTGACCAGAACGGGGGGCTGCACTTCGACTGACGAACCGTCGGTCCTGGAGGATACCCCGAGGAGATGAATATGAAAACATATAAAAGCCCCCTCCACAAAACCGTGGAGACTACAAAAACCGATGTCTGGAACGACTCCTGCTCCGTTGGTGAACTGGAGTACGCCATCGAGCACGGAGCCACCGGTGCCACCACCAATCCGGTTATCGTGGGTAATGTCCTGGATAAGGAAATGAACCTATGGGACAATCGGATTCGCACCCTCATCGGCACTATGAGCGAAGCTTCGGAAGAGGATATCGCCTGGAAACTGAATGAGGAGATGGCTGTAAAGGGGGCGGAACTTTTGCTGCCGGTTTTTCGCGCCCACGGCGGGAAGAAAGGAAGAATCAGCATTCAGACCAATGCCCGGTATTACCGGAACTGGAAGCTCATGGCCGATCAGGCCGAGTACTTCAACACTCTGGCGGAGAATATCCAGGTAAAGATTCCCGTCACCGCCGCCGGGGTGAAAGCGATTGAAGAGGCTACATACCGTGGAGTGAACATCAACGCCACCGTCAGTTTCACTCTTCCCCAGGCTTTGGCTGTCGCGGAGGCCGTGGAGCGGGGTTTGAAGCGCCGGGAAGGGGAAGGTAAAGACACCTCCTCCATGGCTCCGGTGTGCACCATCATGGTCGGCCGGTTGGATGACTGGCTGAAGGTAGTGGCGGAGAAGGAAGGTATTATTGCGACACCCGGACTTCTGGAATGGCCGGGTGTGGCGGTGTTCAAGAGAGCCTACGGCCTTTTTCAGGAGAGGAACTACCGCTGCCGCCTGCTGGCGGCGGCGTACCGGAACCACTACCACTGGAGCGAGTTTATCGGTGGTGACGTCGTCCTGACCATTCCTTATTCGTGGCAGAAGCGGTTCAACAACAGCGATGTTCCGGTGGAGGAGAGAATGGGAGTGCCGGTGGAACCGGCGATCATTGATGAGCTTCTACATAAATTTGATGACTTCCGGCGGGCCTGGGAACCTGAGGGCATGTCCTTGGAGGAATTTGATCAGTACGGAGCGACGCGGCGCACCCTGCGCAGCTTTATTTCAGGATACGAGAAGCTTCTCGGGGTTATTCGAAATTTCATGATTTCCGATCCCGACAAAAAATAATTTCGCGGATTTCCGGTCGGTATCCGGTCAGGTCTCCCGGAAATAAGCCTCCAGGCGTTTTTCGTCGGCTTCGTCGATCTCCCAGTATTTCAGTCCGAACTCGTAGTAATGTTCGCTGGCTTCGCGGACCCACATAACCCGGGCGTAGGCCTGGATGGGCTGGTCAGCCCCGGGGAGGAAGAACTGGAGATTTAAAATCTTTCCTTCTTCCGGTTTTTCTTCGGAAATCAGACAGATTCCTTCCTTGCTGATGTTCCGGGACCGGGCTATAGCCCGGCCCCGGTAATCAACTTCCACGTCCAGAGGGAGTCGGGGGTGCTGTCTCTGCTCAATGCTCATACTTACATTGTTTGCCTAACCGGGCAGAAAAAGCAAGAGATTTTTCCTGGAGTTTCTTTAAGGGGCTGCGTTAATAACCTGCATCATGGCAGTGTCGGTCAACGGTACCTGGGTTTCCGTCGCCCGCACTTCGGTGAGAGAGTAACAATTTTATTGTCCTTATTTTTTGAAATCCCCTCTTTTTCTTTTTATACTTCTACCTATGGTTATAGCAACCCGATCGTCTCTGAGGCGTGTTATCCCCCTGTATATTGCCCTGGGGATAGCCCTGTTCAGTTTCATACCAATTGTGTCCGAATCAGTTCTGGTCTACAGGATGTTTTCCCGATATGAGACTATGGACCTGGTGGAGCGAAGAGATCAGTTTCGCGTTCTCCTGGACCGGGAGCATTCCGCTCTTCAAAGTATCACGAAATCCTATGCCGAATGGGACGACAGTTACGAATATATGATTTCCCGGGACGATACCTATGCAGAAGAAAATTACCATCCTGACTGGCTCGATTCCGAGGATATTGACCTGGTGCTGATTCTCGCCCCGGACGGGGAACTGGTCTGGGCGAATACGGAAATTTCGGGAACCCTCCGTTCCGACGGCCGGCTTTTCCCTCCTTTTGAGAAGGATTTGTTATTTTCAAAGGATTACAACAGTCTGCCTCCGGAGCCTATTTCCGGGTTTCTGGAATATGACGGTTTCCCGATTCTATACGTGTCCTGGCCTATCACCGATGATATGTGCACTCTTCCACCCCGGGGAGCCCTCATGTTTATCAGGTTTCTCGATTCCGATGTAATTACCGGGTTTGCGCCGGGGGAGGGGTTTTCGATTTCCTATCGATCCTCCCGCGACATGGCCGCCGGTGCTTCTGCCGAAGATTCCCTTATGGTTCCAGGCCCGGGAAAGGATCTTTATGCCTCGGAGGCTGTAAGGAACCCCCTGGGACAGATAATCGGTTACTGGTCATTCCGGAAAGTCCGGATATGGATAGATGAAGCGAAATCCCTGATCTTCTGGTTCGTGATTCTCGGTATTATCGCGGGAGTCGGTGCCTATGCGGTGGCTTCCATCTCCGTCACCCGGCGGATGGTAAAACCGATCCTTTACATCAGGGACTACCTGGATTGCTTCTCGGAATCCTTTACGGCGGATACTCCCATAAAGGCACAGTACACCGATGAGATAGGAGATCTGACGAAACACGTAAACGCTTTGATCAGGAGAGTGGAGGGACAGACAAAGGAACTTGACCGGTTGGCGGGAACCGACGGACTGACAGGCCTGCCGAATCGACGGCGCTTGAACGCCGCTTTTGCCGCTTTAGAGGTCAAGGCCCGGATCGGCCGGACGGAACCAAACAAACGCCAGTCCGTAAACCCGGGATGTTTTGCCTGCGGCCTGATTGATGTGGATTTCTTCAAGAAATACAACGATCTCTACGGGCATGTGGAGGGCGATGAAACCCTTCGCAGGGTTGCCGCCGCTATTCAGGGAGGGGTGAAACGGCCGGATGATCTGCCGTGCCGCTACGGAGGAGAAGAATTCGCCGTTTTTCTGCCCGATACGGACGAGGCGGGAGCCCTGGTAGTACTGGAGCGAATTCGCGCGGCGATTGAGGCTTTTGCCGTTCCTCATGGTGGATCAAAGGCGGCTAAGGTCGTTACCATCAGCGCCGGGGTAGCGGCTATAGCATCCTTTGAGAACGGTCTGAAACTCGAGACTATTCTCGATCAGGCGGACAAGGCCCTGTACGCGGCCAAGACAAAGGGCAGGAACACCGTGGTCGCTTTTTCATCCCTTCAGGTTGAGTCTGATAGAACTTCTTGAACCATACCTTCGGTAACCTCTTTCTACCGTTTTTCCTTCGTTCCTTCCCCGAATACTCCTAGGTAAGATTGCAACCCTGGAACGACACGCTTATACTGAATACCGGGAGGATGGTGATATCAATACGCCGGATTCTTTCACTGCCCTGTTGAGGGCTGACCGCATTTTCTTTTTTCCCCGGGGAGGCGGAAAAGAGGCTCCTCGGAAAGAAGAGGTAATCCGATACCTCTGCGAAGCCCTGACCCGGGACTGGAAGGCCGTCGACGCGGATACCCTTGAAAGCCTGGTAACACAAAGGGAATCCGCTCTGCCCACCCGCTTAAGCCCTTCTTTGGCGGTGCCTCACGCCGTCGTTTCGGGAACCGGGGAAACTCATCTGGCCGCGGCGGTCATTTCCTCGGGGGTGAGGTGGGACAGTGACCGGGAACATCCTGTCCGTTTGGTAATGCTTTTGGCCGGGAACAGGGAAAGCCACCTGGGAGTGTTAAGTGAGCTGGCGCGGCGGCTTCGG
>JAFGDJ010000152.1 GCA_016932135.1 Spirochaetales bacterium | reverse complement strand
CTGCTGGGTTCCGGTGCCAACTGGCATTCCATCGCCCGGGGCCTGTCGGCGCGGTTTCGTGTGCTGGCGGTGGATGCCCGGAATCACGGTTTTTCTCCCTGGTGCGACGGCATGGACTACCCCTCCCAGGCCGCCGACGTGCTTGATCTGTTGGATAACCTTTCCCTGGAAAAAGCCTTCTTTGTGGGTCATTCCATGGGAGGCAAAACCGCCATGGAAGTGTCTCTCTCTGCTCCGGAACGAGTCCTCGGTCTGGTGGTGGCGGATATCGCCCCGATAGCCTACACACCCCGGTACCGGGAGATGATCGAAACCCTGTTGGAGGTGGATGTTTCGTCCATCGACAAACGAAGTGAAGCCGATGCCCTGCTGGCCGAACAGGTGGAGGATCGGATGCTCCGGCTCTTTCTCTTAAAGAACCTGGAGCGCCGTGAAGGGGGCGGTTTTCGCTGGCGGATAAACCTGCCGGGTATTGTGGCCGATTACCAGTCGGTCTGGGATGGTATCCCGGGAGGAAGAAGCTATAACGGGCCGGTCTTATTTGTCGCCGGCGGTAACGGCGGGTACCTGCGGCAGGGAGACCATGAGCCGATACGGAAGCTTTTTCCCGCGGCGGAATTTGTCACCTTTGAGAACGCCGGCCACTGGGTTCATGCCGAGGAACCGGAAGCTTTTATGGAAAAGGTCGCCTCTTTTTTCTCAAACCGATCAGGCTAGGCAGAAGGGTCAGACTCAGGAAAGCGCTCACCGTCATGGTTACCCACATCAGGACGGATAGGGTGAGGTGAATGCTCAGAGGGGAAAAGCTCAGGGCGGTAAAGCCGATAGCCAGACCCAGGGCGTTGGCGGTCACCGGTGTCGCGACGTAGAAAAGGGCGGAAAGTATTGGGTCTGTCTCCTTCCTCCTTGCCGCTCCTCGATACATGGCCATGAAGTGGATAGCGTAATCGATCCCCACACCGACGGTGAGACCACTCATGATGCCCGTGATAACGCTCACGTCCAGTCGGGCATACCCCATAACGCCGAAGAGGGCTGCCAGGGTTATAAGGATCGGGATTGTCGATACCAGGCCAAGGCGGATACTCTTCTGGCTCAGGGTTATGAGGATAAAGACAACCGCGGCGGCCAGGAGGAGGGAATACATCTGCTGCGGCAGGATCTGACTGTTCATCTCCTGCATGACGAAGGCGGTCCCGGCACATTCAAGGGAGACGCCGGTACCGGAGGATACTTCCGCCGCCGTATCGATGAAGGCCTTCACCGTCTTGTCGTCCAGGTCCTTCAGAAAGAAGACTGCCCTTCCGAGATCCTTGTCGGAAAAGAAGGTGGACATGAACGTGGGATTGAAGCGCGACACCAGAGCGGCGGCCCGTTCGGCAAAGAGGGCATTTGTCGGGTATCCGGGACGGCCGGTAAGGCTCTCCGAAGCGGAAGCGATGATACGGTACGCGGACATGCCGGACCCGATGATTCCCCGGTCCAGGGCTTTTTCTTCGAATTCCAGGACAGCATCCGCCGTTTTCCGATCGAAGGGGTCCGCGGTGTCGAATACCAGGTATACCGGGATAGAACCGTCGAGAATTGAGGTGACCGCGTCGATGTTCTTTCGGACTTCCGTCGAAGGTTTGTATATGTCTATCATCGAAAAATTGGCTTGAAGGCGTATAATGCCGGGGATACTCGCAGCAAGAATGAACGCGGAGACAACGATCGATTTCGGACCTATCATCCCCGCCAGGAATGAACGGATACTGCCTTCCCTGGGCCGTCGCTTCCGCCGAATAGGTTTCATCCTGAGAAGCAGGGTAGGGATGATGAACCATGTGGCGATTCCGGCGATGAGGATCCCCGCCGTAGCGGTAACCGCCATCTCGCGGATCGCCGGACTCTTGATAAGCAGGAGCGACAGGAACCCGGCCATGGTCGTTACGGTTGTCATGATGATCGCTCCGCCCACCTCCTTCAGGGTTTTCCTGACAGCCTCGAAGTTGGGCATGCCGGCGTCCAGGCTGTCCATAACATGGCTGGTGATATGAAGCCCGTCGGCACTGCCGAGAACGATAATAAATACCGGTACCAGTACCGTTACGATGGATACCCCGCCGGAAAGCCAGGCTACTGCCCCCAGAGTCAGGATGGCGCTGAAAACCGCCGGTATCATCGATAGGGCGGTAGCGCGGGCGCTCCCGATGCGGATTCTGAAGACTGTAAGCATAAGGAGAATAGCCACGGGAGGAAGGGTGAGGAGGATCCTGAAGATATAGTCGAAAACGGTGGCTTCCAGGTAGGGCTCCCCGGAAAGATAATATATCCGGCCGTCCTCGTCCAGAACGGATCTGACCTCTTTGAGAACACGGCGGAAGTCGGCTTCAGGTTCGATCAAGCATCGGAGCACCCCCCAGAACTTTCCCCCGTATTCGGGCAGAACGGAGGTTCCGGAGATCCGTTCAAACCGTTCAAGGAGGTCTTCGATTTCCCGATCATCCATTTCTTCCGATGAGGCAGGCAGGGGAGCTTGGGTGCCGGTTATGCCGGGGATCTCGGTGAGCTTGCCGGCCAGCGACTGAAGCCGCTTAAGTTCGCCGGGATTCCTGCCGCTTTCGGTCAGAATGATCAGCTGATCGGCGTCGCCGAAGGCTCCGGCGACCTTCCCCAGGGTAAGCACATACCTGGACTCGGCGGGCATGAAAACGGCGAAATCGGTATCGATCTGCAGTTGCAGGATTCCGGCGAAGGCCGCGGCGACCAGCAGGACCGCTGCCGCGAGTACAATGGTTCCCCGTTTATTAAGGAAAGTGGTAACCCGGGTAACCGGTGTAAGGGTGTTACGCATCCGGGTGTTTGAGAAGGATTTTTAAAGTTCCCTTCTTCCTGGCGTGTTCGAAGGCCTGTTCGAAATCCTCCAAAGGGTACACGGCTTCGGTCAGGGAAGTCACGGGAACGAGCTTCTTTGCCAGGGTTGAAAGGGCCAGGGGAATACTGCCGCAGCGGGACCCGACCAGACGAATTTCATCCACCACCAGCTTCGCCAGGTCTATCTCGGAAGGTTTGTGGCTGGTGGTCTTGACCACTACCGTTCCTTCGGGTCTGACCAGGGCGAGGGCGTCCCGGATTCCTGTTTCACTCCCCGTAGCCTCAACCACCATATCGAATTGAGCGGACAGGTCCGTCGTCCCTGACATCAGTGTTTCTATACCGTAGTCCGAGGCTACTTTCAGCTTTTTCTCGTGGCGGCCGACCAGGGTTATCCGGGGTGAATAGACCGCCAGGGCGAAGGCGCACAAGAGTCCCAGTTTACCGTCTCCGAGAACGGCTATCCTGTCCTGGGCGGTAAGGTGGATCTGCTGACCGATCTCCAAGGCCGCGGCCAGGGGTTCGGCATAGACCGCCTCGTCATCGGTGACCTCCTCCGGCACAGGAGAAAGATTTGCGATCGGCAGAATAACATATTCTGCGAAAACGCCCTGCTGATCGTTTATGCCGATGGTTCGCTTCTGCGGGCAGTGCCGGGAGTCTCCGGAAAGACACCGGGGGCAGCTGCCGCAGCCGATGTTGATGTCGGCGCAGACCCTCCTTCCCTCCAGGGACCGGTCGGCGGCGTTCACCCTTTCCACCAAACCCACGAACTCATGGCCGGGGACACCGGAAAAACCGTAATAACCCCGGTACAGCTCAATATCGGTGTTGCAGATCCCCGATTGCAGGACCCGGATGAAAGCTTCCCCTTCCGCCGGCTCAGGGACGGGAATTTCCCGTAATGAGAGGGTTCCGTTTTCAAAATAGACTGCTTTCATAGGTCCTTTTCTCCATGGAACAGGGATGGTCCTAGGATATCAAAAGATTACCTTCTCGCATAGGGCCGCCGGATCATGGGGTCGAAGCTTCCTTTCTCAGCATACCTAAGCCGATCAGGAAAAGGGGGAGGGTAATGGCGACGGCAAAAAGGGCGCTTTCGGGGGTCCGGGAAAAGACCCGTTCCGAAGGGGGAAGGGGATCGGCTCCGGGATACAGAACATTCAGGTTGGCCGACAGGTCCACCAGGGCGTGAAGAATGATCCCGGGGATGATCGATCCGCTGCGGTAATAGAGGGCGAAGAAAAAGACCCCGAAGAACATGGCGAAGAGGATCTGTGTGGCGCTGGCGAGGGG
>JAFGDJ010000151.1 GCA_016932135.1 Spirochaetales bacterium | reverse complement strand
CTTCACCGGGGTGGATATAGCCATTTTTTCCGCCGGTGGCGATGCCAGCCTGGTTCTGGCGCCGCAGGCGGTGGAGATGGGAGCCGTGGTGGTGGACAACAGCTCGGCCTGGCGGATGAACGATGAGTGCCCGTTGGTGGTGCCGGAGGTGAACCCGGAGGCTTTGAGGAAGCACAAGGGGATCATCGCCAACCCCAACTGTTCGACCATCCAGATGGTGGTGGCCTTGAAACCCCTGCACGAGGCGGCGAAGATAAAGCGGGTGGTGGTTTCGACCTACCAGGCGGTCTCCGGCTCGGGGATGAAGGCCTTTCTGGGATTGAAGGACGAAGCGGCGGAGTATTTGAAGGAGATGAAGCCGGTGACCCCCAGGGCCTACAGGAAGCAGATTGCCTTCAACTGTCTGCCCCACATCGACGTGTTCCAGGAGGGGGGCTACACCAAGGAAGAGTACAAGATGGTCCATGAGACCAAGAAGATCATGGGGGACGATTCGATAAAGGTAACGGCCACCTGCGTGAGGGTGCCGGTGTGGTACGGGCATAGTGAGAGTGTGAACATCGAGACGGAGAAGAAGCTCAGCGCCGACGAGGCGAGGGAGCTCCTCCGGAAAGCCGAGAGCGTTATCGTCATGGACGACCCTGCCCATGAGGAGTACCCGGTGCCCCTGGATTCCAACGACCAGGACCTGACCATGGTGGGGCGGATCCGGGAAGACTATACGATAGACAAGGGCCTGAACCTGTGGATCGTGTCTAACAACATCCGCAAGGGGGCGGCCCTGAACGCCGTGCAGATCGCCGAGAAGCTCCTGGCGATGGAGCTGGTGTAGATATGGACACCTTGAAGGCCGATATCCGGAAACTGCAGGAAGAAATCATCGCCTTACGGCGGGATTTTCACGCCCACCCGGAGCTGGGTTTCCAGGAGTTCCGGTCGGCCGAAAAGGTGGAAGAGTATTTACGACAATGCGGTTTGGAACCCCAACGGGTAGCCGGCACCGGGGTGACGGCTACCCTGGAAGGGAAAGAAAAAAGCCCTGTTATCCTTTTACGGGCAGATATGGACGCCTTGCCGATCCAGGAAGAGAACGACATCCCCTATAAGTCGGAAAACAAGGGGGTGATGCACGCCTGCGGTCACGATGCCCACATGGCCATGCTTTTAGGGGCGGCGAAGATCTTGAGCGGCATGAAAGATTCCCTGAAGGGCACCGTGAAGTTTCTCTTCCAGCCCAATGAAGAGATAGCCGGGGCGGATATCCTCATAGAACAAGGGGTCATGGAACATCCCAAGGTAGATGCAGCCTTGGGGATTCATATCTGGACCCCCTTGAAAAGCGGGTATATCGGCCTGAAGAGCGGAGCCGTCATGGCTACCCTGGATGTGTTCAAGATCATCGTCAAGGGAAGGGGCGGGCACACCGGGTATCCGGAAAGCGCCGTGGACCCCATTCTCGCGGCGGCGGATATCGTTTCTTCAGTTCAGTCTATTCAGACAAGAAAGATCAGCCTGATGAAGCCGACAGTGATCATGTTCGGAAGAATTGAAGGCGGCACGAAAAGCAATATCATTCCCGACCAGGTAGTCCTGGAAGGAACAATTCGATACCTCTACGACAGTAATCGCCCGGGGGAGGATAATCCCCCCAAGCTTCTTGACAGGCTGGTGAAATCGGTCTGTGAGACCCATGGGTGCGGGTATGAGCTGGAGGTGGCCCGGGAAAATATTGCCGTCATCAACAGTCAATCCATGGTTGATATTGTCCGGCCGGCGGCCATCCAGGTTGTCGGAAGCCCCGATAACCTAGTCTCCCATGCCTCCATGGCGGGGGAAGACTTTGCATCTTACGCCGCCAGGGTGCCCGGGGTTTTCGTGTTTCTGGGCACCGGGAATCCGGAGAAGGAGTCGGATTACCCTCATCACAACCCTAGATTTAACATCGATGAAGACACTATGCTTCAGGGAGTTGAACTGTATGTCCGGGGCGCGCTCTCGTATTTTGATTTTAGAAAAGGAGGTGATGCCGGAAAAGGAACATCATGAAAAAGGTGCAAGGTACAAACACAAACATAGAAACCCAACAGGAGGTGAGTTGTATGGGTAAAAAAAGAGGCTTTTTAGTTATGCTGCTGGTTCTGGCGCTGGCTCTGACCGGAGCTTTCGCCGGAGGAGAAAAGGAAGGCGCCGCGGGGTCTGAAGAGGTCTACAACGTACGGATGTCTTCGGCCGAGGTGGACGGAGATTTCATGACCGTCTGGGCGAACAATTTTGCCGATTATATGCGGGAGGAAACCGACGGCAGAATGAATATCGAGGTGTATCCTTACGGTACCCTGGGGGGAAACCGGGACATCGTGGAACTGACCCAGATCGGGGTTACCGAGCTCGTATCGGCCGACTACGGCTGGCTGGCCGCTTTTATTCCCGAGGTCCAGGTGCTTTCACTGCATTATATCTGGCCCAAGGAAAGAATTGGCGAGGTGATGGACTGGGTAGTGAATAACGGTGAAATCATGGCCTTCCTCGAAGAGGGTTTTAGAAACTACGGTCTGGTTCCCTTGAGCATTCAGTATGAAGGCTGGCAGTGGCTGACCTCAAAGCCCAAGGCTACGAAACTGGCTGAATTCAAGGGTCTCAAGACCAGAGTTATGCCATCCAAGATGCTGGTGGAAGATTACCGGGCCTACGGTATGAGTCCCACCCCCATGGCCTACGGGGAAATCTACAGCGGTCTGCAGACGGGCTTGATCGACGCGCAGCTTCAACCGCTCTTTGCCAATTACAGCATGGGATTCTGGGAAGTGACCAATTACTTTACCCAGATGTGGGCCGAGCCCTTCCTGGGAATTCCCACGGTCAATATGCAGTGGTTCGATTCTCTGCCCGAGGATATTCAGGCTCTAATGAGAAGCTACTACAACGACAATGTTATAGCCAGCGCCGAGTGGATCGATGAACGGCACACCCGGGAGAGGAAAGAAATCTCCGAAAAGCGTCCCGACATCGTCTGGACAGAATGGGATGAAACCGAAATCGCCAAGGCTAAGGAAATGGCCAGGGTGGTCTGGGAAGAAAAATACCCCGAGATCTCCGGTGAACGAGGCCCTCAGGCTCTTGAAATTCTTCTGAAGGATATTGAGGACGCCAAGGCTGCCCTCGGCATCAAATAGTATTCCAAAGCGGGTTATGATCCGGAACGGTCGTTTCGGGTCATGCCCCTTTTTGAAAGGTTGACGAAATGCAAGAAGATATGGGTTCAGCGAAAGCTGAAGGATTTCTGAGGAAGCTGGGAAGAATCATCGGTTCGGCGGTGGACTGGTTTGAGGTTACCATTCTTGCCGGCGGCACTGCGGCTCTGGCGGTGATCCTCATTGCCAATGTCATTGCCCGAACCTTTTTTCAGAGTATTTATTATGCGGAGGAGCTCTCGCTGTTTCTCATTATCCTCGTAACCATGGTCGGGGTTAGTTATGCCGCCCGCAAAGCCCGGCATATCCGTATGGGAGCTTTTTTCGATCTGATGCCTCCGAAAATGGAAAAAATTTTTATTTTCGTTATTTCAGGGGTGAACGCTTTTGTATTCTTTCTCCTGGCCTACCACAGTTATGATTACGTTCATAAGATGCAGATGCTCGGACAAAGAACCGCGGCTCTGCAGATACCCTACTGGATATTCAATCTTATTGTTCCCATCGGTTTTGCCCTGGCGGGGATTCAGTATATACGGACCATTATCAAAAATATTGTGGAAAAAGATGTCTGGTTGTCTCCGGAGCAACAGAGTGAATATGAAGATGAAGCGACCCTGGGCTACTAGCTGAAAGAGGAAGGAGAAGAATAAAATGACGGTTTTATGGATTAGTCTTATCAGCATGTTGCTCCTGGGATTTCCCTTTGTGGTGGTAATCTTCGGATCGCTGTTGCTGCATTTGAATCTGGCATTTCCCAATTTTAATTTCACCGTGTTGATCCAGCAGATGGTGACGGGGATGTCTCCTCCCGCCTTGGTCTGTGTTCCCATGTTCATCCTGGGAGCCAGCATCATGACCTCCGGCCAGGCGGCCCCCCGGCTGATCAATATGGTAAAAGCCTTTGTAGGGCATATCCCCGGTGGGCTGGCTATTACCACTAACGCCAGCTGTACCCTTTTCGGGGCGGTTTCCGGGTCTACCCAGGCCACGGTGGCGGCTATCGGTGGAACTATGCGGCCTATGCTGCTGAAGGCGGGCTATAACAGTTCCTTTACCTTAGGGCTCATCATCAACGCCAGCGATATCGCTTTTCTTATCCCCCCCAGTATCGGATTTATCGTCTATGGAGTAGTTACCAGTACCTCCGTGGGGAAATTGTTCCTTTCAGGTATAGTCCCCGGTCTGCTGATTCTGGTGCTGTTTTCCATCTATTGCTTTATTTATTCCAAGATAAAAAAGGTGGGGGTGCTGCCGAAAACCACCTGGAAAGAACGCTGGACAGCCTTGAAAGATGGAGGCCTGGTGCTGGGATTCCCCTTGATCATCGTGGGGGGAATCTACGCCGGTATTTTCAGCCCCACGGAAGCCGCGGCGGCAGCGGTGGCTTACGCCCTGATTCTGGAAACCTTTGTCTACCGAACCATGACCTGGAAAAAACTGGTGGGAGCCCTGCTGGATACCGGCATCATTACCGGGGTGGTCTTTGTCCTGGTGGGGGCCGGACAGGCCTTGAGCTGGTTCCTCAGTTTCATGAGGCTTCCCCAGCAGTTTATGCCTGCCCTTATCGGACCGGACCCCACCCAGCTGTGGGTTATCCTTCTGGTGGTTATTTCCTACTTTGTTGCATGTATGTTTGTGGACCCCATTGTGGCGATTTACATCTTAACGCCGATTTTCGCCCCCTATGTTCTGAAGACGGGGGTCGACCCGATCTTCCTGGGAACCCTGGTAACCCTGCAGGCGGCTATCGGTTCTGCCACGCCCCCCTTCGGGTGTGATATCTTTACGGCTCAGCTGATCTTCCGCCGGCCCTACTGGGAGGTGATCAAAAATACACCGCCCTTTATCCTGATCCTGGTTATCGTGACCATCCTGATCATCATCTTTCCGGGCCTGGCGCTGTGGCTGCCCAACGCGTCCTTTATTAAGTAGAAGGGGGTTTTCAGGTATGTTGTATCGTGTTAAGCCCGGGCAGGTGAGTTACGGAGAGGCCGTGGGTATCATCCTCCTGGAAAATTATGTGCCCTTTATTCCCGGGGATGTGGCCAATGCCACCAGCTACGATTTTCCCGTGCGCTTTCAGCGGGTGGAAGGCTTTACCGCCGAACGAATTTTCCGGCACGACATGAGTTTAACCGACGATATTCTCCGGGCCGCCCAGGCACTGGAAAGGGAAGGGGTCCGGGCCATCACCGGAGACTGCGGTTTCATGATCCTCTATCAGGACGCCCTGATGCAGGCGGTGTCGGTTCCCGTGTTTATGTCCAGTCTTCTGCAGATACCCTTTATGCGGAATCTGCTTCCTCCCGGGGGGAAGATCGGTATCGTCACCGCCAATTCCGAGTCCTTAAACGAGGAAATCCTTTCCCGGATCGGTGGGAAAGACTGCTCTGATCTGTCGATAGCGGGAATGGAAACCAGTGAATATTTTTACAAGGCGGTGTTCCTGGAAGAGGGTGAACTGGACAGTGAACGGATAGAGCAGGAGGTAGTAAGCCGGGCTCTTCACCTGGTAAAGGAAGATCCGGCGGTTCGCTTGATTCTTCTGGAATGCAGCCTCATGCCTCCCTACGGCAGGGCGGTCTACGAGGCCGTGGGACTGCCGGTTTTCGATTATATCACCATGATTAACTATGTCTATTCGACTGTAGTTAAGCGTCGTTTCAGCGGCGAAATGTAACATTCAGAACGAGGAGTATGGTAATGCCGGTTTTTAAGAAGGAAGAATATCAACGAAGAATCGATAAAACAAAAAAAAGCATGCAGGAGAAGGGGATCGATCTTCTGATGGTCTCCCAGCCTGCCAACATGAATTATCTCACCGGGTACGACGGATGGAGTTTCTACGTCCATCAGTGTCTTCTGGTTTCCCTGGACCAGGAGGACCCCGTCTGGATCGGCCGGGGCATGGACGGAAACGGCGCTCAGCTGACCACCTATCTTTCCGATGACAACATCATCCGGTGGCCGGACCATTACGTTCATTCCCTGGTGCATCATCCCATGCATACCGTGGTGGAGGAGATAAAGAAACGTGGATGGGCAAAAAAACGGATCGGTGTGGAGATGGACCAATTCTACTTCACCCACCGGGCCTACCTGGAGCTGGAAAAGGGGCTGCCGGAGGCGAAATTTATCGACGCCAACGCCCTGGTGAACTGGGTTCGGGTTGTCAAATCGGAAGCTGAGATTGATTGCATGAAACGGGCCGGTAAAATCGCCGAGCGGGTTATGGAGACTGCGGTCAGGGTTATCGATGTCGGTGTGCGGGAATGTGACGCCGCCGCGGAAATAGCGAAGGCCGAATACGCGGGAACTACAGAGTTCGCCGGGGATTATCCCGCCATCGTTCCTTTGATGATGGCCGGGGAGGCGACCAAGACCCCCCACATGACCTGGACTGAAAAAAAATACCTGAAGGACGAAGCAGTACTTCTGGAACTCTGCGGTACCTACCGGCACTACCATTGCCCCATCGCCCGGACGATTTTTCTCGGCAAAAATCCCCCTGCTCTGATGAACGATACAGCCCAGGTGGTCCTGGAAGGGCTGCAGGCCGCCTTGGATTACATTAAACCGGGGGTGACGGCCGAAGGGGTGGAGGAAGTCTGGCGGAAGGCCATTGCCCATTCCACCGTGGTCAAGGAATCCCGCCTGGGGTATTCCATCGGCGTGAACTATCCCCCCGACTGGGGTGAACAGACCATCAGCCTGCGGCCGGGAGACAAGACCGAGCTTCAGCCGAACATGGCGCTGCACCTGATTCCTGGAATCTGGTTCGAAGATGTGGGTTTCGAGGTGGACGCGTCGGTCCGGGTTACCGAAACGGGCAATGAAAGCCTCTTTGACTTTCCCTTAAGACTTTTTACGAAAGAGGCGAGATGAACCATTGTCCGACCTTACGGGATGTCTACATCGCCCGCGGAAGAATAACCGGTCTTGTCCGGAGAACTCCCTTCGTCGAATCTCCGGCTCTTTCAAAGGCCACCGCGGGCGAGGTCTTTCTCAAGCTGGAGTGCCTGCAGTGCACCGGTTCCTTCAAGGTACGAGGGGCCTCCAACAGGATACTGAGCCTGTCGGAGGCGGAAAAGAAGCGGGGGGTTGCCACCTTTTCTACCGGGAACCACGGCAAGGCGGTTGCTTATGTGGCGGGACGCCTGGGGATTCCCGCGGTAGTCTGTCTCTCCGAGCATGTCCCCGCTTACCGGGCCCGCCTTATCGAGGAGTACGGGGCCCGGGTACATGTGGAAGGACACAGCCAGGATGAAGCCGAATCGGCCTATTATGGCCTGGTGGAAGAACGTCGCCTCGTTTCCGTGGTTCCCTTCGATGACCCCTTTGTTATCGCCGGCCAGGGGACCCTGGCTTTGGAAATGCTCGAGGATGTGCCCGATCTCGACACCGTTCTTGTCCCCCTTTCCGGAGGAGGGCTTCTTGCTGGGGTCGCCCTGGCGATAAAGTCGGTCCACCCCGGGGCACGGGTCGTGGGGGTGTCGGCGGAACGGTCCCCGGTGATGCTGGAAAGCCTCCGGGCCGGTAAGCCGGTCCGGATGGACGAGAAGGACACCCTGGCAGATTCCCTCCTCGGGGGCATCGGCGATGATAACCGTTACACTCTGGAGATGATAAGGGACCTGGTGGACGACCATGTGGTTGTCACCGAGGAAGAGATCGAAGGCGGCATGGTCTTCGCTTTCAGGAACCACAGCCTGGTTATCGAAGGTGCCGCGGCGGTAGGGATTGCCGCTCTCCTGGCAGGGAAGGTCGATATCCATGGCAAAAAAGCGGGAATCCTTCTCTCCGGCAGCAGCGTGGAAGAGCGGCGATACCTGGAAGTGCTGAACAGACATGTAAACACAAGGTAAAAAAGTTCTGAAAACCAGGGGCTTCATTCCTTCCTTTTTCCGCCAGGCTCTAAGATAGCGTCGGGTCCCCGCATCTCGTTACAGAATTTATTGTTATTCATGAATCTCTTTTGACAACCTGGTTTGTTATGATATAATCGGGTCATATGATACGATCATGGGCATCCTGACGTTCTGTTGAATGTTCTTGTTCGCACTTTTAAAAAGGTTGTATCTATTTAAAAAGAGGAGTCGCATAATGAAAATACGATGTATCTTCCGATTTCTTGTTCTTGCTGTACTGGTCGCAGGTATGTTTTCCGGGTGTACCTGGTTGAGCATTCCAGGAGCCATGAACGTGCAGGTTTGCAGGGAAGGAGGAGCCCGGAGTGCCTCTCCGGAAACAGCACCTGCAGGGAATGAACGGGCTCCGGGTGATGTGCTGCCTCGAATCAGTCCCGATAACGCCAAGATAGCCTTTACCAGGATCTGGTACCCTACAAAGGAAACCGCCATCGCCATAATGAATGATCCGAGTAATACACAAATGAGTGATTTCACCGCCATTGCGGATCCTTCGGTGTTTGCCTCCGGGTGCCTGCAGGTCCTCGACCGGGAAGCGGATGATCCCTATGTCTTCGATCTCGAGGACAGCAGCACAAAGCTGGAATCCGCTATTCTTCCCGAAGCGGATACCGTGTACCCCGGGGTTATCATCGAGACCCTCTACTACGAGTTCGACATCAATGATTTCAGTATCCGCTGGTACACCATGGGAGACGGCACCTATGCGAGGAAGGATATCCTCATCAAAACGGCAGCTTCGGTTGCCGGGGGGAACCGGGGGAGAGTATAAATTTGCCTATGTTTCGAATGATACCGGGAAGGTCGAATTTTTCGATACCCGGCAGACGACAAGTATCCAAGCAGGAGGATACAGCTCCCTGGTCCCGGATCGTGACTGGAGCGATTGGGATACCGGAGGTTCCAGCGGGCTTCTTCCCAACGGAACTCATTATGTCCTGCATAACGATATAGGCACCGTTAACAGGTTCAACAGCCTGTTCTATATGACCGGCAACGCTCCCGAAATCATTGAGTATGTGATCCTTTACAACCTTTCAGTCGAATATGGCGGTGTGGAATATTCCGAAGTCGTTGACCTCGATGACGACGGCATTATTGAATTCACCGATCTTATCAACGCTTCCGGTTCCAGGGAATTTGTTCTGACACCGATTACGGGGGCCGTAGAATACAGTTATTAAGACCCTTGAATACAGCCGCTTTCAGCGGCAGCCGGTTCAAGAGGAACTGTGTAAAAAGACAGCCCCGGCTAATACCGGGGCTTGCCTTTTTTACTTTCTTCCTTGATGTTGCATTGAGAGACGCTTGCTTACTGCGACTGGGGAGGCTCTCGTTTCCTTAATGTGGAATTGTGTCTTTTTTAATGAAAAAAATACCTATCTCTGCCGAAAATGTTAGTAGATATGAAACAACGTATACTTTGCTTACTGTTTATATTCTTAGGGGGGCTCCTGTTTGCCGAGGTACGTTTCGGCGGTCTCGATCTGTCTTCACAGGACACCCTCTTGTTTTCCGCCGAAGCCACAGCACCGGGAAGCGGTTTATATAAGACCCTTTTCAGCGCCGATCTGAAGACTGGAAAAATCCGGCAGCTTTCTTTCTTTCCTGAACACGCTTTTTTGCTGCCCAACACCGATCAGTTTCAGATTCAGAACCGTTTCGGTGTTTTTCGAACCGACGAGTCTCTGAAGGGTTTGGAACCGGTAGAGGAATTCCCCTCCTTCGTGGGGGGTGAGGAGATCGCCACCGGAAAAATTCACACCGCCGGTTCGTCCCCCGACGGTAAATGGCTTTTGTATCTTGTCCCCACCAGTTTCGGTTATGGGAACCTGGTTCTCCTGGAACTGGAAACGAATCGGAAAATCACCATATCCCAGCGGGTTGAGCTGTCCCTGTCTCGAAACCCCGCTTCCTGGTCTCCCGATTCCAAGTATTTTGTGTATTCCCGGCAGGGAAAATTGTATTATTTTACCCTGGATCATGTGTCGAGAAACCGCATGGTGGCCGAGGAATTCCGGGTTTTAGGCAAGGGGAGAATTTCCAGTATCCAGTGGTCCTCCATGAACGATCTGTACTATATCACCGATTCTCTGGTGTATAAGATTTTAAGCGCGGAGTTTTTTACCAGGTCCCTCTATTCGGAACTCCTGGAGATTGGTGAGATTGTGGGAAAACTCCCCTTTCTTTTTGATCCTAATTTTGATTCCTTTCAGATTTCCCCCGACGGAAGAAAAATCCTTTTCAACAAGGGCGGTCGGAATATTCTCCTGTATGTCCTTAAAAGTTCCGATTTTCTTTCCACCGGAGACACCTTTTCCCTGCCATATCTCTATCTGCCCAGGAATACGGTGGTAAAAAAGGTGCTTTGGTCCCTGGATGACATGATTACTCTTCTAACTGGAAGTATTGAAAAAGGGAAAAACACCACCGGTGTGTACCGGTTTAATCTTCGCCAGAGAAACACACCGCCGGTATTTCTGAAAACCGATGATGTCGGTGTAACGGATATCGTGCTTTCTCCGGACGGACAAACAGCCGCCCTGTTAACCGCGGATTCCCTTGTGCTGAAGGACTATGAAACCTGGGTCGACAAGAATGAACACTCCCATCAGCAGCCCCTGGCCGCTTCCTGGATAGATAACAAGCAGATTATTGTTTCCGGCAGCGACGTGACGGAAATTCTCAATACGGTTGAGGGTACTAAAAGCCTGGTCGCTCTTTCCAGGATCGACTTCTTTGGTTTTACCGATGAAGGGACCGTGGCGGTTTCCGTGGGCGGCAGGAATTTTTACCTAACTTCGACCGGTTGGACAGAAGACGGAGTCCTGAGTTTCCGGGAAGTCCAGGTTTCGTCCCCCAGGTTTCGGGTGTACCTGGAACCGGCGGCGGGAGGATCCTACGCCAATATGGTCATGGTTCGCCGGGTGGAAGGCTTCGGGACTTTTCCGTTGTTTTCGTACCCGGAAAAGGAGCATGAGCCCTTTCCGGCGATGGACGAACCGGTGGATTTTGTCAATTTTACCCATGGATCGCGAATCAGGCGGCGGGAAGTCGCCCTGGTATTCAACGCCGTGGATTCCGTGGAAGGCCTGACGGAAATCTTGAATGTCCTGTCCGAATATTCTCTCCGGTGCACCTTCTTTATCAACGGTGAGTTCCTTCGGCGAAACCCCGAAGCGGTACAGGAAATCGCCGATTCCGGTCATGAGGTGGGATCTCTCTTCTATGTAAACTTCGATATGACCGATTCACGTTTCAAGGTTGATACCGAGTTTATCAAGCGCGGATTAGCCAGGAATGAAGACGATTATTTTAACCTGACCGGCCGGGAAATCTCCCTACTCTGGCATGCGCCTTACTATTTCACCAGTACCGATATTATTCGCGCTTCCAGGGAAATGAACTACCTGTATATCGGCCGCGATGTGGATCCTCTGGATTGGACCTGGACGATCTCCAACGGTATCGGTGGGGAGACGAATCGATACGCCGCTGATCTGGTTGAAAGGATTATCTCTATGAAGAAACCCGGATCAATCATTCCTCTGCGGGTAGGTGAGGCCGCCGATATCCGAAGTGATTATCTCTTCCAGTACATGGATGTGATGATCAACGGTCTTATTTCTCTGGGATACGAAATTGTGCCTGTTTCGACCCTGATTGAACACGCTAAATAAGGGTTTGTAAAATATGACGGGAAGAATAAAACGGCCCTTGCCAGAGGGGCGTGAAGATGTTATGTATGTAATCCCCGGTTTTTTTCAAGTTAAGCTTTCTTTGATGAGCGTCGATAATGGAAAAGAAACCGATAAGGGGAGGGGGGAGTGCATTGAGTACTAAAAACCCGCTGAATGCTTACCGCGAAACCAGAATTAAAACCGCCAGCCAGGGGCAGTTAATCATTATGCTCTACGACGAGGCGATCAAACAGCTGGATACCGCTCTGGATGAATTCAATCGAGAAAACCGGAAGCTGGATCTCATCAGCAACGCCATTATCAAGACCCAGGACCTGGTAACCGAACTCATGGTATCCCTGGACTTCGAAAAAGGCGGAGATATCGCCAAAAATCTGTTGAGTCTCTATATGTTTTTTAACCGGCAATTAATGGAAGCCAATATGAGGAAGGAAGGGGAGCCCCTGACTCATGTGCGGAAAATGCTTTTTGAACTGAGGGGCGCGTGGACGGAGGTGATTCAGAAAAACCGGATGGATCTTGACAGCCCCGGCGCCGGCGTCAATATCGCCGGTTAATTTAAAAAGGATAGTATTGTGGCTATTGCCCTGGAAGAAAAGAAAACTGCGGCGTCCGTTATTGAAGAGCGGGCGGCAATCCTGCGGCGTTTAAAAAAACAGCTTCTCGGCCAGAAAGAACGGCTTCTTTCCTACCTGACCATTTTAGAACATGAATCAAAGGATCTTGTCCACGGTGACGTGAATAAATTGACCGCCCATGTGGAAATGGAGCAGGCGGTCATTCAGGAGATCCGGGTGTTTCAGAGGGTTATTGATCCCCTGGAACAACTGTATCAGGCTTCATATCCCGAAAAAGAGGAAGAGATTCCCGCCCTGAAGAAGTCCTTAGGCGAACTGACGGAGCGAATTCTTCACAGGAACAAGGTCAATCGGGAACTCTTGAGAAAGGAAATGGCGGATCTGAAGGAAGAATTGGTTCGTTTTCGAATTCCCGGCAAAAAAAAGGATCTCTTTAATCTTCAGGGAACCTCCACACTGATCGATATTACCACATGACCCGGACAGTCTACCTTCTGGACGGATACAGTCTCATCTACCGTTCCTATTTCGCCTTTATGGGCCGCCATCTTACCTCCCCCGACGGCAGAAACACCTCGGCGGTCTTCGGCTTTTTTCGCAGCCTTCTTTCTTTCATCGATGAATACAACCCGGAGTATTTTGCCGTACTCATGGATTCCCGTCAGCCCACTTTCAGACACCGGAGGTATCCGGAGTACAAAGCCACCCGGGAAAAGGCTCCTCAGGAGCTTCATGATCAGGTTCCGGTTATCGAGAAGATCTTAAATGCCCTGGGGCTGCGAACCTGTGTTATGGACGGATTTGAAGCGGACGATTTGATGGCCACGTTAGCCCGCCTCAGCCGTCGTCAGGGTGTCCATTGCGGCATCATTACCGGCGACAAGGATCTTATGCAATTAGTGGATGACCATACCCGCATCCTGAAGCCGGACAAGAATACCTATATCGAACTGGATTCCTCCGGAGTGCTGGATAAGGTGGGGGTGAGGCCCGATCAGATCGTCGATTATCTGGCCCTGACAGGAGACCAGGCGGATAATGTTCCCGGGGTAAAGGGGATCGGTCCCAAGACGGCGGCCGCTCTGCTCAAGCAGTTTGAAACCCTGGAAGGAATTTACGATCACCTGGACGCCTGTTCCGCCGGGCAGCGGAAGAACCTGGAAGAATACAAGAGCGATGCCTTTTTAAGCCGGGAACTGGTGCTTCTTCGGGACGATGTGCCTCTCGAACTATCCCTGGAGGATCTGCGGGTGGGAACCTTGAATCGTCAGGCCGGAGCCCGGCTGCTGGAAAAGGAAGGCGCCCGTTCCCTGGCGGAAAAGCTCACCGCTCCGCTGGGAGAACTCTTTCAGGAACCTCT
>JAFGDJ010000150.1 GCA_016932135.1 Spirochaetales bacterium | reverse complement strand
GGACGTTCCTGCATAAGCGTCTGCGCAGGTCCGGAAATGCACTGTATCGGAGCGAGAATGGCCTCCGAACTGTTAGCGACACAAGGGTGGGATTCCCGTTATTTGGGGGTTCATACGCCCACCCAGGACGTCCTGGCTCTGTGTGATGAGCTGGGAGCCGATCTTATCATTGTATCCGCTACCCTGGACAGGCATCTGGAAGCCGTCGAAGCTCTGTGTTCCGTCCTTCGGGCTAAGGAGTCCCTGGCTCTTTGCAAAATTCTGGTGGGCGGAGGAGTCTTTGACCGCCACCCGGAGCTCTGGAAATCCCTGGGAGCCCAGGGCCACGCGAAATCCATTACCGACTGCGGGAATCTAGCGGAAGTGTTAGTCCCAGGATAAGCGGGATTCCCGCTCCCTTCCCCAGCGAAGGGCCGACTCGATGGCCTCTTCCATTCCCATCTCCGCCCTCCAATCAAGAAGATTCAGAGCCTTTTCCGCCGAAGCATAGGCACCCGCCACGTCCCCGGGCCGCGGGGGAGCTTCTTCCTTCGGCAGAGCGGACCCCCAGACCTTTTCAAAGGCCGTAAGAAGTTCCTTCACCGTCACCCCCTTACCGCTGCCCAGGTTGATCACCAGGTAGTTTTCCGCCCCCGATCGGCGGAAGGCTTCATCGAAACCGGTGACCGCCTTCACGTGAGCCCTGGCCAGGTCCCAGACGTGGATATAATCCCGGATTCCCGATCCGTCCCGGGTCGGCCAGCCGGTGCCGGTGATCCGGAAGACCGGCTCCTTTCCCAGGGCCACATCCACCAGCTTTCCCAGCACATGGCTCGGCTCTTTCACGTGAATACCGGAACGCATGGCCGGATCGGCGCCGATGGGGTTGAAGTACCGCAGAGCGATTCCCCGAAAAGAGGATGCCGCCGCCAGGTCCTTCAGGATCATCTCCATCATGTACTTGGTCCGGGCATAGGGGCTGGAAGGCTTCAAGGGAGCCTCTTCAGTGACCATAAAATCGGGAACCATGTCGTAGATAGAGGCGGAGGAAGAGAAAACGATTCTCCTGCACCCCACTTCATCCAGGGTTTTAAACAGCGAAAGGGATTTCACCACATTGTTCTCGTAATAGCTGTAGGGTTCTTCCACCGATTCGGGCACCACGATAAACGCGGCGCAGTGAATCACCGCGTGGATATCCGGATGCTCTTGAAAAATGGTTTTGACACCTTCACCGTCGGCTATATCCAGGGGATAGAATATCCGCCCGGAGGTGAACTCCCTTCGGCCGGTAACCAGGGAATCCAGGATAATCGGCCTATGCCCCTCGTCTTCCAGGGCGGAAGCGATAGTGCTGCCGATATACCCCGCTCCACCGGTGATCAGTACCTTCATGTTCATCTTCTCCTTTGTAACAGGCTCACCATTCGCTGAAGTTTCTCTTCATTTTCCCGGATGATTGTCTCCGCCGCTTGTTTCAGGCGCTGAATATTCCTATCGCCGGCGTCATCCATCAATTCGCTCCTGTTGTCCAACAAGCCGTTCAGCCGGATATACTCCACCTCGTCAATCCGCGAAAGATGATGAGCCACACATTCACTCTGTCCCCGCATGATCATCCTGAAAAGGGGGGTACCCTTTCCCGGCCGGACCCAGTCGATGTATCCCCAGTCCTTCACGTCCTCATAGGGATACCCCCAGGATGCCCGGCCGGTTCCCAGGGAAAGGATAGTATACTTTTTCGCCCGGGGAAACATCTTCCGCGCCTCGATATAGGCGCACAGGGCGGGATTATTGGCGAAAACCCCTCCGTCTATAAGGCTGAACCGCTGATCCTCCCGGTTCAGAGCCTGGATATAGGGGAGTTCAAAGAAGGTCGGCGCCGCCGATGATGCTCGGGCAGCGTCCCGCATATAAAAATTCAGATCCGTCACTCCCCCCTTCGGAAAGTGGCGGCTTTTCATCAGAAACGGCTTGGTATGCTCGGTGTCAAAAGCGGTGACCAACACATTGGTCAGGGCATCCTTCAAGGTCAGATCGCCGAACCACTCCTTCAGAATACCCTCCAAAGGCCGGTGATCGTATCTTTCCGTCCAGACCTGGGAAACCGTCCGCAGGCTGCGAAACCTGGCGGGAGGGAAGATCTCCCGCCCCTGGTTTTCATAGATCCTCAGGATATCGGAAATGGAGAAGGCGGCATCGGAGCGGTTTTCCGCCGGAGCGGTTAAGCCGAGAACGATGATGCTCCCCGTGGAGGTTCCCGCCATGAGATCGAAAAGTCGATGGAAGGGCTTATCTACCCCTGCTTCCTTGAGCCGCTGCTCCAGATGTTGGAGAATCATGGCGGGAATAATGCCCCGGATACCCCCCCCGTCCACGGAGAGAACAAAGATCCGGGATTTACCGAAACCGAACATCCTTTTCAGCCCTCCTTTTCTCCGGCAAAGGGAACCAGAGATGATACGATCCGGGCGGTGATACCCCAGATAGTGTGGCCCTTCCACCGGTACACCAGGACGGTGTGGTTCCCTCCCTTCCAGGGACGGGAGTACCGCTCGGGAAGCCCCAGTTCCTCCACGGGAAAAAGGATAACCTCTTTTCCGTTATCATCGAAGTACGAAGGCTTTACCTCCAGATGGAGGGTGTATTCCTCCGGAGGGTTTTCCTGAAAAAAACGCACCGGCACAAGAAAGATCTCCTCCACTTCCCCCGGATTAATAAGACAGTCCGCCGGAAAGTCGATGAGGAGTTCCCCCACGTATACCTCGATCACCCCTCCCAAAGCGGCTACCACCGAATCGGCACGGCCATCGATCCTTACCTGGTCTTCCTTCAGCCCCAGTTCTTCCCGGGTCTCCCGTAAGGCGGTTTGGCAGGAGTTTTCATCCAACCGGGGGTCCACACCGCCCCCGGGGAAGCAGATTTCCCCACCCTGGCGGATACCGAGAGCCCGTTTTTCAAAGAGAAGATGATATTCCTTCCGGGTATAGACAAAAGGGGCAAGAACCGCTGACCGGGCGTAAAGCTCCCGGCCGATAATCCCGGGGCACCGGGGGAGGCGCTGAATCATTGTCTGGAAATCCCTTTTATTCATCCGCCCTTTCTTTACTCCAATCAACCCTGAGTGTAGAGCCTTTCTCAGGATATGTCAAAACCCTCGGGTTGAAGGAGCTTCTAGGGAGAGGAAAACAGGGTTCCCCGATTGAGGATCCAGGATGGGTCCAGGGCTGTCTTTATCTCTTTCATCCGCCTCAGTGCCGCCGGGGGGTACATTTTTTCCAGGTATGCCGTTTTAATTCTGCCGATACCGTGTTCGGCGGACACGGTACCCCCGGATGCCAGGGTAATGTCCATGAGCTTGGCATAAAGCTCTACCGCTCGAGCCATTTCCTCATCGCTTTTCGGAATAAGGTTGAAGTGAAGATGACAGTCCCCCAGATGGCCGAAAACGGCAAAATCGAGGTCTGAAGGCTCCAGGGCTTCGAAAAACCGATCAACCACAGCCTTGAAGTGTTCTTCCGATACCGCAGCGTCGGTACTTACTTTCCGAACCGAGGGAAAGCTTCGTTTTGCCTCGGCGATCCGGGTGTTAACAATCTCGGGAACGGCATGACGGAAGACCTTCAACCGGGCCTTCTCATCGTCATCGAAACCGCTCCAGGTCAGATCCAAAGAGGAGGATGATTCCACCAGGACTTCTTCCCACCTTTCCAGCTCTTCTTCCAGGGGATTCTCCGGAGTTTCCCAATACTCCCAGAACACCGCGGCCCCGGCCTGGGGAGGGAATAGAGGCAGCTTCAGCGAAAGCCCCTCGCCGTAGGTTCGCAGGAGGTTTAACGCGGTGCCGTCGAAATACTCCACCGAGATAACCCGCTCATCCTTCCGCAAAAAGGAGGCAAAGGAGAAAGCCTTGTCCCGATGGGGAAAGAAGGATACCCCGGACAGAATTTCCGGCCGTCGAACCAGACGGATGCCCGCCCGGGCGATAACCCCCAGGGTGCCTTCGGAACCGATAAACAGATCCACCAGGTCCATTTCCGGGGCGGAATAATACCCCGAGGCGTTTTTTTTCCATGTCCAGGGGTAATCCGGAGCCGGGATCACCAGAGAAGTTCCCTGATCCGTGGTGAAGCTGAAGGTGCCCTCCCGCTCCGCCACCTGTCCCCGCTTCAGGGTGAGGGTTTCACCTCCGATAAGAACCACCAGAAGCTCTTCCACGTGTTTACGGGTGGAGCCGAAACGGAAGCTTCGGGCTCCCGAGGCGTTGGTGGCGATGGTACCGCCCAGGGACGCCGACATCTCCGTGGGGTCCGGCAGATACACGAAAGAAGAATCCCGCGGTAAAGCAACCCCCGGCACCTCCGGGGCATCCTCGTCACTGCCGCTTAAGAAACCCTCGATTTCTTCCAGAGTAACCCCGGGCTGACAGCGGAGCAGCAGGGTATTATCCGGCCCCTCGGCGGCTTGCTCTATCTTTTTCATGGCGGAGAAGGAAATAAGGATGCAACCTTCCTGGGGAGTCCCTCCGGCGGTGATACCGGTCTGGGCTCCGGCGCAGACCACCGGTGTGGAGGATCCTTCCGCTTCCCGGAGGATATCCTGAAGATCTTCGGTGGTTTCGGGGAAGCACACTGCCTGAGGAACTCCCCCGGTCATCCGGGATTCGTCGTACAGCAAATCGGGAACCTTTTCTAAAATAGCTTCTTTCCCGCGGATTATATTCATAACCTACCAACCTTGTTTTTATGTGAAGAAACAGTTCTCTTTGCGGCCGATTATAAAGACAAAGTATTTCTCTGTAAAGCATTCCCAGCATCTAAAAAGCACCCTTTCCACACCCCCGTCCGGCGGTTATACTGGCTCTAACCTATGGACCTTTTTAGAAAAACCACCGACGGACAGAAAGAGCCTTTAGCCTACCGCATGCGACCCCGGACCCTGGATGAATTTATCGGCCAGGAAGCCATCCTTGGAAAAGGAAGGCTCCTGCGCCGGGTTATCCAGGCCGACCGTCTTTCCTCGGTGATCTTTTACGGCCCTTCGGGCACGGGAAAGACCACCCTGGCCAGGGTTATCGCCGGGACCACAAAAAGCCGCTTTATTACCATCAACGCCGTTCTTTCCGGAGTCAAGGATCTTCGGGAAGCCCTGGCCGAGGCCGCCAAGGAAAAGGATCTCTACGGACGGAGAACCATCCTTTTCATCGACGAGGTTCACCGATGGAACAAGGCCCAGCAGGATGCCCTGCTTCCCTGGGTGGAGAACGGCACGATCATCATGATCGGCGCTACTACGGAGAATCCCTATTTCGAGGTCAATCCCGCCCTGGTGTCCCGAAGCAGGATTTTCAGGCTGACACCCCTCACCTCGGAGGATCTCCTGCAAATCGCGAAAAACACCCTGCGGGATAAGGAGCGGGGATACGGCAAATACCCGGTGGACTTCGAAGAAGGAGCCCTGGAACACCTGGTGAAGATCGCCAACGGCGACGCCAGGAGTCTCCTCAACGCCCTGGAACTGGCGGTGGAAACCACGCCGGAGACTTTTCCGCCCCCGGAGGGCCAACCGATCCGCGTCAGCCTTGCCGCGGCCGAGGAGAGCATTCAGAAAAAGGTTGTCCTCTATGATAAGGAGGGGGATTACCATTTCGATACCATCAGCGCCTTCATCAAAGCCCTCCGGGGAAGCGACCCCGACGCGGCCCTCTACTGGCTCGCCAGGATGGTTGCCGCCGGCGAAGATCCCCGATTCATCTTTCGCCGGATGCTTATCTCAGCCTGCGAAGACGTGGGGCTGGCGGACCCCTATGCCCTGGGGGTGGTGGAGGCTGCCGCGGCGGCCTTTGACCGGGTGGGGCTGCCCGAAGGCCGGTACCACCTCACCCATGCAGCCCTGTATCTGGCCGCTACGGAAAAGTCAAATTCGAGCATGGGGTTTTTTGAAGCCCTGAAACGGATTGAAACCGAACAGGACGGTGAAGTTCCCCGGCACCTGAAAGACGCCGGCAGGGACGGCAGGGATTTCGGCCATGGTGAGGGGTATCTGTACCCTCACGCCTTCCGGGACCACTGGGTAGCCCAAAACTATTTGCCCCGGGAGCTTGACGGTACCGTTTTCTATCACCCCGGGCCCTTAGGCTGGGAAGAAAAGATCGGTGAAAACCTCAAACGCCGGAGGGAGCTTCAGGCGGAAGCCCTGGAGAATGACGAAGGCCCGGAGATCCTGTCTCATTCCCCGGCGGAGGGAAGTTTCGAAGCTTTCTACCGCCGGTACGTGGAAGACGGTGAGAAAGAATCGCAGGAACTTCGACACCGGGTGTTTCAGTTCCTCAAGCCGGGCAGAACCGATCGGACCTTACTCCTCACTTCGGGGAACACCTCCTTGATCTGGGAAGCCCTGCGCCGGTTGCCGGAGGGAGGCCTCTACGTGGTGGTTCCCGATACCGAAGCCTTACAGCGGATTACCATCTTCGGTTCAAGCCTGCCCGACTACCGCCTCCCGGCGGGAGTTTTTAAAAAGGAAGACTTTCCCTCCTGTCTGGAGGAAGGGCTGACTTTTGAGTCAATCGTCTGCAAGGATTGGTTTACCCGGATAAATGATCCGGCGGAAATTCTCACAACCCTGAAAGGTCTGCGGGCTCCGGGCTGCAAGACCCTTATCTCGCAGGTGCTCCCCGGGGAAGGAACCCGGCTCTCGGAATTCCTTGAAACGGAAAGTCTCCCCCCGGGTTTTAAGGCAGCCGAAGACAGAATTTATAACGAATCGGGCGGATTTATCACCCGGGGCGTCCTGGAACAGACCCTGGCAACGGTGCCTTTCGAGGGATATTCCATGGAAACCCTGGAATTTACCCGGAACAGGTACATTTCCGATGCCGTTTTAGCATCCTGGTTCG
>JAFGDJ010000018.1 GCA_016932135.1 Spirochaetales bacterium | reverse complement strand
GATTTCGCCGTTTTTCCGGTGAACACGGCGGTGAAGCTCTACAACGCCGGGCCGGGGTACCGGCTGGGAGGGGTCACCGGGTTGGGGACCTTTTCCATCCTTTCCCGGGACAGGGCTGTCACGAGCTGGGAGAGCCTCGTCGGGACCACGGTGTTTTCCACCGGGAAGGGAGCCACTCCCGATTATCTGCTTACGTATTTTGCCGAACAGCGAGGACTGAATATTACGTCGGATTTCAGCCACAACAACGCCGCCCAGCTGGCCCAGCTGGCTCTGGCGGGGAAGGTCGACACTGTATTGCTGCCGGAGCCCTTTGTGTCCATGGTGCTCTCCGGCTCTCCGGAGATGCGGGTGGTCATCGACTTCCAGGAAGAATGGAACCGTCTTGAGGGTGCCTCCACGGCGTACCCGGTCACTGTGGTGACGGTGAACCCCCGTTTAGCCGAGGAACGGCCGGAAACGGTGAAGGCCTTTCTTCGGGCCTGTAGGGAATCGGTGGCCTGGGTGAAGGAGAATCCCGGAGAGGCGGGGGTGCTGATCGAAAAATACGGCATCCTCAAAGCTTCGGCGGCCGCGGCGGCCATCCCGAAGAGCAACCTGGTGTTCATCCCCGCGGCCGAGGCGAAGGAATCCCTGGAGCCCTTCCTGGAGGTGTTGTTATCCTACGATCCGGCCAGTCTGGGCGGAGTATTACCGGATGAAGGATTTTATTTCGAAGACTAGGCTTATCGGTTTTTTATCCCTCCTCCTGATCCTCCTTCTCTGGAAGCTGCTGTCCTTTTTTCTGAAGGCCGATATCATCCTCCCCCCGCCGGAAAAGGCTTTCACCGTTTTTCTTGCCTTTATCCGCCGCCGGGCTTTCTGGGCCGCCGTGGGAGCCACGGTTCTCCGGGGGGCGGCGGGGTTCTTCCTCTCCTTCATCGCGGGCACCCTGGTGGGCCTCGCGGCGGGGGCAAACACCCTGGTTCACGCTTTTATCCGCTTTCCCCTGCAGATCATCCGCTCCACCCCGGTGATGTCGGTGATTTTGCTGGCGGTGATGTGGTTTTCCAGCGACGCGGTGCCGGTCTTCGTGGCCTTTCTTATGTCCTTTCCCATTGTTTGTCAGAATGTCCTTCAAGGTACCCTTCACGTAGATCCTGCACTCCTGGAGATGGCGGCGGTGTACCGCTTAAGCCGTCGGGACACCTTGCTTCATATATCCTTTCCCGCCGTGCTGCCCTACCTGGGGGCGGCAGCCACGGCCACCCTGGGGCTTACCTGGAAGGTGGTCATCGCCGCGGAGGTCTTAAGCCTCCCTTTGAAGGCCGTGGGGACGGGTATGCAGTTCGCTCAGATCAACCTGGAAGCGGCGGAGGTCTTCGCCTGGACCATCACCGCCATCCTCTTAAGTTTTCTTTCCGAAGAGTTGATGAAAGGAATAACCGCCGCGGTTAAACGAAAGAGAGGCGGGAAGATATGATTCGGATCACCGGCCTTACGAAGAGTTTCGACCGCCTGCCGGTTTTCCGGGACCTGTCCCTGGAGATCCGGCGGCACCGGGTCACGGCCCTGCTGGGACCTTCGGGCTGTGGAAAAACCACCCTGCTGAACCTTCTCTCCGGCACCCTGGAACCGGACGGGGGAACCGTTGAAGGCGTGGAGGGCAAACGGATAAGCTACCTCTTTCAGGAACCCCGTTTGCTTCCCTGGAAAACGGTGGAACAGAATCTGGACCTGGTACTCAAAGCCGTGACAAGGCGGGAAGAGCGGAAAGAGCTGATTTTCCGTACCCTGGCGGCGGTTGGGCTGGCCGAGTTTGCCCATTATTACCCCGAGGCTTTGAGCGGCGGTATGCGTCAGCGGGCTGCCATGGCCCGGGCCTTTGCCTATCCGGGAGAGATTCTCCTGATGGACGAGCCCTTCCAGGCCCTGGACCTGGGGCGGAAGATCTCGTTGGTCCGGGATTTTGAAGGCCTCTGGCGGGACGATCGGAGGACCGGGATCTTCGTCACCCATGACGTCCATGAAGCCCTGATGCTGGGGGATTGTATCATCGTTTTTTCCCATCGGCCGGCAACGGTGGTGGACAGCATGGAAAACCCGGTGCCTCATGAGGAAAGAAGCCTCAAGCATGAGGCTATCCTGAATCTGGAAAAAAAGGTATACCGGGCCCTGTTACAGGGAAAAGGAGACCACTGACGTGATTATTCTTCTTCTCACCGATCTTCATGGAAAACAAAAGCCCCTGGGAAAAGATGTCCTTTCCCGGGCCGATTTGATCCTGGTGGCCGGGGATATTACCCACTTCGGCGGCCGGGAAGATGCCGAGGCTATCCTGGACAGCCTGTTGCCCGACGATATACCGGCTTTCCTGGTGCCGGGAAACTGCGACGGACCGGAGGTTTCTCAGGTCCTGGAGGAAAGGAATCTTTCCTTGGACGGGAAAGTCCGCCTTTTTGAGGGCATCCACCTCTTCGGCATGGGTGGTTCCCTGCCCTCACCGGGGTCCACACCCCGGGAGAAAAGCGAAGAAGATTTCCAAAAGTCTTTTGAAGAGCTTAGAAGCCTGGGATCCTTAAAAGGCGGTATCCTGGTATGTCATCAGCCGCCCTACCGGACCAAGGTGGACATGGCCATGAGGCTCCACCACGTGGGCAGCCGGGCAGTTCGTCGCTTCATTGAAGAGACCGGCCCGCTTCTTTGTGTTTCCGGGCATATCCACGAATCCTCCGGGCAGGACACCCTGGGAAACACCTCACTGGTCAACCCGGGACCCTACCGGCACGGATCCTACGCCCTTTGCGAAATCCGGGGGAATGAGGTATCCTGTACCTTGAAACAAGCCTAGGGAAGAAAAAAAACCCCGTCCCATGAAGGGGCGGGGAAAGGTGCCGCCGAACAGAATCGAACTGTTGACACGAGGATTTTCAGTCCTCTGCTCTACCGACTGAGCTACAGCGGCGCAGATGTTTTATATACGGTTTCGGTGTAAAATGTCAAGAGCTTTTACTGTTTTCACCGAAAAGCGTCAGGAGCATGTATGGAATCTTGGAAAGGCAAGGACAGAAGGATCGCTCAATACCAGAGGGAAACGGATCACGGGAAAAAACAAGGGGATGCCCCGGGAAAACCCACCGGAAACAAGGAAAACGGAGCCCTTACGGACCGGGGGACTCCCGAGGGATTCCTGAAGTCCCACACCGGCGGGGGGTATAAAAAGGCCGCCAAGCTCCTTTTATTGCTGGGCAGTGAAGAAGCCTCAAGGATTATGTCCCACCTTTCCGATGAAGAGTTGACCCGGATTACCGCGGAAATAGCCGCCATAAAAAAGGTGGCCCCGGAGGACTCGGCGAAGCTCTTAAAGGAATTCGGTGATACCGAAGCCATGCATCGGTTCGGTACCGGAGGGCCGGAGGTGGCCCAGCAGATGCTCACCCATGCCTTCGGAGAGGAGCGGGCCAGGGCTATCTTATCGAAAACCCTTCCGAAAGTGGGGCGTCGACCCTTTGATTTCCTTGCCGATGTGGAGGGGGAACAGCTCATCAGCCTGCTGAAAAATGAACCCCCGTCGGTCCTCAGCACCGTGCTGCCCTACCTGGACCCAGCTAAGGCCGGGATTGTGCTGACGGCCCTGGATTCCAAGGCCCAGCGCCAGACGGTAAAACGGATTGCCGGACTGAATAAAATAGTTCCGGAAGTACTGGAGAAGATAGAAGAGGCCCTCAAGGCCCGGCTGAAAACCCAGGGAAAGATCACCACCCAGGAAATCGACGGATCGTCGGTTCTGGCGGGAATCCTCAAAGAAATGGACTACTCTTCCGGGGAAACTCTTCTTTCGGACCTGGAAGAAACCAACCCCCGGCTGGGGGAAGAGGTGAGGAAGAAGGTGTTGACTATCGACGTGGTCTTAAAACTCTCGGATCAGGAGCTGCAGACCGTTTTGCGGGATTTCGATGACGGCGAGCTGGCCGTGATCCTGAAAGGAAAGAGCGACGAGATCAAGGACCGGATCCTTTCCTGTGTTTCCGCCCGCCGGCGCATCATCATCGCCGAGGAAATCATTCATCTGGGGAGCATGCGGAAGAGCGATGTGGACAAGGCCACCGGGGAATTCATGGATTATATCCGGGGGCTGGAACGGCAGAATAAAATTGTCATCCGGAAAGAAAATGACTATCTTATCTAGAAAACCCGCAGGGTTGTAAGGGAGGCCTGTTTTGTATTCTACCTTGGTAGCCTATCTGCTCTGGTTTGTTTCCGGTTTCGGTGCCCTGGGTCTGCATCGATTCTATCTGGG
>JAFGDJ010000149.1 GCA_016932135.1 Spirochaetales bacterium | reverse complement strand
TCCCCTGGGGGATTTCTTCTGGGTGGGCAGCGAAATTGACGGGTTCTATGCTTCCTTCAAGGTCTTAAACGGCAGCCTGGAAGCGGAGGTAACGGGATTGATCCTCGACGCTTCGCTGCGGGCGGGTATTCGGCCATCCGATTTCTTCGATGCCTTTCTCAACCTTCGATACCTGGGGGGAGGGGCCGAAGGAACTTCCGGCCAAACCACACCCCCGGGAGACGGCTATACGAAGAATTACCTTCACGCCTTTTCCGTGTCCCTGGGAGGGCGCCTGCGCTGATTCAGGATACCCGCATTCAGAAACTCAATACCCGGCCGGAAGCGGCCGGGAACTTTGTTCTCTACTGGATGCAAAAATCTCAGAGAGCGTTAGATAACCATGCCCTGGAGTTTGCCGTGGAACAGGCAAACCGGCTGCGACAGCCGCTCTTCGTGTTCTTTTTTCTCAATCCCGGTTTTCCTGAAGCCGGCCTGCGTCATTATGTCTTTATGCTGCAAGGTCTTCTGGAAACCCGAAGGCGCCTGGAGGAGCGGGGAATTCCGCTGATTCTTCGGGTGGGGGACCCGCCGGAAGAGCTTTCCAAAGCGGCCGCCGGAGCATCGCTGGTGGTGACCGACCGGGGGTATCTGAAGGTTCACCGGGAATGGCGAAGCCGGGCCGCCGGGATGCTCTCCTGCCCGCTCTTTGAGATTGAATCCGACAGTATCGTACCGGTGGAAACGGCTTATCCCAAAGAGGCCTGGTCCGCGGCGGTGCTCCGGCCCAGGATTCTCCGCCTTCTATTCGCCTACCTGGTGCCCCTGGAAACCCGCGGGCTGAAATACCCGGCGGCCTACCACGGAGACGGCGGGCCGGATATAACCGACTCGTATGCGGCCGCCTTATCCCTTGCGGCGGACCCGGCAGTGCCTCCGGTGGAGGACCTCCGGGGCGGCACCGCCGAGGGCTTAAGAAGGCTGGAGATCTTTGTGGAGGAAAAGCTCGATCGGTTCGACCTGGACAGGAACAACCCGGCTCTCCAGGGGGTATCGGTTTTGAGTCCCTATCTCCATTTCGGCCAGATCTCTCCCCTCACCGCCGCTCTGGCCGCCGCGGAAAACCCTTCTCCGGGGAGTGAGGGGTTCCTGGAAGAACTGATTGTCCGCCGTGAACTGGCGATGAATTACACCTTTTATAACCGGGACTATGACTCCTTTTCCGGGTTACCGGTCTGGGCGCGAAAAACCCTCGCAGCCCATCAGCGGGACCCGCGGGAGTATGTGTATTCCCGGGAAGACCTGGAAACGGGCCGGACCCACGATCGGTACTGGAATGCCGCACAGAAGGAGTTGACGGAAACCGGAAGGATCCACGGGTATATGAGGATGTACTGGGGGAAGAAAATTCTCCAGTGGTCATCCTCGCCGGAAGAAGCTTTTAAAACGGCTTTGTTTTTCAATAACCGCTGGGCCCTGGACGGCAGAGATCCGAACAGTTTTGCCGGCGTAGCCTGGTGTTTCGGAAAGCATGACCGTCCCTGGAAGGAGCGGGATATCTTCGGAACGGTACGGTACATGAACGCCCAGGGATTGAAACGGAAATTTCCCATGGAAGATTATGTTCACAGGACCGAAGAACTGTGAAGTGAAAAGAAGGAAGGTTTAGGTTTTAGCTTTCTTGTTTTTTTTACCCTGGAAGAGCTTCGGCACGATACGGCCGACCGGGTTGCCTTCCGCTTTTTCCCCTTCCGGCGGCAGCAGACCGGCTTTTTCCTTTTCTTCGATAACCTTTTCCTGTACCGTCTTTTGGATATTCTTTTCCCGGTCCTTCAATTCCTGTTCTTTCTGTTTCGCACCGGCGGCCTTTTTCTGTATCCGGTCCTTTCTGATTTTTCCGAAGTAACTGGCTAAGTAAAAGAGAAAGGAATAGAGCACTCCCGCGACAATCGATAGAAGGACCACCGCCACAACGGAGACTTGCTCTATTTTCACGGTGAACAGGTTAATGTCTGTTTTGTAAGACATGTTCATGGCTACGAAAACCGCCAGAATTATTAAAAAGAGAATATTAAAAATCAGCCGTACCATGGATAGTCACCGCCTTGTTTTTATTAAGGATGATACCTCTATGGTAGGTCCGCCATGAAGAAAAGTCAACAATCCGCGGGCGGGGTACGTTTCGGCATATTTTTAAGGGGACCTGGAAGCTCGGCAGACCCCTCTTGCATACGGAGAAAAGAAATTCTACAGTTCCCTTGAATGAAGAATCAGAATCGAATCATCGTCGGAACCCTTATCCTCAGCGTGGTTTCCCTTTTTCTTGAGCAGCTGGATACCGGGCTTCGGTGGATTTTCATCGTTACCAATATTCTGGACTTTCTGGTCCTTTTTTTCCTGGTCATTGAAATCGTCATGGAAATCCGGAGCGCTCCGTATAAAAAGCACTATTTTCGGAGAAATTTTTTATCCCTCTCCTTCGCGGGAATTTTCATCGTTCTTTTTGCTTATACCAAATATTTCCTCTTTCGCTTTCAAAATACCGAGTACACGGGCTTTTCTTCCCTGGTGCTCATCATTCGAAATGTCTTTCTTATCCTCAAGGTCTTCAGCCGCTTAAAGAGGCTCTCGGCCATCCTGGAGGGTATCAGTGTTCATCCCGCCCAGACAATTCTTTTCAGTTTTCTTCTGGTTATTCTGGTGGGTACCCTCTTTTTGATGATGCCTTTCAGTGTCCGCCAGGGCTCGGGGCTGGGTTTTCTAGACGCCCTGTTCACTTCCACGTCGGCGGTTTGTGTCACCGGATTGATCGTGGTGGACACGGCTACCTATTTTTCCGTCTGGGGACAGGTGGTTATTCTTGTGCTTATTCAGATCGGCGGTCTGGGTATCATGATGTACAGTTATTTCACCCTGTTTGTTTTACGAAAGGCTATGTCCGTGGAGGATAAGTACCTTCTCTCCTATATGCTCAGCGAAGAGGATATGTCCGGCCTCTCGAAGTCCCTGGTATCCATCCTGGTGATTACCTTCCTGGTGGAGATGTTGGGAGCCCTGTCGTTGTCCGGGGTTTTTATCTCCTCCATGCCCACGGGAGAGGCGCTGTTCTATTCGGTTTTCCATGCCGTCAGCGCTTTCTGTAACGCCGGGTTCGCTCTTTTCAGCGACAGCCTGGAAGGGTTCCGGGGGTCGGTAACGGTGAACCTGACTATAGCTCTGCTGATTATTCTGGGTGGGATCAGTTTCGCCGTTATCCTGAATGTCCGGGATTACGTGATATCCCGTCTTAAGAACCTGGGCTCCGGGAAAAAACGGGCGATAAAGCGGCTTACCCTGAATTCCAGGATCGTTCTCATCGGTACGGCGGTCCTGCTGCTTTCGGGGACCCTGCTGTTCTACGCCCTGGAGCATGGAGGGGTCTTAAGAAACCTCCCCTTAGGGAGGCAGTATCTGGCGGCCTTTTTTCAATCCGTGACCTTGAGAACCGCCGGTTTTAATACCGTTCCCTTCGGTTCTCTTTCCACGGCGGTATGCCTTTTCATGATAGTGTATATGTTTATCGGGGCCGCTCCGGGGGGCACCGCCGGGGGGATCAAAATCAACACCGTGGCGGTTATGGGAGCCTATGTGAAGGCGGTATTGAAAAACCGGCAGCATGTCCGCATCTCCATGTACGCCGTGCCGGATCAGAGAGTCTTGAAAGCCTTCTTGATATTTCTTTTCGGTATAATGGTGGTTTCCGTCGGGTGTTTTATTCTCACGTTGACCGAGGATGCCCCTTTGGTGGATATTCTCTTTGAAACGGTGTCGGCCTTCGGTACCGTGGGGCTTTCCACCGGACTGACTCCCCTGCTCTCTTCGATGGGCCGGGTGGTTATCATCCTGCTGATGTTCACCGGCAGGCTGGGACCCTTAACGATTCTGGCGGCGGCTTCGAAAAAAACAACCCAGGTTCCTATTTCCTTTCCCCAGGCGGATATTTCAATAGGGTAAGAGAACGGTAAAGGGAGGTCCTAATATGGCTAGAGAAAAAGTCTTCGCGGTAATCGGTCTCGGAACCTTCGGAAGGCGGGTCTGTGAGGTTTTGGCTGAAAAAGGCGGCAAGGTGCTGGCTATTGATGTCAAACCGGACTTGGTTGAAAAGGTGAAGAACATCGTTACCCAGGCGGTGCTGCTGGATTCCACCGACGAAGAGGCCTTAAGCCTGGTTCCCTTCGAGGATGTGGCAGTGGCAGTCGTGGCCATGGGAGATAACATCGAAGCGAGCATAATTACCACGGCGCTGCTGAAAAGGATCGGTATTCCCTATATCGTCGCCCGGGCGGTGAGCGACATCCATCAGCAGGTACTGAGGCAAATCGGCGCCGATGAGGTTATCAACATTGAAATAGATCAGGGTCAGCGGCTGGCCCAGCGGCTTATTTCACCGGAAGTCCTGGACCGGATACCCATTACGGAAAGTATCAGCCTAGCGGAACTCTACGTGCCGAAGCCCTTCATTGGAGACACCCTGGAAAAACTGGACCTGCGAAAAAAGATGAGGGTAAACATCGTTTCAATCCGGCGGGTTGCCCTGTCGGTGGACGAGGAGGGAAATCCGGTAAAGAATGAAACCATTGTTTTCCCCGAGGCCGGAGAGGTGCTTCTGGAATCGGATCTGTTATTTGTGGTAGGCAAAAATGAAGACATCGACAATTTCAAGGATTATTAAAACGGGAGTCGACCTATGATTCTTGTACGAAGGATTCTATACTGGTTTCTAGCCGGCCTTGTATCCCTGGGGATTGCCGGCGCCGGGGTGCTGGGCTATATCCTTATAAAAACCGCCGCGGCCGATTCGGCGGAGCACGCCGGGTATATGGCCGAAAAGTATCTGTTTATTTCCCTGACGGCGGCTCTGCTGTTCCTGGTGGTCTTTATCACTATTGTCATCCGCAGCGTCTACCTGGATAGGGAAATGGATAAGATCATCGAGCTGAACCGGTTTCAGGACTTCTCTCCCGAGCGGAGCATGAAGAAACTCGGGATCATCGGAAAAAAGATCACCGCCCTGTATCACCAGTTGAACATCCTCAATGAAAAAAAATCCTTGAAGATCAGCGCTCAGTATGAATTAACCGCCTTTCTGGTTACCAATATGGATCTTCCCCTGGCAGTATGCGATGTGACGGGAACGATCATCCATACATCATCGTCCTTTTTGACAAAGCTTGAAAAAGGAAAAGCCGATGTAGTCGGCTATGCGATCGACGGAATACTAACGGATATTTCCATTCAAACCGTTACCTTTGAGCTGGGAAGAATCCACCGGGTCCTGGAAAAAAAGTCGGGGAAAAACACTGTGACCTGTTATCCGATTCATAACCGGCAGAACGATGTGGCCTATGTGGTTTTTGTTCTGGATAAAAAAGCCGTCTATGCTGAAGATAAGGAAACCGCCGAGGTGCCGGTAAGCTCACTACCCTCCCGGCTGCAAAAAACCCTGGGGCGCTTTTTCAGCCGCCGGCGCTAAAAGAAAAAAC
>JAFGDJ010000148.1 GCA_016932135.1 Spirochaetales bacterium | reverse complement strand
GCAAAAATGATGCTTGGATTGTTTACCAGGGCCCGGGCAATGGCAACCCGCTGCCTCTGTCCCCCGGAAAGCTCGTTGGGCTTATGATCGGCCCGGTCGGAAAGGTCAACCCGGTGCAGGGCCTCCATGGCCCGTTCCCTCCTTTCCCTGGGGGAGAAGCCGGCATACACCAGGGGCAGCTCCACGTTCCTGCGGGCGCTAATCCGGGGCAACAGGTTGAAGGTCTGAAAGACAAAGCCGATCTTTTTATTCCGCACATCCGCCAGTTCCATGTCGGAGAGCCCCGCCACGTCCCGGTCATGAAGGTGGTAGGACCCGGAGGTGGGGCGGTCCAGGCAGCCGAGGATATTCATCAGGGTGGATTTTCCCGAGCCCGAGGCGCCCATGACACATAAAAATTCATGCTCGGCAATATGCAGGTCGACACCGGCCAAGGCGTTCACGGTATTTTCTCCCATACGGTAGACCTTGGTGATGTTCTTCAAGGTGATCATGGAGTTTCCTCTTCCTGGGGCAGAATCGGAAGAACTTCCATTTCCGGGGTAATCACCGGATTGTAATGAGCGATAATAAGTTCATCCTCGGCCAGGCCCCGGGTTACTTCCAGGGTCTCGATTCCCAGGATTCCGGTTTCAACCTCCCGTTTTTCGACCATGCAGCGCTCGGGATTTTCCGGGTCTTCTCCCGGAGAGGGGGTGAGCAGGTGCACCCATTTTTTCCCTTCTTCAAAGAAATATGCCTCTACCGGTATGGCCGGTACCTGAATCTTCTCTTCCACCAGAATGAAAATCGACACTCCGGCCCCTATCCGGGCGATACCGTCGGGGTTTTCCGAAATATCCACCTTGATATCACAGATGCGGGAGTCTCCCACCTTCCGGATGACGGGGCCTATTTCGGAAACCTTTCCTTTCAGTTCCCGGCCGATAAAGGAGTCGGAGGTTATTTTTACCTCCTGGCCTAAGGCGATATAGGAGAGATCCACTTCATCGATATTGGCTCTCACTTCCAGGGCGGATGAATCCTCTATGCGGGCAACCAAGGTTCCCGGGGTGACGATACTGCCGCCTTCCACGGGAAGTTCGGTTATAACGCCGCCGATGTTCGCGGTGATACGGTATTCCGCTAGGTTTCGCAGGATATTGTCCCGGTCGATCAACGCCCTTTTTACCTCCGGGGAGGTTTCCACAATCCGTTCATCCGAAAGGTAGGTCGATGTCCGGGGGTCGTCCAGGGGACGGCCTTCCCGGAAATTGAGACGCTGCCGGGCCGATTCCAGGGTGTCTTCCGCCAGGACAAGGGCTTCATGCCGGCGCTTCAGTTCTTCATCACTGGCGGAACCGATTTTATGGAGTTCTTCGTATCGAAGGTATTCCCGCTGAACCTGGTCCCTGTTCGTCAGAGCGCTGGTGTAGGAAGTCCTCAGACTGAGGAGTTCGCTCCGTACGGTCATCCTGGCGTTTTCCAGGGCGTTTTCCGCGCTGATCAGACTGCTCTCTAAGCTTTCTTTGTCGAGAAATGCAATCACGTCACCGGCTTCAACCCGGTCTCCCCGCTGAAGGGGAACCGAGGTTATTTCAGCGGAAACCGTGGAATACAGGCTCACTCTGTTCTTCGATCCGATTTCTCCGTTGGCAGAGACCTCCCGGCGAAAATCTTCCAGGGTGACCCGAAGGGCGTCGACCTCGGGCAGCTTTTCCCTGGTCCGGGCAAAGATGCTGAAAGCCACGATGAGAACAATAAGAATGATAGCACCGATAAATAGTAGTCTTTTCTTTTTTGCCATATTACAGTCCTGTCTCTTCCTTAATGCGGTTTCGCAACCATTGAAACATATCTATGCCTGTAAGGGCGTACAGCTCCAGAAGAGCCATGTTTCTCTCGATAGTATTTGATTGTATTGTCAGGGTGATGTTTTCCAGATGTACCTGGCGTTCCATCAGATCTTTACTGGTAATCTGCCCCATCTCGAAATCTTTCTGACCGCTTTCGTAATCGAAGCGGGCGGCTTCTTCCTGCAGGGTGTATAGTTCCGCCAACCGGGTATTCCGCTCGATAGTGTCGGTGAGGGTTTGCACGCGGTGCTGCAGGCTTTTCTCCTCCTCCCGCAAGCGGGCGGATAATCCTTCGATCTGATAGCCGAGTTGCCGCTGGGCGTCTTGAAAGGTTCCCCCGTCGGCCAGGGATGCGTGAAAGCCTACGTTGAAGGAGATGCTGTGGGTTTCCGCCGGGTCTTCCTGGAGCGTGCGGTTGTAGGAGTAAGAAACCCCGGCGTCGATGCTGGGAGCGTGGTTCTTGGCCTGCAGGATACGGTCGGCCTCAAGGCCGGCCAGAGAGTTTCGCAGCTTTACCAGGTCGGGGTTGTCCCGTAAGGCCGTTTCTATTAAATCCTCACCTTTCTGGTCGGCTCGCTCCAAAAGATCGACGATTTCCCCGGCGGTTTCGTCAGCCGGTTCAAGGCCGTAAAAGGAGGAAAGCCGGCGCAGGGACGCGGTGAGGGCTTGTTCCGCCTTCAGCAGGTCGGCTTCCGTCTGCAGCAGCGAGGCTTGAGCCTGCACCAGGGTGCCCTTGCTCCAAAGACCCATTTCAAATTCCCGTTCCACCCGCCGGAACATCTCCTGGTCGTTTTTTTGTCTCCATCGAACCAGATCAACCCTGAAAACGGACAGTTTGTATTCGTAAAAGTCGTTTAGGGCCTGCAATACCAGGGAGTTGCGGATGGAAAGGTAATTCGCCGCTTCGGTATTGAAGGCCGTTTCCAGCCGGGATACCGTGGCGTCATAGACCCCCCGGAAGACCAGGGGCTGGCGTATTCCCAGGGAGGCGGCCAGGGTATTCGCCCATTCCGCCTCTGATGACTGGGAATACGGACTCGGAGAGCCGTCATAGTTGCTCACCTGCAGGCTGTCGCTCAGTGATACCGAGAGGTTCCCGCCGGAGGGTAAAAGGTAACTCCCGGAGAATTGGGGTGATGCGGTGACGCTATAGAGCCCGTTGACCTCCGTTTCTGCCGCCTGAATCCGGAGGTAATCCGTGCCGGAAAGAGGGGTCGACAGCTCGACCTGCGGCTTTAACACTCCTCGGCCGGAGGAATACCCCGCTTCCGCGGCGGCCAGAGCGGCTTCATTGGCGGCAAAGGCGGGGTGATGTTCCTCCAGAGCCTGAAGGACCTGGAGAAGCATGGGTGACGGTTCCTCCGCAGGAGTCTGAAGAAGGACAGCGGTAAGAAAAACAGTCAGAAAAATCTTCGGTGCCATGGATCGGGCTTTCATGCTTCCTCCGGAGGTCCTTTTACGTAAGGAGAGTGAGAATAAAACCGGCTCCGATGAAAAGAACCGCGCAGACTAATACGGCAAAGAGAGCTTTTCTTTTTTCCATGCCGAAAAGACGGTGCAGTGCCACATACAGGTAGCCGTAATACAGGTAGTTGAAGATGTCCGTCAGCGTGTCGATGATAAAATACGCCGTGGTTCCCACTTTTTTATAGGAAACCAGGGCGGCCAGGCTTATGGGGGATTGCAGGGCCATCTTGAAATCGTCTGTTGTCTGCACCAGGGCCAGCATCCGTTCCCAGTTCCCCGACAGGGTGACGACAGTCTTCAGTATCGATTGAACCGCCGTGAAGAGAGCCAGGTACACCAGCACCTTAAAAAGAAGGCCCATGGACGCCGGTGTTTTGAATATCACCAGAATGAGCTTAAACAGGAGCCAGCTTACCATCAGCATGATCAGGTAGCCGAAAAGACCTCCCACCAGGGTTGATACCGTGGTTATGGTTTTCATCCGGTCGGAGGAAAGTTGATCGGCCATGGCTTCGGCCTGCTCCCGGCTTAACGGAGAGCCCTTTTCCTGCATTGTCTGTTCCTGAACGGTGATCACGGCTTTTGTATATTCCGGGCTTCGGACAATCGGCAGAAGAAGGGCAGTTGCGACCAGCGTGAGGGCGAGGATGACTAATAGGGGAAGGAATATCTTCGTATCTTTGCCGATCTGCGTGAACCCCCGGGAGGGTTCTGTAATGATTTCTTTCCAGAGCAAAATTCCGTTTTTCACTTTTGTCTCCTTGTTTTAGAATACCCTATAATTATTACTACAAAATACTCACGCCACTATTCAAAAAAAAGCAAAATTTGTTATTTCTTTAACAAATCGTTTTTGCATTAGTCAATTAGTGCACTATCTGGCTAATACGGAAAGAATGTACCACTTTCGGTAAAGAATGTCAAATGGAAAAGTGATTCTCTCTGAACAAGCTTGTTATTTTGGCAGAGTGTGATATTATTTTACTATTACCGCATCTGAAGCTCTTCATCCTTGATCAAAGAAACATATCGAGGAAAAAAATGAAAATGAAGGCAATCTCCTCCAGGATATTCCGTTTTACCATTTTTTTATTCTTCTTGGCAGTCCTATCGGCTTTCCTTGTGGCGGATGGTGAAAACTACAACGAGTACTACCAGTTTCCCGCTGCCATGGGAATCGAATATCAGGGGTTGTCACCCTTCGGCGCGTACGGTTCCGATTTCAATATTTTTGAGGTCTCCGGAAATTTCTCCCTTCCCCTGCCGAAGATTCCCGTGCTTCAGCCTTTTGTCCAGGTAGGAGTCGGAAACTACGATTCCCGGGATTATCTCGGTGACGGTGATAAGTGGGATCATCTGCAAATGTTCGGCGGAATCGGCATGGCCTATTCAACCAGATTTGTCAGGGATTTTGAGATAGGAGGGGATGTGGCCCTGGGGTACGCCACCGCTTTATTTTCAAACATTACCGAGAACACCGGGTACCTGTTGCCGTTTTTTTATACGGAAGTCGGAGGCAGAATAGCCCTGGACCCATCCTACAATATCAGCGTGCAGATACGGCCGAAGCTGAAATACCAGTACGGGTTTCCTCCCGCGGGAACGGAATTTTCCGATTTTAACGGTCTTTCCTTAGGGATAGGAGTCAATCTCCAGTACCGCTTCGGGGAAGATCCCGATTCCGCCGCGGCCCTGATACGAAGCCTCCGGTTTGCCGGAGTTGATATTCCCGGTGTTTACGCCGCCATGCAGAGTTATTACAGCAAAAATCCGGTCGGCCGTATCTCTGTTGAGAATACGGAGAAGCAACCCCTGGAAAACCTGGAGGTTTCGTTTTTTCAGTCCGGCTTGATGGATGCCCCGACCTTCTGTGCCAGGATTGACCTGCTGGAGCCGGGTGAATCCCGGGAAGTTGAATTGCTTGCTTCTTATAACGCCCAGATCTTCGCTCTCGAGGGGATTACGCCCTTTACCGGTGAGATTATTACGACCTATGAATACCGGGGTCGTCCCGTGGAGCAGCGACAGTCCGCATCTTACGATGTCCATGACAAGTCCGCTCTCACCTGGGACGATGAACGCAAAGTGGCCGCGTTCATCACACCGGCCGACAGCGCCCTGCGAAACTATACCAGCTTTATCCGGCAGGCGGTGAAAGATGAAACGGTTTCATCCTTCAACAAGCCCCTGCAGGAAGCCATGCAGGTCTTCCGGGCTCTGGATATCATCGGCTGCCTGTACCAGAGTGATCCGACGGCGCCCTTTACGGTGGTACAGGAAAACCCGCAGCGGGTCGATTCCATAAGCCTTGCCCGGGATACCCTTACGCGGCTTACCGGCGACTGCGACGATCTTACGGTACTCTATTGCAGCCTTCTGGAAACCCTGGGAATCGAGACAGCCTATATTACCGTTCCCGGTCATATCTTTCCTGCCTTCAATACGGGAGTAGGGACGGGTGAGTATATGAAGTTATATCCCGACAGGTCCATGTTCATCAGTCTTGAGGGAATGCTCTGGGTGCCCGTCGAGATCACCCTGATGGGACGGGCATCCTTCATGGAGGCGTGGCGAAAGGCGCTTTCCCAGTGGAGCAGCCTGGATAATGAGCCGGGTAAACGACTTCTGACGGTCACCCAGGAGGCTCAAGCAGTGTTCCGTCCGGTAGGTTTGCGGGAGACCGACCTGGGGCTTCAGTACGGAAGTCCCTTTGCCCTGGCGGAGGCTTTCTCCGATGATTTTTCCGAGATTCAGAACATCTACCTGGCATCCTACGAGGAAAGCGCGAAGAAAAAGGGCAGAAAACAGGATTTCAATCGCCTGGGGATCAGTTATTCCCTTTTCGGCCGCTACGCCGAAGCACGCCGGGCTTTTCAGCAGGCCGTGTCCCTTGATAGAACCTATCTTCCGGCTCTGGTTAACAGCGCGAATCTGGAGCTCATCTCCGGAAGCACGGAGAAGGCCATACCCATATACGAGAAAGTTATTACTGATATGGAAAAATCGGAGAGGGTTGAAGCCGATACCTACGGTAAACTGCTGCTTAACCTTGCCCGGGCCTATTTCGAAACCGGAGAGATCGACAAGGCCCATACCGCCTTTGCCCGGGCTGAGACCCTTGTTCCGGAGGTCAGCAAACTTCATTCCTACCTGGCTCCCGGGGATGATGCCTTAAAGGCTTCCATGCCCAGTGTGGAAGGGGGACTCATTTTTATGGAGGACGAGATCGATGAATAGGCAAAGCGCTGCGTGGATACCGGTTATGTTATTTCTCCTCCTTGTCTTGAGCGGGTGTCCCGATACATTAGGTCCCTTCAATCCCACGGTGATAGACCAGATCAAGGACAAGAATCCCCCGGTGATTACGATAATCACGCCGGAAGCCTATGACGCCTATACCCAGACCGTAACGGTGACGGGAAGGGTTACCGATGATGGCGAAAGCCTTCCGATCCTGACATATACCGTTACCGATGAATCCGGGCTGGGGAAGAAAGCGGGGGATGTTACCGTGACGGAAGGAACAGCGGGCACCGGTGTGGCCGGGTCTTTCAGTTTCAGCTTTACCACCGTCGAATACTCCACCGATATTATCCTTTCGGTCACCGCCACGGACTGGAACGGAAATGCCGGCGACCCGACGACCCTGAGGCTGGTGTACCCCGGGAGCACCCTGTCATCCTTTTCCCTTACCCCCGGGAACAAGCAGGTTTCCCTTTCCTGGGAACCGATTTCCGGGGCCGATGAGTATACCGTTTATTACAACAGCGGCGGCACGGCCTTCAACGAGGCTACGGCGGATTCCTTCACCATCGCCGCCGGTGCATATGACGGAAGCGATCCCGTGGTGCTGACGGCGGCCGATCACGGGGTAAAAAACGGGGTACTCTGCCGGGTGAAGGTAAAGGCTTCTTCCGCCGGCGGGGACCAGTGGTCTTCCTCCGTCCTGGAAACCCTTCCCCTTTCCCAGTTCAGCCTGCTGCCCAAAACCGACTGCTTTGAGAATAAAATCGTCCTCTATTGGCGGCCGGCCTCCGACGGGGTGACCTACCAGGTCTGGCGGTCTGAAACGGGAAAGGAGGGGCCCTATGAACTTATCTCAGGAACTTCCCTTACCGAACCGCGGTTTACCGATACCCAGGTACAGGAGGGGCAGCGGTACCACTACCGTGTGGGGGCTGAGGAAAACAGCGCGCAGCTGAGCGCGCCGGCAGACGCCAGTACAACCTCCATGAAGACCAGCGGGTCGGCGGAGATTTACAGGGCGCTGAAGACCGACAGTATAATTGCCCTGGCTGTTTCAGGCACAACTGCCTATGGCGTTACCTATGATATCATGACCGACAGTATCGAAGTCATTTCCCTGGATATCAGCCTGCCGTCTTCCCCCCTTGAGCTTGACCGCACAACCTGGAATGTTCCCCCCGGAGCTTCCTTAATGAGTGTTTATGATATCGCCGTTTCGGAAGATGCGGCCTTTGTCAGCCTGTGGTACAGCAATCCCTCTTCCGTATATGAAGTGGTTGCCTTTGATATCGGCGAGCCGGAAAATCTCGCGGAGATCGGTGATGCGTTTATCGACTGTGGCGACAGAGCCCTGGACTTGAAGGTTGACGGGACGCGGGACCTTCTTTACATCGCCATGGATTCCGATGGTTTGGCCTGCGTGGATATTAGCAAGCCGGCTGATCAGTGGACCCCGGTTGTGGCGTCGGGCTGGAGCGGCGGAAACGCCTGGGGGGTGGCGTTCTCAGGGAATTATGCCTACGCGGCCAACCTGGGTTACGGGGTTACCGTGGGCAACTTTACCAGTAAAACCGCTCCGACGATTGGAAGTACCGTTGCTCCGGGTTCCGTTCCGGGAGCCGATGTTTACAAGGCCATTGACGCCGACCCGACGGAAAACCTCCTCGTTATGGTCAGTGAGCACGATGATCCCGATTCAGCGTACTACCACGGAGGGGTCTGGGCTCTGGACATCACCACACCGAGCGTTCCGGTGGTAAAGGATTCCATCGATCTCGGTATTCCCCTGACCGATGTGAAACTTGACGGGTCTTACGCCTTTTGTTCCACCGGTAACGGAGGGGTGAGGATGGTTGATTGTAACAACCCGACGGAACTGTTTGAAAGGATTTCCTATGATACCGTGGGGGATTCCTATAAACTTGACTTTTTTGCTTCGGGCATAGCCGTAGGCGACGGTGGAGGCGGGGTTGCCGTCATTCTGCCACCGGATATTGAGAACCCGACGATAATTGATGATGATATTAACGATCTGAGTCAGACTAACGGAAGCTTCCTCCAGGAGGATATCCTTTATATTGCGGCACGGTATTGCCTTTACAGTCTGCAGGTAGAATCGGACGGCACGGTATCCGACCTCGCGGTAAACGCTGACGCCGACAGCGGTGATGTAGTTGTTCTGGGTGACTACGCCTTTGTCGCGGTCGGTGAAGGTGGCAGTCCCCGGTTGGGAGTCATTGATGTAGCCGACCCCGGGGATCTCAGCAACGCGCTCTTTGTGGAATGTGAAAAGGGTCCAAACAGCATTGACTACTGGGGGGATTATCTGTATC
>JAFGDJ010000147.1 GCA_016932135.1 Spirochaetales bacterium | reverse complement strand
CTGCCTTGTATTGCCGCGGCTCTTCTTACCGATGAAGAGGTCGTTCTTCGTAATATTCCTGATATCGAAGATGTCGGGGTGATGTGTAATATTCTTCGGGGTCTTGGCGCTTCGGTAGAAACGGATCCGGGGGTGCTGAAAATTAAAGCCACCGAGATCTCGACTTCCGAGATTCCCTCCGATATGACCAGGCAGGTCCGGGCTTCCATTCTGTTCGCCGGGCCGATGCTTGCCCGGCTGGGAAAGGTCGTTCTGCCGCCCCCCGGGGGGGACGTTATCGGCCGCCGAAGGCTGGACACCCATTTTATGGCCTTCGAGGAGCTGGGCGTTCGGGTGGATGTGGACGGGGTGTTCCGCCTGACGGTGAACAAACTGGTGGGGGTGGAGATCTTCCTGGATGAAGCCTCGGTAACGGCCACGGAAAATGCCGTTATGGCGGCGGTGCTGGCCGAAGGAAAAACCAGTATTCAGAACGCCGCCTCGGAACCCCACGTGCAGGACCTCTGCCTCATGCTCAATTCCATGGGGGCCAGAATCACCGGCATCGGCTCCAATATTCTGTATATCGAGGGAGTTAAAAAACTCAAGGGTACCGACTTCGCCATCGGCCCCGATTTTATGGAAGTAGGATCGTTTATCGGTCTCGCCGCGGTGACCCGGGGTGAGCTGGAGATCGTCGGCGCCCGGGAACGGGACCTGCGGATGACCCGCTTAGCCTTCGGCAAACTGGGTATTCACTGGGAGACCGACGGGGACACGATCTTCGTTCCCTCAGGGCAGGTTCTCAAGGTGGTGCCCGACCTGGGGGGGATGATTCCCAAGATCGACGACGCGCCCTGGCCCGGGTTTCCCGCCGATCTGACCAGTATCATCACGGTGGTGGCCACCCAGGTGGACGGGGATATCCTGATTCACGAAAAGATGTTCGAGTCCCGCATGTTCTTCGTGGATAAACTCATCGGTATGGGAGCCCGGATCATCCTTTGTGATCCCCACAGGGCTTTGGTCAGCGGCCCCTGCCGCCTGCGGGGGGGACACCTGGTGTCTCCCGATGTTCGGGCGGGCATGGCCATGGTTATCGCCGCCCTGTGCGCCGAAGGGAAAAGCGCCATCGACAATGTCTACCAGATTGAACGGGGATACGAGAACCTGGTTCCCCGGTTGAAATCTTTGGGCGCTCGAATCCGCCGCACCAAGGAAGACTAATCTCCGGAGCGCTCCTGCATGATGGCCTCATAGGCTTTCTTGATGGCCAGGAAGGCTTCTTCCGACTCTTCCTTCTGTTTTTCCGTCAGCACGGACGCTCCGTCGGGATGAAAGAAGGCGGCCAGGTTTCTGTAGGTTCGTTTAATCTCTTCCGTGGTTGCCTCGGTGGAAAGACCGAGAAGGTCATAGTGTTCCTGGGAAACGCCTTGAAAATGTCTCCGCAATGTTAGGAACTCCTCTTCCGGGATATCTATCTGTTTTGAAAAGGATAGAATAAACCGGGTCTTTTCCGGCAGAACCCCGGTTCTTTCTTCCATCCGTAAAAGGGCTGTAACCAGGGCGATGTGGGCTTCCCTGGAAAAGCCGGTTTCCTTATAGACCTTTACCAGTCCCTGAAGGTCGGCCTCCGCTGTTTCCAGATACCGCCGCGCGTACTCCTGCACGGCGTCGGTCTCCTTCATGGAGAGGGACAGGTGCACCTTCAGGATACCGCCGACCAACTCCCGGGTGTGTTCCTTTTTTTCCTCATCCCCGGACCCCAGGGAAGCGGTCAACGCCGCGGCGCTCATGAGAAAGATCTCCCTTTCGGGAAGAACGGTGCTTTCGGGGCGGGTGTAGAAGACGGAAGCCAAAGACTTCGTTTTTTTCTGCTTGAGGTACATGTCGACGAAATGGCCCAGCACCAGGCCGACAATAGCTCCGTAGATTCCCAGGCCGGAAAAGACCCCCAGGACCGTCCCGACGAGTTTTCCCCAGATCATCATGCTTCGTAATCCGTGGTTTGACCGGCCAGGTAGAGAAACGCCGCCACCAGCAGAAGCCCCTGCAGCAGAATCAGCATTGCCAGGGTAATAGTGGGTCCCGCGAGAAGCAGAAAAAATCCGTAAAAAAGTTCCGCCCCATAGTAATACAGGGATAAAAGAATGTGGAAAACCAGGGGCAGGAGAAAAACAAACAGATAGGCCAACACCCCCGGCCGGTTTTTTGTCGGTCGCAGGGACCAGGAAAGGGCCAGGGTGAAAAAACCGAAGACCAGCAGGGTAAAGGGACGAAGGATCCGGAAAAGCATCTCTCTTTCCACGGGTTCTTTTTTCAAGCCGAAGGAATCGAAGACCTTTGCCAGGTTAAAGAGTTCCGGCAGGCTTGCGGTGGCGAGAAAATCCTGCCGGATGGAACAATGGGTTATCATTTCCGGGGACAGGTGTAAGGGAAGAATGTTCCGTTCCGCTTCCGGGCGGCTCCCGGTGATGTAGACCGCCTCGTAGTATTCACTCTTATCCTCCCGGTCCACCGCCAGGGTCACCAGGCGACCGTTGATGATTTTGCCGTAGGGGGCGGTATAGTGAAAGAGAATTTTTCCCCCTTCGGTAAAGGAAAGGACTTCCACGTTGAAGAGGTAGAATCCCTCTTTGGCGGGGATATAGGTGTCGATGTAGACCAGTTCACGGTCCTCTTCTGCCGGGGTGTTGCGGAACATGATCTGCCGTACCCCGGGAACAGAGGACATTCTTTCCATTTCATCCAGAAAGAAGGATATGTTCCCAACGGCCTTTCTGCTTTCCTCCAAATAGATGTTCACGTCCGGGTCCAGGGGATACTCTTCCTTGAGGCCGGCAAAAAGATAATAGGCTTCCAGGCTCCGGTCGGCCAGGAGGGCCTGGATGCCCTTCTTTTTCTGCTCATGAAGCCGGTACCGTTCCATTTCGTAGGTCGACGGCTGCAGTTCGTTCACCTTTCGCCAGGCCCGGCGGGCCAGTTCGTCGGCCTCCTGCCGCAGCGGGTCGATCTGGAAAGCGATGGAAGCGTAATAATGGGCCGAGAGGTAGTCGCCCTTATCGAAAGAGCTCCGGGCGGCTTCAACATACTCTTCCGCCGTCATGGCGGGTTTGATCGGTGAGGGTTCCTCGATGAGTTCTTCCGGCTCAAGGTTAGTCTCCCGGCGGTCTTCGATGATCCGGTCCATCAGCTTGTCCGCCTCCAGCAGCTGAACCGTGTTTTCCGGATCGATGACCAGATATTCCAGAAGATGGTTGTAGGCGTCCCGGTATCGCTGTTCTTCCCGGGCCAGGGCGCTTTGTTCCAGGAGGTTTCGGGCCGTTGTGGTTTTATGCCGTCGATCATCCTGCCGCATATGGGCTCGCGGTACAAAAACCTCGCTGAGAAAGGTAAACAACGCCGT
>JAFGDJ010000146.1 GCA_016932135.1 Spirochaetales bacterium | reverse complement strand
TATTGTAGAACGAATACCCGCGCCGGTCAAGGATAGCAGGAAATTTACAAAAAGGAAGACAAAAGTATACGGAAAATGGCCTTCCAAGCCGAAAATAAAACTACAACATTTATGATCTGCTTGAAAAATGATGTTCAGGCTGGTACACTGGAACCAGGTTCGGTATGTATATGCCATTTAAAGGGAATGAATTGTTTGACAAATATTCCCACAAGGCATAATATTACGTATGTACAGGCAGAAGGTTGAAGAGGTCACATGAGCAATAACGATATTGTACCCGGCTTTGACGAGGAAAAAGACGACAGCCTCAAAATAAAACTCCAGAAAGTGGACACCGTGGAAGGTTGTCTCGTTCTTTATCTCACTGGATACATTGACACATACAACTCCAATTTCTTCCAGAAACGAGTAACCAGAGCTGTTGAAGCGGGCTACATTCGGCTTATCTTCAACTGCGGCGGGTTGAATTATGTGTCAAGTACAGGAATCGGTTCTTTTACCGCTTTTTTGAAAGCCGTGAAACCGAGGGGCGGGGATTTGGTTCTCCTGGAAATTCAGCCGAAGGTATACGAAGTTTTTCAACTTCTCGGGTTTTCGCAGTTTTTTAATATCAAAGACAATCTTGAAGAATCAATAGACTTTTTTACCTCAGAAGGCAAAACAGGTGTATCGGATATTTTCCCAAAAATCTTCCAATGCCCTATTTGTTCGAAACGACTCAAGGCAACAAAAGCAGGACGTTTTCGCTGCTCCGAGTGTAAAACAATTCTTGCCATTGACAAGAACGGAAACGTTTTTCTCGGATAATCCTTACCTGAAAAACGCGGAGGAAGGAAATGAACGACTCAAAGGTTGAAAGTTACCTCATCAATCTAGGCGTGACGTATGAGAGAGTTACCGAAGGAACCTGGGTCATAAATGACGACGAGAAAGGACTGGAACAGGTAGTAATTCTCCTGGAAGAACCGCTGATAGTTCTTCGCGTACGGGTTATGGAAACTCCCTCTTCAAACAGAGAAGCGCTTTTTCAACAATTGTTAAAGCTCAACGCCACGGATGTTATCCACGGCGCGTACGCCCTGGACGGTAACGATGTCATTCTTATCGACACCCTGCAGTACGACAGTATGGATTTTAACGATTTTCAGTCTTCCCTGGATGCCATTGGCCTAGCTCTAGCCCAGCATTATCCTATTTTATCCCAGTTCAGAGAAAAGTGACAGGAGCCGTATATGGGAATCTTTGACAGATTTAAACGGGTTGTAAAATCAAATCTCAACGATATGATCAGCAAAGCGGAAAACCCCGAGAAAATGCTGAACCAGCTTCTGGTGGAAATGCAGGAACAGCTCATTGAAGCGAAAAAAAGCGTTGCTTCGGCTATCGCCGATGAAAAAAAACTGGAACGTCAGATGAACCAGAACACCACCCTGGCGATCGAATGGGAAAACAAGGCAAAACTAGCCGTTCGGGCGGGAAAAGACGACCTGGCCAAGGAAGCCTTACTTCGAAAACAAGAGTATCACCGGTTAGGGGAGCAGTACAAAGAACAATGGCAGGCTCAACATGATTCGGTGGAAAAACTGAAACAGGCCCTCAGGCAGCTTCAGCAAAAAATTGAAGAAGCTCAACGGAAGAAAAACCTTCTCGTAGCCCGGGCAAAACGGGCCGACGCCCAAAAGCGAATTCAGGAAACCATCACCGGTCTTAAAAACACCTCCGCCTTCGAGGCTTTCGACCAAATGTCTTCCCGGGTGGAACGCATTGAAGCCGAGGCCGAGGCCATGCAGGAATTGAGCAGCCTGGAAGACCACAGTGTAGAACGGGAATTTGCCGCCCTGGAATCCTCCGGCGCCGGCGAAGCGGACCTGCTTCTGGAGGACCTGAAACAAAGAATGCAGAAAGAAGAAAAATCCTCCTAAACCGAAGGACTTTTCGTAACCTGCCGTGTTCCGGGTAAATCTGGTTACCGACAATACCGTATTAGCCGAAAACCTGAACAGGAATTCCAAGAAAACTGAAAAACTCAGGCTCAGCATCTCATCAAAACCCCTGGACCACCCCGAAACCGACAGCTATATTGTACCTCCGGATATATTTCTAAACAGCGAAACCATGGAAAGATTAACAAGACGTTCAATCGTTATCGGTTACGGCTCTCCGGGATTTCTTGACGCCGCCTTCTCTTCCGGCTGTGACGATTACCTCAAAGAACCCTGGGCTTATTCGGAACTGTACACCCGGGTTATGCGGTTCAATAACCGGTTTACTTTTCAGACCGGGTCATCCACAATAACCCTTCAAGGCCTCAGGTTATACGCTCAAGGAACCCACCTTCCTCTGACTCCTCATGAAACTCAAATTCTCAAGATCCTTCTGAAACATCGGGGAACGCCGGTGCCCCGAAACGCTTTCAGATATCTTGCTACCTGCGGAGGGGAAAAAAGCCGTTCCCTGGATATGCACATCTCATCGCTGCGGAAAAAAATAGCCCGGCTGACGGAGGTAAAAAAGGAAGCGATTCCTATAATAACCCTGCGCGGCTGGGGATACCTCTTTGAAGACACCCATATTGTGGGAAAAATTGTGGATAACTCTGTGTATAATTCAAGAATGACTTTCTAAGGTGTTTCTTCCCGTAACAGAATCTCTTCGGGGAAGGCATTGAAGAGAAAAATAAAAATAATATCAACCTATGTAAAGAATTATAAGAAGAAAAAGATAGTGGACCTTTTTAAAATGACAAAAAGGATGAACCCTCGGCATAAATTTGTATACGAAGGTATACAAAAAAAAGTGCGTAACCTGTGGATAAATTCTTCATGAAAGAGGACTATATGTCCTCACAGGTTACGGCGGTACCGTACACCAGCAGTTCGGCGGCGCTTTGCATCATACTGGTGGTGGCAAAGCGGATACAGACAACAGCGTTAGCCCCCAAAGATTCGGCGTCCTCAATCATACGATCGATAGCCTGTTCCCTCGATTCGGCCATCATCTTCGTGTAATCGGCAATTTCCCCGCCCACCAGGTTCTTAAATCCCGCCATAATGTCTTTTCCCACGTGTCGGGCTCGGATGGTGTTTCCCCGTACAAGACCATAGACCTTGGTAATTTTTTTACCGGATATTGCTTCGGTAGTGGTGAGTATCATTTTATAACATCTCCATAACGATCGGTTCTTTTCTCCCTGATTCTATCACCAAGCGTTACAATGAACAACACAAGAACACCACCTGTAATACCTCCGATAAGCAGCCTTAAGAGCAAGGTTACTCCGGGGTCCTGAAGCATCGAAACCAGGGCGTAGACGATAAGGGCGATGTACGAGGCGATAAAGAACGCCAACCCGATAAAGGCCCCGATTTTCCTCCCTTTCTTTTTATAACGTTCCTCAAACCATTCCACCGGAGGCTCGCTATACCGGGCATCCTTGAGTTTTTTCTGTAAGGCGAGAACCTGAATATATTCTTCTCTGCATCGGTAACAGCTTTCGATATGTTCCAGGACATCGGTTATTTCCTTTTCATCCAGTTCACCGTCGGCCAGGGCTTGGATTTTTAAAGCCGCTTCTTCACAATTCATTTTTCAAGCCTCCCTCTCCAATACTTTTCTGAGGAGTTTCCGGGCATTATACAACCGCGACATGACGGTACCCGGGGGTATCTCAAGAATCTCGGCTATTTCCGCGTAACTGCACTCCTGAAAATGTTTCAGCATAATGATTTCCCGCGCCTGCTCCGGAAGACCTTCCACGCATTGCCGAATCCTGCGGCATTCTTCCCTTTTCAACACATCCGCTTCGGGCATGGATCGTTCATCCACAGGCTCAGTAATGATAGGACCGACGGCATGCCGGTGCCGGCTTTTTACTCGATTGATACAGAGATTTTTCGTTATCCGGTACAACCAGGGATACAGGGGCCGGGTTTCATCGAAGCTGTTAAAATTTTTATAAGCCCGGAATAAGGTGTCCTGGACCACATCCGCGGCGTCCTCCATGTCTCGAAGGAAGGAATAAGCCGCTTGATACAGCCTTCTTTCATACCCCTGAATAATCAGGGTAAAAGCCTGGGAGTCTCCATTTTTCGCGGCAAGCATCGCTTGAGCTTCCATTTCATTCATCTATTACAACCGGCAGGGAAAAATATTCACCCGATACGAAGAAAAACAGGATATTATACCTAAAGAGGAGCATTATGAACAGAAAAGGAATAAGAGAACTGGGAATTTCCATCGGCAGGTATGAAACCGGACCCTTTAACGCCCTGACCGACGTAAAAGGCATTAAGGTGGGTCATGTTACCCATCACTACGATACCATTCTCCCCTCCACGGGGGAACAAACCAGCATACGCACCGGTGTAACGGCGATTCTTCCCGCCACCGGAGGAGTCTTCGACAAACACCTGGTGGCCGGAGGCTTTGTGCTGAACGGAATCGGGGAGATGACCGGGTTGACCCAGGTGATGGAGTGGGGCTGGCTGGAAACCCCCATTTTGCTGACCAACACCCTCTCCGTGGGAACGGTTCATTCAGGGGTGGTAGCATGGATGGCAAAACGGTACAAACTGGGAATTGAAACCGATGTCATTATTCCGGTGATCGGTGAAACCGACGACTCATTCTTAAACGATGTCCGCATCCGGGCGGTTACCCCGGGGGATGTAGCCAAAGCCATCGGGGCGGCTCAGGCGGGTCCGGTACAGCAGGGATCCGTGGGGGCTGGCACGGGCATGACCACCTTCGATTTTGCCGGCGGTATCGGCTCATCCTCCAGGGTGCTTCCGGAAGACCAGGGCGGCTATACCCTGGGAGTCCTGGTACTGTCGAACTTCGGCCATATGCACAGCCTGACCATTGAAGGTGCCCGCCCGGGGAAGTATCTCGACCGGATGTTCCCCAAGGAAGGTCGCCGACAGTACAGTTACGGCTCCGTCATCGTGGTAGTGGCTACCGATGCCCCACTGCTGCCGAATCAGTTGTCCCGGCTGTCCAAGCGGGCGGCCTTAGGGTTAGGCAGGACCGGTTCCTGTGCCGCTTCCACCAGCGGAGAAATCATCATCGCCTTCAGCACCGCCAACCGTCTGCTGCGGAAGGAGAAAGCCCATCAGAAGCACCTGGTGATGAAATACATCTCCGACGCTCATATAAGCCCTATGTACGAGGCCGTTATTGAAGCCACCGAGGAATCGGTAGTGAACGCCATATTCTATTCCAAGGGCATCAACGGGCGGAACGGCCATAACAGCCCCCCGGTGCCTGCGGAGGTAGTTCTGGACATCCTGCAGGGGAAAAAGCCGTAAAAAGCCTTCAGCGGTTCCAGGAAAGCACGCCGGAGTCGTAATCCTCCGGCGGCCGGAAACCGAGGAATTCCATACATGTGGCAGCCAGGGAGCTGATCCCCAGGCCTTCCCGCAGGGTTTGAGAATATTCTCCGGAGTAGCCGGGATCGAGGATAAAACAATACACCGGGTTGAGAGAGTGGCTTGTCTTTGCCTTGGGTTCGCCCCGCTCGTTGATAACCACCTCACCGGTTTTCTTGTTGTGCTCGTACATATCGTCGGAGTTACCGTGGTCGGCACTGACAATCATCACCCCTCCGGCTTTTCGCACTGCCGTCTCCAGGCGCTTTAAGCAGATGTCCACGGCTTCCATGGCACAGATGACAGCCTGGTATATGCCGGTATGCCCCACCATATCGCCGTTGGGATAGTTCAACCGGATAAAATCGTAGGTTCCGCTTTCCACGGCGGCTATGACCCGGTCGGTGATTTCGGCGCATTTCATCCAGGGCCGCTGTTCAAAGGGAATGATATCCGAAGGAACCTCTTCGTAGGTTTCCAGCTCTTCGCTGAATTTACCGGACCGGTTTCCGTTGAAGAAATAGGTCACATGACCGAATTTCTGAGTTTCGCTGACGGCGTACTGACGAACCCCGGAAGCTGCCAGGAATTCCCCCAGGGTTCGATCGATGGAAGGCGGAGATACCAGGTACTGTTTCGGCACATGCAGATCCCCGTCGTATTCCATCATTCCGGCGTATTCCACCCGGGGAATCCTTTTGCGGTCAAATTCGGAAAAGTCCTCCCCCGCCTCAAAGGCCTTGGTTATCTCCAGCGCCCGGTCGCCCCGAAAGTTGAAGTAGATCACCCCGTCACCGTCTTCAACGGAGCCTACCGGTTTCCCGTTCTGAGCGATCACGAAAGGGGGAAGGTCCTGATCGATGGCCTCAGTTTCCTTTCGCAAGACCTCCACGGCCTCATGGGCGCCGGAAAACTGCCGGCCCTCCCCGAGTACATGGGTTTCCCAGCCCCGCCGGACCATGTCCCAGTTGGCGTTGTATCGGTCCATGGTAATCACCATCCGTCCCCCGCCGGAGGCTATCCGGGCATCAAAGGAATCGTCGCTTATCTTCGCGCAGAATTCCTCAAAGGGGTCGATATACTCCAGGGCCGAGGTTTCTCCTACGTCCCTTCCGTCCAGAAGAGCGTGAATACGGACCCGGGGCACCCCTTCTTCCTTGGCCCGGGCGATCATGGCTTTCAGGTGATCTATGTGAGAATGGACGTTACCGTCGGACAGCAGACCGATAAAGTGAAGGGTTCCCTGATGTCGCTTCACGGCATCGGTGATTTTCTTCCAGGCTTCCCCGGAGAAAAGCGCGCCGCTTTCAATAGACCGGGAAACCAATTTGGCGCCCTGATCGTAGACCCGGCCGCAGCCGATGGCATTATGCCCCACTTCGCTGTTTCCCATATCGTCATCCGAAGGCAGACCCACCGCCGTTCCATGGGCTTTCAACGTGGTGACAGGACAGGTCTTCAATAATCGCCGAAAGGTGGGCATTCTCGCCTCCCGAACGGCGTCGCCTTCCGGATAGGTGCCTATTCCCACCCCGTCCAGAATAACCAGAACCACAGGACCGGTTCTGGGAGTATACCCGTCGTTTTTACGCAGTGCTTCAACCATTTTCTTCCTCCCCAGGACAGGGCTCTCTGAAGGACTCTTCGGAGAGACCGAATTTTTCCGCGTGTTCCACATTCCCTTCCGGCTCCAGATGAACAATAATATCATACACATTTTCCAGGTCTTGACGAATCCTTTTTTCCACAGCCTTGGAAATTTCATGGCCTTCCAGAACGGTAAGAAGGGGACTCACTTCTATATCCAGATCAATAACCAGCAGAGTGTTCAATTTACGTATTCTCACCCGGTGCGGATTGCTCGCCCCCGGTACCGCGGCTACGGCGGCGAAGATTTTAGAATACAGGTCGGGATCTTCGATCCCCTCCATGAGCTCCATATCGGTTTCACGAAAAATATCAAAGCCCACCTTAAGGATGAAAAGAGCGATAACCAGACCGGTCAAAGCGTCCAGCAGGGGCAGATCGAAGATATAGGTAAAACCAAGACCGATAAACACCCCGGCGGAAATAAAGATATCGTTCCGCATGTTCTTCGCGTCGGCGATAAGCATGGAACTGCAGGCTTTCTTTCCGGCCCTGAATTTCTGCAACGCCAGAAAAGTCTTTCCCGCAACAGAACATAAAGAAATAATGATAGCCGGTAAACCAAGGACTTCCCGGTATTCCCCGGTAATGATGCGTTGGCCGGAGGTTCTGGCCAATTCGATACCTGCGAACATCACGATGACCGCCAGAATCTTGGTGGCCAGGGTTTCAGCCCGGGAATGACCATAGGGGTGTTCATGATCCGGCGGTTTAACAGTAATCTTCGCCGCTACCAGGGTGATGATCGATGTAACAATATCCGTGGCGGTATCCACCCCCACCCCCAGCAAAGCCAGGCTGCCGGTAAGAAATCCGCCGGTAAGCTTCAGGAGGGCCAGGAAGCTGTTTCCGGCAATGCCGATAATGGAAGCCCGGCGGATAATACCGTACCGCCGGTTATCCTCGTTCACAAAAGATTTTTTCATCAAGCCAGATCCAGGGCCATCTCCATCATATCGGTGTAGGTTTTTTCCCGCTCCGCCGAGGAAGAGGCTTCTCCCGACACGAGACTGTCGCTGACGGTAAGAATAGAGAGGGCGTCCACCCCGAAACGGGCGGACAAGGTGTATAGAGCCGAAGTTTCCATTTCCACGGCCAGAACGCCATAAGCGGCCCACAGCTTCCAGCCTTCGGGATTGTCGTCATCATAGAAGGAATCGCTGGAAAGGATGCCCCCCACCCTGACGGAAATGCTCCGTTTTTCCGCGAAGTCGTAGGCCTGTTTCAACAATCTGAAACTGGCCGCCGGAGCAAAGTCCATCCCTTTAAAGGTCAGTTTGTTCATGGCTGAATTGGTGGACGAACAGGTAGCCAGAATAAGGTCCCGTAAACGGATATCCGGCTGCAGGGCGCCGCAGGAACCGATCCTCACCAGCTGCTTTACCCCGAATTCGCAGATAAGCTCGTGAACATAGATCGAATGGGAGGGCATACCCATCCCCGTTCCCTGAACGGAAACCCTCTTTCCCTTGTAGGTGCCCGTGTACCCGAGCATACCCCGCACCTGGTTGTAACAGACGGCGTCTTGAAGAAAGTGTTCCGCCACGAATTTCGCCCGCAGCGGGTCTCCGGGCAGTAACACCGTTTCGGCAATCTGCCCTTTTTCCGCGCCAATATGTGTACTCATTCTTTTCTACCTCCCTATAAGGCTGTAAGAAACCATTCTACTGCCATTTGAACTTTTGTAAAGCATTCTATATTGGCCCTTCGTCCTGTCGTCCTTCGGGGATTTTCACCCCATGGCTTGACCGGCGGATGGAAAATATCGTATTTCTATTACCACATGGAAACACTCTTATCAGCCCCGGCTTTACTGAAAGTCCTGGTATCTTTAGGCCTGATCCTCCTGACCAACCGGATCAGTAAGAGCCTTCCCCTGGCAATCGTTACCGGAACGGTTCTGCTGGCCTTCTGGGCGGGACACACGGGGGAAAGCTTCCTTCACATCGCCTGGAACAGGCTTTCGGAACGGGACAACCTCTTTCTTATCCTGATCATCTTCCTGCTCATCTGGATGAGCGGACAGATGTCGAAAACCGGCATCATGAGCGCCCTGGTGGCTTCCTTTCAGTCCAAGGTTTCCAACCGGTCCTCCATGGCCCTTCTGCCGGCCATGGTAGGCCTTTTGCCCATGCCGGGGGGAGCCCTGTTCTCCGCCCCCCTGGTGGATGACTGCGACACGGAAAAGGAAGTCTCTCCTTTGCTGAAAGGTAGAATCAACTACTGGTTTCGCCATATCTGGGAGTACTGGTGGCCCCTTTACGCGGGGGTGTTGCTGGCGGTGGAGCTCTCGGGGCTGGAGATCTATCATTTCGTCATTGCCGGGGTTCCGGTTACCCTTTTTTCAGCCCTGGGGGGATGGTTTTTTCTTTTACGAAAGGTTGAAAAGAAAACCCACCGGAAAGGCGGACAGTTCGACCTGTCCTCCCTGGTACCGGTGTTGCTGGTGGTGACGGTTTATATCCTGACCGACCTGATCTTTCCCGTTCTGGGGAAGGTCAGCAAATACCTGCCCATCACCTGCGGTATTCTCACGGCCATAACCTATCTGCAGATACGAAAACCCCTTCCCTGGGCAGCATGGAAGAAGATCATTTTTTCGGTCAAGACCCTGAACCTGGCGATTCTGGTGGCGGTTATCCGGGTGTACGGCGCTTTTATCGAAGCCCCCCTTCCCGCCGGAGGGTTCCTGGTGGACCTGATGCGGCAGGAACTGGAACAAACCGGTATTCCCGTCCTGACCATGGTGCTGATCATCCCCTTTATCGCCGGGTTTACCACGGGCATCGCCCTGGGGATGGTGGGGGCGGCTTTTCCCATCGTTATACACCTGGCCGGGGCGGACCCCACCACGGCGCAGCTGCTTTCCACGGCAATCCTGGCTTACGCCGCGGGGCATATCGGCCAGCTGGTATCGCCGGTTCATGTATGCCTTATCGTGACCAACGAATACTTCGAAACCTCTCTGGGAAGCAGTCTCAAGGGACTCATCGGCCCCTGTCTGTCCATCCT
>JAFGDJ010000145.1 GCA_016932135.1 Spirochaetales bacterium | reverse complement strand
GGGGGAGATCCTGGCTTCGGGAACGATCAAATTCACGGACATCGGCGAGCTGGAAGAACAGCTGGAAAAACTGGCATATCTCCTTTCGGGATATACCGAGGACGACTACCGCGGCCTGGCGCTTGCCAGGGAAATAGCCAGGAACAACTACGGGTTCCGCGTCGGCGCCGGGTATACCCAGAATCACCACGATAACGGTTTTTCGGGCCTCCTGCTGAATCTTTTCTACCAGGGCAAAACCTTCGGCGCCGAGTTCAACGGTATACCCCCCATTCTCGCCAACACCGCCATGGTCAATCCCGCGGTCAACGTCTACCCTTTTACCCATGTGGGCTTCGGAGCGAGCTTCATCTTCTGCAGTGACGAACTCAGCATGGCGGGTAAAGATGTCCTGGGGGAAGAACACTGGCACGGTGAGTACATGTCGGTACTCCTGGGGGTCAACATACGGGCAACCCACGCCCTCCGGGGATCGATCTACATGGGTCCGACCATCAACACGGCGATCAACTACCAGGATACGGAGAACATCGACCATGAGTACTCCGGCGGGTTTTTAATGGAATTTCCGCCTCCGGCGATTACCCTGGATATGGAATACTGGTTCCCCAACAACATGTCCTTACGCTTTATGTTTATCATGGCCGGCGGGAGAGGAATGCTGGATAATGGAACCGACGAGGAGGGTATGAGTACGACCTATCTTATCCTCGCGGCGGGGTACAAGTTCTCTCTATAATAGTACGAACCGGCTCAGATCTCCAGGAGATGGTGCCCCCGGTATTGGCGATCCCGCAGTTCTATCACCGCCTGGTCGGTAAGGTAGTCGTCGAAACGCATCCTCCGGTCAATTACCCCGCCAGGGGTAAACTCCACGATTCGGTTGGCTATACTGTCGACAAACTGGTGATCATGACTGGTAAAAAGCAGAACTTCGGTAAAATCGATCAGAGCGTCGTTTAAAGCGGTAATGGCTTCCAGATCCAGGTGATTGGTGGGTTCGTCCAGAAGAAGGGCGTTGGCTCCCGAAAGCATCAGCCGGGAAATCATGCACCGGACCTTCTCGCCGCCCGAGAGGACATCCACCGGTTTCAAGGACTCATCACCGGAAAAGAGCATCCTCCCCAGGAAGCCCCGAATATACGCTTCATCGTCGCTTTCGGTGTACCGGGAAAGCCACTGGATAATGGATTGCCCTTCCTGGAACCACGGGGCGTTGTCTTTGGGCAAATAAGACACCGAGATGGTGGTACCCCACTCCACCGAACCTTTGGCGGGTTCCTGTTCCCCCGCGAGAATCCTGTACAGCCGGGTCTTGAGCTGATGAAAGGGCCCCACAAAGGCGATTTTATCCCCCGGTTCCACCAGCAGGGAAAGATCTTCCAGATCCGGAGCGTCTTCAGCCGAAAGAGAGAGACCTTTAATCTCCAGGATCTTTTTGCCGCATTCCCGTTCGGGCTTGAAAGCGATATAGGGGAACTTCCGGCTGGAAGGTTTGATATCGTCGATGCTGAGTTTTTCCACCAGCTTCTGCCGGCTGGTAGCCTGTTTCGACCGGGCGGCGTTGGAGGAAAACCGGCGGATAAAATCCTGCAGCTCCGCTATCTTGTCCTCCCGGCGTTTCTTCTGGTCCCGGGCCTGTTTCATGGCCAACTGGCTGGAATGAAACCAGAAATCGTAGTTACCGGTAAAAAGGGTAATTTTTCCGAAGTCGATATCGGCGATATGAGTGCAGACCTTGTTGAGAAAATGCCGGTCGTGGGAAACCACGATGACGGTGTTCCTGAACTGGTAGAGAAAGTCCTCCAGCCAGGCCACCGATTCCAGGTCCAGGTTGTTGGTGGGCTCGTCCAGCAGCAGGATATCGGGATTTCCGAAGAGGGCCTGGGCCAGGAGCACCCGAACCTTCTGTTGTCCCTCCAGATCCTTCATGGGTTTCTCCAGGAACTCTTCCGTCAGCCCCAGGCCCGACAGGAGTTTCCCCGCCTCCGCTTCAGCCTCCCATCCGCCAAGCTCGGCGAACTCTCCTTCCAGCTCCGCCGCCCGAAGGCCGTCGGCGTCGGAAAAATCGGCTTTGCCGTAGATTTCGTCCTTTTCTACCATCAGGTCGTAGAGCTTCCGATGCCCCATGATCACCGTATGGAGGACCGAGTAAGCATCGAACTTGAACTGATCCTGCTGAAGCACCGCCATCCGTTCACCGGGGGTAACCACTACCTCTCCCGTATCGGCCGGGATTTCGCCCGAGAGGATCTTCAGGAAGGTGGACTTCCCGGCCCCGTTGGCACCGATGATGCCGTAACAGTTACCCGGAGTGAATTTAATGTTCACTCCCTTGAAAAGAGACTGCCTGCCGAAGGACAGGCTTATATTGTTTGCGTGTATCACCGGGGTATCCTTAAGGTCTTCTCTGTTTTTTACGTCCGACAGGCCGCGGGAGAAGGTGCATCATACCCGATAAACCGATTTTTGGCAATGGCGCGGTGGAATAAGAACGCAGTAAAAAGAAGATAATGGTATGAAGAGTTCAATAAAACTTTTTTACATACTCCTCTATAATTCAACTCGTTTCTTGAATTTTTTTCTCCAGTTTTCTTTTTCTGAAAAGCTGAAGCAGGACGACCACGGCACCCAGGGCAAAACCGACAGCAGTAGATATCCAGCCGGTGGTAATCATAAGTACGGCAACGATATAGAACATTATAACCTCGTACCACCGGGCTTTTATAAACAAACAGCGTTGAATCCCTGCGGCAATAGCCAGGATTCCAAGGATTGACGGGATAAGACGGAGGATAATGCCCTGAAAACTCCCTATCAACAATAACTGGGGTGAAAATACGAACATAAAAGGCACGATATACCCTGCTATGCCCAATTGAAAAGCTGATAACCCTGTCTTCCATGGATCCGACTGAGCAATTCCCGATCCCGCGTAAGCCGCCAGGGCTACCGGCGGGGTAATGTCGGCCCGGGTTCCAAAATACAGAACGAAAAGGTGGGCGCCGATAGCCAGAACACCCATATCCACCAGAGCCGGAGCCACCAGGGAAGAAATGATGATATACTGCGCCGTAGTTGGCACGCCCATGCCCAGGAAAATACAAGCAATCATGGTAAAAGGTAAGGCCAGGAAAAGCCGCCCGCCGGAGGCATCAACCACATAGGAAGAAAATTTAATTCCCAGACCGCTCATGGTTATACAGCCAATGATAATCCCCGCCGCGGCGCAGGCGGCTGCCACTTCAACGGCTCCCAGGGATCCCTCTTTCAAGGCATCCAGTATGTTTTTCCAGAACTCTTTCTTTGATTCCTTTCGCACCAGGGTCATGATGAAGGATGAAACAATGGAAGCAATAATCGCCCAGAACACCGCCCTCTCCGGAGAAAAGTTCTGAACAAGGAAAAAGATTAAAAGAAGCATGGAAAACAGATGGTACCACCCCTGGGCGAAGGCTTTTTTAATACTTGGAAGATTCTCCTTGGGTAATCCTCGAAGCCCCAGGGTCACCGCCCGGAAATGAACCTGCATGAAGGTAGCGAAGAACGCCAGGATCGCCGGAATTGCCGCGGCTATACAAACCTTAATATACTGAATACCTAGAAACTCAGCCATAATAAAAGCAGCGGCTCCCATAATAGGAGGCATAATCTGTCCCATGGTTGAAGCGGAAGCCTCAACTCCGGCGGCAAAATGCCCCGAATAGCCGGTTTTTTTCATCAAGGGAATTGTGAAGGATCCGGTGGTTACCGTATTAGCCACCGAACTGCCGGAGATCATACCGAAAAAGGTACTCGACACAACCGCCGCTTTGGCGGGGCCTCCTCTGGAACCTCCGGTAAGGGCAAAGGCCACATCGGTAAAAAACTGCCCCGCCCCGGTTTTTCGTAAAATTGCACCGTAAAGAATAAACAGAAGGATGAAATTGGAGGAAACACCGATGGGAATACTGAAGATACCGTCCATGGAAAGAGAAAGATACGTGGCTATTCTTTTAATTGAGTAACCTTTATGGGCAATCGCTCCAGGAAGGTAAGGGCCGAAAAAGGCATAGAGAATAAAGACCAGCGCTATAATCGGCACCGCCCAGCCGGTGGCTCTTCGGGCTGCTTCGAGTACCAGCAGAACCATTAACGTCCCCATGATGACATCGGTCTTTTCGAAGATTCCCGCCCGTTGCAAAATAGCCGTGGAGTTGGTAAAAATCCAGATACATATCACCAGCACGGCAGCGAGGAAAATAAGATCCAGCAGACTTGGCCTGTTTCTAGGTGAACGTTTCTTCGACAGAGGATAGAGAAGAAAGAGAAGTACAAACATGAACATGACATGAAGGGACCGGTGATCCAGGGCAAAATAAGGATGAAAATAAGCATAATACAGATGATACAGGGAAGCTCCGACAGCAAGGATAGTTATAACCAATTGTAACGGACCCTGGAAATCCCTTTTACGTTCGAATTTCTTCAGCGTTTCCTGAACGACAGCCTCATCCTCTTTCAGGTCGATGGTATCGAAATCCTTTTTTTCCGCCATTGTGTTTTCCTCATTTCATGGTTCTACAATAGATATATAAAGCAGATCCCCCGGATCGGCTAATTCTTTCAACGCTATTGATTGACCCCGTATAGTCATTACCTGTCGGGCTACCCACCCGACTCGTAAGGGGAAGGGATCGAATTCCCGATTCAGCAGTACTCTTGTTTTCCTGCCGTCGAAACGGATCTCAGAATCTGTATACCCCGCATGGGCTTCCAGACCCACGGCGTACCAATCAAATTGCTCCTCAGTCAATAAAAGTGTACCGGCGCCGGTAACCGTGAAATAGTCACAAATCGGCGTCTTCTCGGAAGAATGAATATAGTCCAGGGTAAAGACGTCGTTGTATTGAACCGGTATCGACAACAGAACCCTATTCTGTTTCACACTGTAGATCTGCAGACAGATATTCCTGTCGTTCAGGCATCCGCCGGAGAACATCAATAATCCTATTGCCAGGAGGATAACGCCCCCTTTTCTTGTCTTTTTCATCCGTCCACAGTAAAATACCGGCCGCGGAAATCTCAAATGCTTCCGCGGCCACCTAAGGATATACCTATTTTAATTCATCAAAATATCTTTTCGCACCCGGATGCAGAGGTACCGGGGAATTAACCGCGTTCTCAGGAGTCAATTGTGCGGCAATTGGATGAATGTTCGTTAAAGCGTATTGTCCTACCGATACATTTTCGTAAATAGCCTTGACAACACTGTAGGCAATATCTTCAGGCATATCTTCGTTGCAAACCATAACATTTGAATCACCGAGGCAAAGGATGTCCCTCTCTACCTTCGGGTAAGTGCCTGCCGGAATAGTTACAGCCACATAATAAGGATACTTCTTAACAAGGCGGTCACAAAAATCCTTATCGATGGGAATCATGACCAGGTCTCTGGTCGCGGCTATATCCATCACCGCAGAAGCCGGATAGGCGAAGTTGAAAAAACAAGCGTCCACAACACCGTCCTTTAAGGCCTGCACCGATTCCGACTGGGTCAGATCCGCCAGTTTTACATCCTTCTCCAGATCAAAACCGAATTCTTTCAGCATAGCCTGAGCCATAGCTGAGCATCCGCTACCTGGTACGTCGATGGATATTCGTTTACCCTTTAAATCGGCGAAGCTTTTTATCCCCGATTGCGCGGTGGTAATGATATGCTCCGGGGCCGGGTACATTTGAAAAAGGGACATCAACGGGTAGGATTTCTCGAAGGGGTCTTCTCCCTTCACCGCCTTGTAAGCCACGCTTCCCATGACCATCCCCATATCGGTATCCCCTATTCCGACGAGCCGGGAGTTTTCCACCGAGGCTCCGGTACTCTCAGCTGCGCATCGAACCCCCGGAACAGTCTTTTCAATGACTACAGCCATTCCGCCCCCCAGGGGATAGTACACACCGCCGGGACTTCCCGTACCCATGGTAAGAAACAATGTTTTTTCCTTTCCGTCTTCACCCTGCCCTCCGGCGAACATAAGGGCGGCGGTGAAAAACGCAATAAAAAGCAGCAGTAGTATCTTTTTCACAAAGACACCTCCTTCTTTTTTTATTTCCACCTCCTAAGGGAGGAATATTGCTTACCTTTCTAAAACCGTTTAATAACCATCGCGACGCCCTGCCCTCCACCGATACATGCCGTGGCCAGACCGATCTCTTTATCTTCATGTCTCAGGGCGTATAGTAATGTCGTGAGTATTTTCGCTCCTGTGGCGCCTATGGGATGCCCCAGAGCAATGGCTCCTCCATGGATATTACACAGGTCCATATCAAAGCCCAGGTCTTTCTGAACAGCCAGAACCTGCACGGCAAAAGCTTCATTCAACTCAATCAGGTCAACATCGGATAGGGAGAGTCCGGCCAGTTTCAAGGCTTTGGGAACAGCCTCCACCGGACCTATTCCCATATGATCCGGCGGAACCACCGCCGTAGCGTAGGATAAAATTTCGCAAAGGGGTTTATACCCCTTTTCTTTGGCCCATCGGGATGAAGCTACAACCATGGCTGCCGCGCCGTCGCACAAAGCCGAACTGGACCCGGCGGTAACCGTTCCATCCTCCTTAAAAATAGGCGGAAGCTCCGATAGTTTCTCTTCCGTGGTGTCCTTCCTGGGAATTTCATCCGCTTCAAAGTCAAAAGCCGCCTTTCTCGAAGCAATATGAACCGGGACAATCTCATCCCGGAAAACCCCCTCTTCGACGGCGGCGGAGGCTCGCCGGTGACTGCGGAGGGCAAAGGAATCCTGCTCTTTTCTGCTGATGGAATATTCCTCCGCCAGTATTTCCGCAGTAGTCCCCATCATCATTTCCGAAAGGGGACAAAAGAATCCGTCTTTATGAAGAAGATCCTGCACTGATTTTTCTCCCATCCTGTGACCCCATCGGGCTTCCGGGAGTATATAAGGAACATTGCTGGCACTCTCCATGCCGCCGGCCATACCGACGTTTATATCTCCCAGCCGAATTCTGTCGGCTATCAACATAACCGCCCGAAGGCCGGAACCGCAGCGTTTGTTAATCGTAAAAGCAGACACGTCTTTCAGACTACCGGTTTTCCAGCCGGCGATTCTTGCCGGGTTCGCCCCGATGCCGGCTTGCCAACCGTTTCCCATGATTATTTCGGCTATCTCCGGGGCTTCCACCCCGGAACGTTGAAGAGCTTCTTTCAACACCACAGATCCAAGTTCGGGAGCGGATAACCTTTGAAGACTGCCGCCGAATTTCCCTCCCGGGGTTCTGCAGGCGCTTAGAATGACAGGTTTTAATTCGTCGTTGTTCTTACTCATTTTCACACCCCTTCATGAGCGACAAGGAGTCGCTGACATCGAATTCCGCTCCGGTATATTTTTTAATATCTTTCATCTCAACCTGAGGAGCTGTTTCACAGAGAACCAGACGTCTTTTTAAAAAACGGAACACCGCGTATTCGGTCACTACGAGGCTGACCACACCGACTCCCGTTAAAGGAAAATCACATGTGGACACAATCTTCGGATTCCCGTTTTTATCTGTATGACTGGTGGCTACAATGACACTTTTCACCCCCGTTACCAGGTCCATGGAGCCTCCCATGCCGGGAACAAGTTTACCGGGAATCCACCAGCTGGCCAGGTTGCCATCCTTATCCACCTGAAGGGCACCCAGGACCGTATGATCGATATGACCACCGCGAATTAAGCCGAAACTGATTTCACTGGAGACCAACGCCGAACCTGGTTGCAGGGAAAGACACCTCCCGCCCGCGCCGATAAACCGCCAGTCATCCGTCACTGGTTTTGGTCCGGCTCCCACCACGCCGTTTTCGGTCTGAAAAACCACACGGATACCTTCGGGGATATAATCGGAAACCAGAGTGGGTATTCCGATGCCCAGATTGACCACGTCTCCGTCTTTGAACTCCAGGGCAATACGGCGGGCAATTCGAATTCTCTGTTGTTCTTCTTCAAGTTCGGGCAGCATAATAGGAATCCCCCTTCAACACGAGGTAGTCGATCAAGATACCCGGTGTTACAACGTCGTTCGGATCGATAGATCCCACCTCCATTACCGCATCGACTTCGGCGATAACCAGCTTCCCCGCCGTGGCCATGGTAGGATTAAAATTCCTGTTTGTTCCGAAGTAAATAAGGTTCCCGTACCTGTCAGCCTTATGAGCCCTGATAAGGGCCACATCGGCGGTTAAGGGAAGCTCCAGGATATACTCTTTGCCGTTTACCGCTAAAAGCTGTTTTCCCTTCTGGGCTTCCGTTCCCACTCCGGTAGGAGTCAGAAACCCGCCGAGACCGAATCCGCCAGCTCGAATCCTTTCTACAAAGGTACCCTGAGGAACCAGCTCCAGTTCAATCTTCTGATCGTTGTACAGCCTCTGGGTAGCCTTGTTCAGTCCGATATGAGAGGCAATGATCTTCTTTACCTGGCCGTTTTTTATCAAAAGCCCATGGCCTACATCTTCATAGGCAGTGTCATTACTGATAAGGGTAAGGTTCCGCACACCCGAGTCTACCAGGGCCTGGACTAAACTGTACGGTATGCCCCCGTAATTAAATCCGCCGACCATGATAGTAGCGCCGTTGTTGATATTCTTTACAGCCTCTTCTGCCGAAAGAATCGGTTTAATTCTACATTTTGCCATCGCAAGGCGCTCCTTGTTACATTACAGTAATAGTTCTGCCGCAGCCGTTAGGCTTTCTCGCAAGATGCCGACGATTTCCACAATCTGTCCTTCCGTCACGGTTAACGCGGGAGCGAGCAGGAAATTATCCCCCGCGGTACCACCGTTCACCATACCGCTCGAAGGATAGATCACCAGCCCCCGACTCATGCATTCGGCCGCTACCAAGGCCGCCGCTTTCTCTTTAGCCGGAAACGGTTTCTTCGTTTTTTTATCAGCCACCAGTTCGACCCCTCTCATGAGGCCTAGTCCGCGAAGATCCCCTACAATGGGTATCTCCTCCAGCGAACGGATTTCTTCTTCCAAACGTTCACCTTGTTTCGCCGCGTTTTCAATGAGGTTGTGTTTTTTTATATAGTCCACCACCGCTGAAACCGCGGCACCCACCAAGGGGTTGGCGTTGTAGGTATGCCCGTGGGCGAAATTGCCGCTCTCCTTTTTAATGACATCCATCAGAGTGTTGGAGACAAAGATTCCCCCGGCGGGCATGTATCCGGCGGCCATTCCTTTGGCTGAGGCGATTATATCCGGCACCACGTCCCAATGGTCCAGGCAAAAGGCCTTCCCGGTCCTTCCCATGCCGGTCATCACTTCATCGGCGATCAACAGAATATCATACCTGTTGCAGATATCCCGAACCAGCGGCCAGTATTCCACAGGCGGAACAAGAGCCCCTACCGTGGATCCGACCACTGGCTCCGCTATGAAAGCGACAATTGATTCCGCCCCCATCCGAAGGATAGTCTCTTCCAGCTGACGGGCGCATCGGATATCGCACGCGGGATACTGAAGCCCGAAGGGACAACGATAACAATAATGAGGTTCAATTTTTGGATGTTCCATGAACAGGGGAGAGAAGATTTTCCGCCGCGACATATTGCCCGCCACGGCCATACACCCGAGGGTTCCTCCATGATAGGAATTCCACCGACCGATGAACAGATGCTTGGAAGAACTTTTTCCATCCCGCTCTACGTAATATTGCCGGGCCAGTTTCAAGGCTGATTCTATCGCTTCACTTCCCCCGCTGACAAACCAGATATTATTCAGATCTCCCGGTGTCAATTCCGCCAGCTTCTCCGCCGCTGTTTCTATGGCTTCATTTTTCCACCTGGACGGATGGGCAAAGTTCAGGGTTCGAAGCTGTTTTACAATAGCCTCAACCACCTCGGGAACACAGTAACCGATATTCGCTATGAGGGCACCGCAGCATCCGTCGATATAGCGTTTATCGTTTTCATCATAAATATAGATTCCCTCGGCACGAACGGCCAAGGGAGCGGCGGTATTGTAATTCCGCGGAATATTTAAACCTTGTTTTTTCACATAACACCCCTTTTGCCATATTCACATCATCATATCCGTCAATTGGTATTTTGTCAAATTTTATTTGAAATTACTTTTTAAATTCTTTTTTAATATGTGATTCCTTTTTTCTGAAAAGCTTGTATTATCCGGAGCCGGTCTATATAATCAAAGGGGAAACCTGCATAATGGAAGTAATACCGATGCCGTTAAAAGAACGATCACGACTGGAACAGAAAAAAACCCTTATTCTGGACGCAACGAAAGAACTGCTGATAAAGCACGGTAAACGTGTTTCCATGGCCTCGATTGCCAAAGCCATGGATTTGGAACCCAGCAGCCTCTACTACTATTTTAAAAGCATTCCTGAAATCATCGACACGATTCTGGATAATGAATATCATGATTTCAGACTGAGTAATATACGATTCAAAGATATTGATGTGGACCCACTCTCGGTCCTGAAAGATATGATGAGGATGATTTTAGAGTTTTATTACGACAACCTGTCGATTCTGCAGATCATCCTATCCCAGGTTCTGCCGCTTTCCATCGATGAAGATTATAAAGAAGACTCTGTGGCCATCAACCACTTCCTGAAAACCTACAGAGAAGCTAATAAAAGCCTGGAAGACGCGATCAAACGAGCTCAGAAAAAAGGACAACTCACAAAGGAGTATTCATCCTGGCTCATTCTCAATACCATCCGGGGATACATCTTCGGGCTGTACGCAGCCTGGCGGGAAGAAAAGCCTCAAAGAGAATCCATTTCTTCTTTGGTGGAAAACTTTCTTTCGCTGTATACCAGGTAAATAGTTATTTTCTAATATCGCTGATTCCGGGGAAGAACCCCCTAGTCCTCTCCCAGGTTCCAGACAAGGCCGGCCGCCAGATCTTCCAGCCCCGCCCGCACAGGCTCGTCCCCCTCTCGGGTTATAACAAATCCTGCGGCCAGTTCGGGAGCCGCCGCTTCCGCCCTGGCATAGTACTCATCGGCCCGCTCTTCGCTCCCTTCGGCGGCGTATATCCGCGCCAGCAGGAAATTCAACGGTGAGGAATCCGGCTTCCGATCGATTCCTGCCAGGAGGACCTCCCTGGCACGGTCGGTCCGACCTTCCAGGATATAGAGATTTGCCAGGTTGAGATAGGAAGCTGGATACTCCGGATCGAGTTCCAGGTTTCCGGAAAAGAGCGCCAGAGCCGCTTCCCTGTTGCCGAAGCGGGCATGAAGAGCTCCCAGGCTGTTTTGAAGTCTCATCACTTCCCTGCCGGAAGCCGAAGATAAGGCTTCCTCCAAGGCGGCTGCCTGCCGGTGGTACACCAGGTTCGTCAGGTGTCCCATGGAAAGATTAAAGAGGCGCCCCACCTCATGGCTTTGAGGTTCCACCACCGGAAGACTGCTCTCTACCAGAGGCAGCGGAGGATAGGTGTCCCTTTCATCCGCCAGGGGTATGAATTCCAGCTCTCCCGGGTGCTCCCGGATGGTCATGGACGCGGATTCCCAGGCCGCGGGGAAGCCCTGGGACAATACCGTGGTTTCCACGGGGATCCAGACCCGGTTCTCATGAGAAATCACCTCATATCCGGAAGGAACAAAAAGACGCCGGTTTTCCACCGGTTCACCGGAATCGAAGGCCAGGAACACGTGACCGGGAGATGTCATAATCGCCGTGGGTATCCCTGAGCTTTCCAGAAGGGACGATAAAAGGGCGGTGGTATCGTCACAATCCCCGGTTCGGGTAAACAGGGTGGTTCGGGGAAATCGAACCGTATCCAGAACCTCCTCCCTTCCCAGAACGGCGGAGAACGGTGAATCCGGATCTTCGATGTACCGGATGCCGTAGGCTCCCAGGGCATCGCAGAGCAAGGCTCCGTGAATCAGGTTCTTTGGAAATCCCGGGGCTGCCCCCGGAAGGTTCCCCAGGATCCGGTGGGCGAAAAGGGAAACCACCTGCTCGTTGGGGGTGATGAAGGCGGCCAGTTTTCCCGAATAATCCCAGGAAAGAGAGGTATTGCGGTAAAGGGTGAGCGTTCCGGTTTCTCCGAAGGAACCTCCACCGTCATTATCCCAGGACACCTCAACCCTGGCCTGGACGGGCAGGTCCTCCTGTAAGGACAGGACCTGGTCGTTCATCTGCGCGAAAAGTTCGATCTCCGCTTCCTCCCCCGGAAGAAGAGAGCCCGGATAGCGGGAAACAGCGGGGTAATCCATGTAGCGAGGAATGAAAAGGCTAACCTCCAGCCCTTCCACGGCCGTATTTCCATTGTTCCGCAAGTGAATCCGTCCCGCCGGGTTCTTCCGGTAGTAGAGCATCAGGGAGGGGAACAGGTTTTGCAGCTCGATCTTCTCAGGAGTCAGGATGTCCTTTCCCCGGGCCGGGGCTGCCCCCCCGCCGGCATAGGCCGCCTGAAGGTCTTCCATGGCCTTGCGGGACTCCTCGTCACCGGGAGCCAGATGGAGGATTTTTTCATACAGCCGCAGGGCCGCCGTATAGGCCTCCTGTCCCGTGGAAGGACCGAAATCTCTCAGGAGCTCCAGCGCCCGGGTCGTTTCCGCGGTGGCCTGTTTTTTCAACACCCCGGTCTCCAGGGTGGTCTTCAGGTCTCCAGCCCGGCGGTCGTAAGGATTCTCCTCCAGAAGAAGATCCAGGGCAGATAAGGCCGGCTCCACCGCTCCTTGTTCCAGGTACAGTTCCGCCATGCGGCCGTAAGCCGTTCCGTCTTCCATGCCTCCGGCCAGCCCTCTCCGGAGATCCAGGAGCCGGTCCGCTTCCGCGGTATCCACCCCGGCGGCTTCACACCAGGAGCGATCAAGAAATCGTATAATCCTTTTTCCGGTCATATCCAGAAGATAGACGTACCCGTGAACCGGATCAAAAATCACTATCGGATTCATGGGCAGGCTTTCCGGGAAAGGCAGATCCAGGCTGTCCACCTGCCAGAGGGGGATGCCGTCCCTGCCGTAACGAACCATCACCGGTCCGGCGGCGCCGCTGCCGGTCATGATAAAGCCCCCGTCAGGACAGATGGCGAAGGAACCGGGGGAGACGGTTGCGGCCGGTCCGGCGATGGGTACGATGGAACCGATCTGGATATCTTCAGCCGTGTGAATCTTGAACCGCCGCTCCACCGTGTCCCAGGACCAGATGGTTCCCTCCGGTCCCGTCCCCAGGTACCCCAGATAGGAATTGACTCCCGCCGAAAGGGACAGGGGGGTTCTTTTCCTTCCGTCTATGAGCCAGGTGGTTCTGGTCATGATGTCCTGGGCGACAATCCGCCCGTCGTGAAGCAGGGTTACCGGACCATAAGGATCCATCCCCAAGGGAACCTTCTCCGGCGTTCCTCCCCCGGCCGGATACCTTAAGGCAACCCTGCCGGTACTGGGTTTCAAGAGCACCGTTCCCGCGGGTGTAACGAACACCCCTCCGGCCCCGGTGTAATCACCCCTGGCCAGGAGGTCCGCTCCGAGAACACCGACGAAGCCCAGGTGGCTGTCCAATTCCACGGCCAGGCTGCCGAAAGCCACCAGCAGATTACCGTTATCCCTGACCGTTCCGGCCATGGGTGCCAGGGCATGGACCAGGGCGGGCATAAGGGTCGGCACCGAGGCGAGGATGTATTCCGCCGGCAGGACATCCACCAGCTCAGGAGGCGGAGATTCCATCCCCGAAAGAATCCCGGTGAAAGCGTTCCACAGGGAAGCGGCCAGGGACACTACATACGGCAGGTTCTCCGCGCTCACGCCGCCGAAGTACGACAGGGAGTATTCTTCCTTCCCCCTCTTCATCACCAGGCTCCCCACAGGTCCGCTGTCCAGGGAAATAATAAAACGGAGACTGTAATCACCCTGGGGAGCGAAGACGAAATGTTCTCCGTAGGTTCTCCTGGCGTGAACCGTCGCCCGGTCGAGGAAATCTCCAACCATCCGGCGGTTCTCCGGGGTGTCCGGTGTTACCAGGGGGTCTTCCAGGCGTATCGCATCCTGGGCGGGCAGAAGAGTGAAACCGGAAAAGACAAGAAGAAGGATCAGCAGAAAAAAAGCGTCGGGACGTCGGGGTATCATGGACCCATTGTAATCCAGGGGGCGGGGAAAGAAAAGATGTGAACTGGATTACCGGTTGCCTCACCCCGGCAAGGTTACGAAACCTTCTTCCAGCAGGATCTCCATCACCTTCATGGCGGTCTGGCGGGTAACCTCGGAGCAATCAGCTTCCCTTGTCCCGTCTTCCAGAACCCGCAGGCTCTCCGGCGGCATGGCTGCCGGCGGATCGTCGGAAACGATATGTTCCTTCAAGGGCGTGCAGTTCACGCTTCCGTAGAGTTCCTCGAAATATCCGATAAGCCGCCGCCCCAACTCGGCGTTATACTCCTTCTTTACCGTATCGCCCCAGGAAGCGGCATCCCGGCCGGCGAAGAGGCTGATAACCATGATGCCTCCGCTCAAGGCGCCGCAGAGGTTCCCCGTACCGGAGCCGCCTCCGCTGAAACCGGTGGCGGCTTTTAAAACCGCCTCCGGGACCGCTGCGTCGCCCAGAAGCTGCCTGAAAGCCCCTACCACCGCCTGGGAACAGGACCTGTAGGTTAGGATATTCTCCCTGGCCTGGCGGCCGGCTTTTTCGATGTAACCCCTTTTTCGGTCTTCCATATTCCTCTCCTAACCTACAAACAGACTGTTGGACGAAAATACCGGGTCGCTGGTAGCGTTAATGCCCAGGCGCTTCAATCCCGCCTCATCCCCGGGTGTGGGAATATGGGTCAGATGAACATCGCAGCCGGAAAGGCTCTTCAGTTTCTCCATGGCCGTGCGGGCCGTCTCGTCGGTGGTAGCGCTGATGGCCAGGGCGATAAGGGTTTCCTCCAGGTCAAGGCTGATGAATTTCTTACTGAGGATGTCCCGTTTCAGAGCCCGGATGGATTCTATGACCGCCGGTGAAAGGAGATGCACCTCATCGGCGATACCGGCCATCTCCTTGATGCTGTTGAGAATGAGACTCGAGGCGGAATGCAAAATCGGAGCGTTGCAGCCGGTAACAAGCCTGCCCGAAGGGAGCTTCATGGCGGCCCCGCAATACACCCCGTCATGGCCTTTTCCCCTTTGTTCCGCCCGTAGAGCCGCTTCCCTGGCGGGTTCCACCACCTCCCGGTCTTCGGGCTTCAAACCCGCTTCTTCCATAACCAGTCGTATCCGGTCTACCGTGTCCCGTTCGACCAGACCCATGGCATATTCGCAGGTATAGCGGAAATACCTTCGGATAATCTCTCCCTCCGCCGCCCGGCGAACCGCATCATCATCCGTAATGCCCACGGCCGCCCGGTTTACCCCCATGTCGGTGGGGGAACGATAGATGGTCTCTGTGCCGGTGATTTTTTTGAGAATCCTCCGCAGTAAAGGAAAAGCCTCGATATCCCGGTTATAGTTCACCGTCCGCTGGTCGTAAGCCTCCAGATGAAAAGGGTCGATCTGGTTGCAGTCCTTCAGATCCGCCGTGGCCGCTTCATAGGCCACATTTACCGGATGGCTAAGGGGTAGATTCCAGATGGGAAAGGTTTCGAACTTGGCGTAACCAGAGTGTTTCCCCCGCTTGTAATCGTGATAAAGCTGGGAAAGGGAGGTGGCCAGTTTTCCGCTTCCGGGCCCCGGACCGGTAACCACCACCAGGGGCCTGGTGGTTTCGATATACTCGTTGGCCCCATAGCCTGCGTCACTGACGATCAGGTCGGTGTCGGCGGGGTATCCCCGGGTAGGACCGTGGGTATATACTCGTATATTCCGCCGCTCCAGTTTTGTCTTAAAACGCAGTGCCGCCGGCTGGTCTTCAAACCGGGTAATAACAACCCCGCTGACCTCCAGCCCGCGGTCCCGAAGATCGTCGATGAGCTTCATCGTATCGTCGTCATAGGTGATGCCGAAATCGGCTCTGATTTTACCCCGTTCGATATCCCCGGCGTAAATACAGACAATGATTTCCGCCTCGTTCTTCAAGCGTTCCAGCAGCCGTATCTTCACGTTGGGGTCGAAACCCGGAAGAACCCGGGAGGCATGGTAATCAAAGACCAGCTTTCCTCCGAATTCCAGGTACAGTTTATTGTTGAATCTTGCTATTCTTTCAAGAATGGCTTTTGTCTGTTCTTCAAGATATTTTTCGTTGTTAAAACCCTGTTGCATTACCTACTCCGGAAAAGCATTGATTCCTTAAACTATCCCCTTGCATCAGAAATGTAAAGTGAGGCGCCGGTAATCCGGCGCCGTCTAAAAGAGATTGTCACGCGGAAAGAGGAGGAACCGTCAATTTTTCCCGGAGAAATCGGAGAACCTCCAGAATGGCGTCGCAGTCCGCCGTGAAGGACTCATGAACACCGTAAAGATACATCGGCTGCGGCTGCTCGGTAATATCGAAGTACTTGTAACCGGCTTCGTGGTAATAGATCTCCGCGGAAACTCCCTTCAGATCCGCGGCTTCCTTGAACTCGTCAATCGATCGCATAACACCATCTGCCAGACTTTTTCCTGTCTTGATCATTAAAATCGAAGCTTCCGGATTAAGATCTTCACTCCAAGGCATGGTTCCGTACAGAAAGGCTCCGGCCTTAATGCTGTCATAGAAAGCATGATCCTTCATTTTCATGATTCTCAAGCCGGAACAGCAGGTCTCGCAGTAACAGAGTAAGCCCATCCTGTCCCTGTCGATCCACAGTTCCTCCGCGTTGGTCTCCAGATGGTCGAAAAGCAGCACCGTGTCTTTGTCCGCGTACACCGGGTCGTAGGTCACGGCTATCATGCCGCTGGCCGCCAGGAGGAGGCACCATTCCATGAATCGCCCCATGTCCTTCGCCCCAAGGCCCGCCAGTTCGTTTACCACAACAACCACCGGCAGATACTCATCGAAAGCAAAATCGGGAGGATAATAGATATCCATGAGTTTGCCCTCGGCATACTCATCGTTGACCTTCACCTGGACGTCGTTCATCGCCGGAACCCTGTACGTAATAGTCGCTTTCCCGGCTACGTACTCAACATCCTTTTGCCTTCGCCTGGCATCTCCTGAAATGAGCTCTCCATCCTGATCGTTTTTTGCACACCCTGAAGATAAAGCAAGCAAAACTATCAAGATCCCGGTCACCGAACAATGCACTCTTCTTTTCATATTCTCGCCTCCTGTATTTTTCATTACTCTGCCATATCCTCGTTGCAGCAACGTAACCGGGGGCATAACACAAAGCATAACACGGAAAAAAATTGTAAAAAATGTCTTTATACAGTATACTGAAACCAGAAATCCGCAAGGAATATCAAAAGTGGATTCAGTTTCTTTACAATTCTTTGGTCCTCCGGTTATCTTTGTCAGGGGAATACAAGTACCTATAAAAAGGAATAAAACCCTTGCCCTTATCGCCTACCTGGCTGTAAGGGGTTCACCGGTATCCCGGGACAGAATGACCGACATGCTCTGGCCCGGCCTTGAGGTGAAAAAGGCGAGAGCCAACCTGAGGACGGTGCTTTCGGAAAGCAAGCACCTGCTTCCGGAGGGAGTTATCAGCACGGAAGGACATTCCCTCAAGATCATCACCGGTCCTTCGGTCACCTGCGATGTCCGGGAGTTCATGCATCTTGCCGGATCGGACGAGGGCCCCGAGCAAATCGATAAGCTTTCCAAATCCCTGGTCGTTTACAGAGGAGAGTTCCTGCAGGGGCTGTCCCTCCCCGAATGTCCCGACTTCGACGACTGGATGTTTGATACCGGGCAGCGCCTGCTGGTCAGCTATTCCAGGGCTCTCGAGGTACTCATGACCTCGGCACGGGAACAGGGGAACGCGGACAAGGCTGTTGATTACGCCCGGAAGATCCTCGACCTGGACCCCTTGAGGGAAGACGCGCATCGGGTGATTATGGAATTATCCGCGTCCCGCGGCGATTCGACATCGGCAATTCGGCAATTCGAAATACTCAAGAGAACCCTGGAACGGGAGCATGAAGGCCCGCCGGAGAAGGAAACGGCCGATCTGGCGGCAAAACTGGGAAAAAACGAGAGAAGCTCGATCAACGGTCCGAAGAAAACATCAAAAACCTCGAAAAGGCGCCGCTTATTAGCCCTGTCGGCTCTTACGGTGTTCCTGGCTATGGCCGGGGTGATCATTCTTTTCCTGCACGGAAACGGGAAAACGAGGGAGAACGAACCGATATCGATCGCTGTACTACCCTTTAATTTTCTCTGCCTGGAGGAAGGGGTGGACCGTTACGCGGAAAGTTTCACCATCGAAATGATTACCGCCCTGGCAGAAGAGCCGCTGTTCAGGGTTACTCCCCACGTATCAGTAAGGAAATATACGGAAACCATCCTTACCCTCGCGGAAATCGCCAGGGAACTCGATGTCCGGTACATCCTGGACGGTGCCACACAGGCAAATGAAACCCGCATACGCTTCTCCGTTCAGCTCATTGATGTAAAGCTCGACAAGTGTATCTGGGCCGAGATGTACGAATGTGAAAAAGGAGATTCTCTCTCGACACAGCGAGAAGTCGTCGACTTTATCAAGCGAAAAGTACAGAAAGAGATCGTTCAGTAATACCTTGCCTTAAATTATCCCGTCGAAAAGCCGGTATCTGGTCAGAACATCCACAATCTCGGGGTCAAAATGACTTCCCCGGCAGCGGTTCAGTTCCTTCAGAGAAACCTCCAGGGGCATGGCGTTCCTGTACGGCCTGGTGGACGTCATGGCGTCGAAGGCGTCGGCTACCACGATGATCTTCGCCAGGGGATCGATCTTTTCACCGGTGAGGCCGTCGGGGTACCCGGAGCCGTCGTAGTGTTCGTGATGCTGCCGCACCGGATCAAGACAGGGCTGGAAAAACTCCACCGTCGAGAGGATCGTCTCACCAATCTTCGGGTGCATCTGAAAGATGCTCCGCTCTTCTTCCGTCAGGCTGCTATCCTTGTGAAGAAGGAGCTCCGGAATACCGATCTTTCCGATATCGTGCAGAAGAGCGGCGTACTCCAAGGTCCGTATTTCCTGGGTTTTATATCCTAGTTTCAAGGCAATCTTGGCCGACATGAGCCTTACCCGCTGGCAATGACCGCGGGTGTACTGGTCCTTTGCCTCGATGGTTTCCGCTAAAACCCGAACGGTTTCCAGGTTTGTCTGCCGTAATTTTACATAAGCCTGCTGCAGTTCCGCCGTCCTCTCCTCCACTTTCCGCTCCAGGGCCAGGCGATATTCCTCATTTTTCCGGTTAAGCCGCTCATTCTCTTCCAGGATCGATCGATGGTAGAGAGCTTTTTCGATCACCGCCGTCAAATGGATCAGCCGAACGGGTTTGACCACGTAGTCAAAAGCCTGGGATTTCATGGCCGCCAGACCGGTTTCCAGATCGGCAAACGCCGTCAGCATAATCACCGGCGTCAGGGGGTCCATTTTCTTAATCTTCGGCAGGAGATCCAACCCGGTTATATCGGGCATGCGGATGTCCAGCACAATGGTCTTAATTCCGTGGCCCTTTTCCTCCAGGGCGGATAAACATTCCCGGCCGTTCCGGCAGATCACCGGTTCATACCCGGCATTCCCTAAGCCGATTCTTAAGACTTTCTGAATAGCCGGGTCATCATCCACCACCAGAATTCTGACAAAACCATTGTCCTTCATTTCTTCCGTCCCCCAGGAGTCCTCGGCCGAAAACGCGGAAAAAGAAAGGGAACCCTTTCCCGGTATTCCTTATAATTCGAAAAGATCGCCGGAAAAAGAAACCGGTCTTCAAGAAAAACCAATAAAAAATTCAGCAACGTCATATACCCGGAAAGAAGCAGAAGATTCCGGTCTCCGTGAAGCAGATAGAGTGACGGCATCAATAAGAAAAACCACCAGAATCCCGGATGCCGGCAGATACCATAGGTCCCCCGCATCAGGGCTTCCCCGGGCTGAAGACCGTACCGCCGGGGAAGCAGATTCACCTCAATAATCACCGAATAGAGGAGAAAAACGCAGAAAAGCAGGGTGAGAATTCCTCCGATCAGCCTGCTTCCGCGGAAAAGGTCATCACCCCGGAAAGACAACATAAGAAACAGCAGATATCCCACTGCCAGGTATCCCAGGGCACTGAAAAGCCGGGAAATCCATAAAAATCCCTTTCCCTGAAGATAATCCGAAAGAATAAGAAGGAAAAAGCCGAAAGTGGAAATAAGAAAACCTGGCATGTTCAGGATTATATGCTATAATCGCCTAAACGAAAACAGGAAAGTTATCGTAAAAAGCAGAGTAAGGCAGAATGTATGATCATTGACCTATCCTCACTCATACCCGCCATAGCCTTTATACTCTATATTATCTTTGCCGCTTTCGGTATCTATCAGGATAAAAAGGGTTTTTCCCGCTGGCCTTTCTTTCTCTATATGACCTTCATGGCTATCTGGAGTTTCGGCTCTTTCATGATGCACGCCAATACCGGCATCGCTACTCCCCTGTTCTGGAACCGATTTATGTTGGTGGGGATGCTCGGGGGCTCAATCGCTATCTTTCATTCCCTGCTGAATCTCTCAGGTTCCAGGAGAAAGGTATACCAATGGATCCTTTACCTGGGTTACCTGCTGTATCTTTTCCTGCTGTATCTGAATTTCGCCGGAGCCATTGTCACCGATGCGGGGTTCAACGAGGACGGTTTTTTTTATATTCTCGGCCCCCGGGCTTTCCTGGCCTATTCCACCAGTTATCTCTACCTTATTTTCTGTATCATTCTGCTGTTCAGGCAGCTTAAGCGGACGGAAAATATTTTTACCCGGAAAACCCTCCTGTTGGTGGTCTACGGAGCCATCATTCTCCTGGTAGGGGTTCTGGGGAATATCATCGCGGCCATCGGTAAATATCCGGTGGATCTCTTCGCCGCCACTATAAACGCGGCCATTCTTTTTTACGCCGTTTACAAATACCGCATCGTTCATTACTCTTCCACCGTTATTACGATAGTACTGTATATTTTCCTGGCCATTCTCAGCGGTGTGGTTTTTCATATCATTCAATGGGCAGTATCTTTTCTGATTACCGGTTCTGCCTATGACCCGTCCTTTCTTCCCTCCCTTCTTATGGGTATAGCCGCGGCAATCATCTTCCAACCCCTTAAATCCGGGGCGTATACCGTCATCGAGCGTCTTTTTACGGGAAACCGGAGGGATTATTACCGGGGATTAAAGCAGTTTTCCGACCAGCTGACTTCTCTGGTGGATCTTCCGGTCTTAGGCGACCTGACCGTTAAAAAGATCGTCGATAGCTTCAGCCTTCAGTGGGCCTGTATGCTGATCATCGATTATAAAACGCGAAACTACCGGCTCAACACATCCTACAACCTCACCCTGGGCGGCCGGCTGGTACACCCGGACAAAGACGAGGTGCTGGTGCGGCAGCAGGATATCCTGGTTCACCGGATTGAGTCGATCACCGGGGTGGAAAAAAACGGCTCCGGAACGGTACTGCTTCAAAACGGTCACACCCGGGTTCCTTTCATCGTCGGCGACCTGAGAGAAGAGGTCGTGCCCAGCCTTATCATGCCCCTGAAGTTCAAGGACCGGATAAACGGCATCATTCTTCTGGGCACTCGGTTGGACCGGGATTACTACAACCAGTTTGAAACGGAAACCCTGCAGCTTCTGGCCGGTCAGTGTTCCGTGGCCCTGGAAAACGCTATATCCTTTGAACGGCTGAAGCATCAGCAGAAACGGCTCCAATCGATGAACGAAGAGCTCATCCTGAGCCGTAACAAGCTGGAAGCCTTCTTTGACGGCATCACCACGCCCATATCGATCCAGGACATCAATTACAATATCATCACCGTGAACTACGCGGCGAAACGATATTTCAAGCAATCCTACGATGAGATTATCAACCGAAAATGCTACCAGGTCTTTTTCAACCGGGACAAACCCTGTGACGAATGCGTCGCCCAGGACTGCCTGCACACCCAGCTGCCCTTCAGCACCGAGCTGACCGACGGTAAACGGCGGCTGACCTTCGCGGTTCATTTCTATCCCATCAGCGTTCCCTTCGGAGCCGACCGGATTTTCCTCGAGTTCTTCCAGGACATAACCCAGCAGAAGCGCCTGCAGGAGGAACTGATCCAGTCGGAAAAACTGGCGGGCATCGGCACCCTGGCTTCGGGAATCGCCCATGAAATCAACAACCCCTTGGGGGGGATCCTGGGAACCGCGGAGATACTCCTCTCGGAGCTGAAGGACGCGGAACCCGCCCGGGAATATACGGAAGACATTATCCGGTACGCCCAGAACGCCGCGGAGGTAATCAGGGAACTGAACAGTTATTCCAGAAGAGAAACCCCGGCAACGGAAAATGTATCGGTAACGGAGATCCTGGAAATATCCCTGAAACTGGCCATGAGAGGTTTGGACTTTTCCGGCATTGATATACAAAAAACAACCGAAGAGGTTCCGTCTATCGAAGCTAACCCCACGGAACTTCAACAAGTCTTTATGAATCTTATAATAAACGCCGTACAGGCCATGGAGGGACAGGGCACTCTTTCCATCTGCTGCCGGCAGGACAGCGGTAATATTGTCATTACCATCCGAGATACAGGCCCCGGAATTGAAAAAGATGAGATCGACCGGATCTTCAATCCTTTTTTTACCACGAAAGAGCCGGGAGCGGGTACCGGTTTGGGACTTACTATAACATATCAGATTATCAACAAGCTCGGCGGTCGTATCAATATTATCAGTGAACCGGGAGAGGGCACCGAATTCCGGGTCCTTTTACCGATAACGGAAACCGACAAGAACAAAATTCGGTTTGTTCACGCCTCCGAGCCCTCCTTTCTGGAAGATGTCTTTTTCATTCAGCGTAAGATTCTGGTGGGTGAAAAAGGCTACATGGAAGAAACCATCCACCGGAAGGAGGATGAAACAGCCCATCATATCGTAGCCTATAAGGGTCTTCAACCGGTGGGGACTGTTTCCTGCATCGCCCACGGTGATCAAAACGCTTTGCCTATAGAAAGCAACTTCAATCTGGCCGAATATATCGACGGAAGAACCTGCGCCGAGATCGATCGTTTGGCAGTATTAAAGAACGAACGGGGCAGCATTGTTCCCCTCGGGCTTATGACCCTGGCGTACCTGTATGCCCGGTCCCGGGGAGCCCAGAGGATCTTCCTGGATGTTTTTGCCGACGAAACAAAGCATATAAAAATGTATCGGAAGCTGGGATTCCAGCTCATCGGCGAATATATCAAACCGCAGCCCGTTTCCGTGATGATGCTGGATTATTGTACCGACTATGAGCGGAAAAGCCAGCAAATGGAGCACTTTGTGAAACCCTTCCTCTCACGATTGGTGGGAAGAATTGACTACGCCCCGGAAGAACGGGATAAGGTTCTCGCCATGGTGGAGGAAATCGGCACCGGTACAAGCAGCACCGTTCCCCTTCAATGAAACCCCTCAGAAACTTAGTATAGAAAGAAAAACCGGACCGCCGTTTGCCTTAAGGTTTCCAGACCTCCCATACTCTTCCGGCCAGATCGGGACCGGGAGTGAGGGTTTTTCCACCGGGCTGCCACCCGGAAGGAGTGACTTCTCCCGTGGCAACCACATGCTGAAAGGCTTTGATCTGCCGGATCAGCTCTTGCGGATTCCTTCCCACTTCGGGAGTAAGAACCTCCATTGCGCGGATAACGAAATCGGGATCGATGATAAATCTTCCCCGGATATCCACTCCGGCAGCCTCATCATAAACCCCGTAGACCGATCCGATCTTTCCGCCCGCGTCGGAGAGCATGGGGAAAGGCACCCCGCCGTCCACCATTTTGGATAATTCCTGTTCCTGCCAGATCTTATGGACAAAGCGACTGTCCACGCTGAGAGAAAGAACTTCGGTTTTTAACTTTTTGAATTCATCATATAAGGCGGCGACCGCCGCCAGTTCCGTCGGTCAGACAAAGGTGAAGTCGCCCGGGTAAAAACACAGAACGATCCACCGCCCCTTATAATCGGATAATTTGACAGGTTTAAAACCTTTTCCTGCGATAAAAGCGGTAGCTTCGAAATCTATCGCTTTTTTTCCCACCTGGGCCAACACTTTCTTCACCTCCTGTACCAGAGCCGATCCGGCAGCCGGAGCGGCTTTTTCTTCCACGGGCATCATCGGTCCCCCTGCGGGTTTGACGCACCCGTCCTTCATTTCAGGCATGCTAAGCCTCCTCTTGTTCTCAAGTCCATAGGTCCGGATACATGACATACGGCGGTCCGGCAGGTTATATTGTATAACAGGCCAAGCAGAGTTGCAACAAGATAATAGGAATTATTATCATAATTCCGGAAAGGAGCCTGAAGGTGGCAAAAAAATACATCGTCCTGGCGGGGAATATCGGAGCGGGGAAATCCACCCTGGTCGGTATGATCTGTCAACGCTTCGGCTGGAAGGCCTATTACGAACCGGTGGCCGAAAACCCTTATCTGGAACGCTTTTACGACGATATGAAGCAGTGGGCCTTTCATTCCCAGGTGTACTTCATGACCCACCGGGTGAAATCCCATCACGCCCTGGCAGGCGACCCCTTCTCGGTGGTTCAGGATCGTTCGATCTATGAAGACGCCGAAGTTTTCGCGAAAAACCTCTATATGCGGGGGGAGATTTCGGAAGATGACTATGCGACCTACCGGGAACTCTACAGGGTCTTTACCTGCCTGCTCCCGGTGCCGGACCTGGTGGTGTATATTCGGGCATCCGTTGCAACCCTGCAGAAGCGCATAGCCTCTCGAGGCAGAGGATTCGAAGCCGCCATAGGAGATGAGTACCTAGCCGGACTGAACCGGTTGTACGAAGAATGGATTTCTTCCTTCACCCTGGCTCCGATCCTGATTATTCCCGGAGACGAACTCGATTTTGTTGAGAACCCTGCGGATCTCCACCGGATTCTCGATAGACTCGAAAAACGCCTGAAGGACAAACAGCTTCTGTTATTTCCGGCGAGGGCTTGATCAGTGGAAATCCTTCACGGTTGCCCGTTTTTTTGGCTGTCAGAGAACCGACGATTTTCTCTATCGCTCATTCTTTTAAGAACTCTTCCCTGCAACACTCGCTGATTTTGGAAAAAAAGGTTAAAAGCAGACTTCTTACAGGGCAATTTTGTACAAGACACAGACTGTTACCTTAGGATATACTGCATCAGCCATGACAATTCCTTCGAAACCCCGAGAACGTATTTATTTCCAGAAAACCGACGGGAAGCATGATATGGAACTGCTTCACGCCACCTATGTGACCCACGAATTCACTCCTCACTTTCACGAATCCTTCGCCCTAGGGGTCATTGAGAAAGGCTCCTACTCCTACCGTTATCGTGGAAGCACCCGGTATATCGGGGAAGGGCAGATTGTCATAATAAATCCCGGGGAGGTCCACACGGGACGGGCAACCACCGAAACCGGCTGGACTTACAGGATGTTCTATCCCGGAGTTCTTTTTATGCAGTCTCTTGCCGGGGAAGAGCAAAGCGGCCGCCCGGGAAACCTCATTTTTCCTGAAACGGTCATCCAAGACCGAGACATGGCCATCCGTCTACTGGTGGCCCATACTGCGTTTAACGAGAATGACAGGCTGGCATACGACAGCACCGTCACCGAAGCTTTTACCGGACTCATCCAGCGGTACGCTGCCGGCCCCTGGCAGGAGAAGCAGGGACCCAGCAGGTCCTCGACATCCGTGGATCGAGCCATTGAATACATGCGGGAACACCTCTCGGTAACTATTTCTCTCGAGGATCTATCTACCATCAGCGGCAGGAGCCCCTACTATTTCATTCGAACCTTCAGAAACCATACCGGCCTGTCTCCCCATACCTATCTTATGAACCTTCGCACCCGGATCGCCCGGGATCTGCTTAGGAACGGTATGCCCCTGGCCGAGACAGCGATCTCAGCCGGTTTCAGTGACCAGAGCCACATGAATCGCTGGTTTAAGCGTCTTTTAGGTTTCACCCCGGGTAACTACGTGAAAGGACTGGAAACATGAACAGATCCTCGGAGTTCTTCGCCGGCGCGAAAGCCACCATCCCCCTTATCCTCGGGGCTGTCCCCTTCGGGCTGATGTTCGGAGCCGTGGCGGTAAACGCCGGCATCACCCCCTTCGGGACCGTGGCTATGTCCCTCTTTGTCTTTGCCGGTTCAGGGCAGTTCATCGCCGCCGGGCTGGTATCCCAGGGAATCCAAACGGGTTTTATCATTCTCACCACCTTCGTGGTAAATCTGCGTCACGCCCTGTACGCCGCTTCCTTGGCGCCCTATATGCGCCGGCTCCCCCAGCGATGGCTGCTGCCCCTGGGTTTCTGGCTGACCGACGAAACCTACGCCGTGGTGATAAAACGGTGGAGCCGGGGAGATGAGTCCCCCTATCCCCACTGGTACCATTTAGGCTCTTCCGTGGCAATGTATCTCAACTGGCAGCTTTGCACAATCCTGGGAGTCCTGGCCGGCCGGGCTATCCCCGACGCTTCCGGATGGGGGCTGAACTTCGCCATGGTGGCAACCTTTATCGGTATTGTCGTTCCCATGATCACCACCAGGGCTATGCTCCTGGCAGCTTTAACGGCCGGTGCGACGGCCTTGCTGTTCAACGACTTACCGAACAAAATCGGACTGATGATAGCCGCCATTGCCGGGATCACCGTGGGATACCTGGCGGACACCGTAAAAACCGCCCGGGCCGGGGCAAAGAACAGCGAGGGAGAGGAATGAAAGAGTTC